>JAHIVN010000103.1 GCA_018816645.1 Patescibacteria group bacterium | reverse complement strand
TTGTAAGATATGATTGGAGTCATGGTTGAGACATTGGTAATGTAAAGTATTACCCAATTCTCTCACCTGGCTCCATTCCTTTGCAAGTCTTAGGTGGGTAATATCTTCCCGATGAGTACATTATAGGACTTGACAATTCTTTATAAAGGTAATAACCTGTACCATAGGTTATGGTGATTTTGTGTGTCTGTTACTCTAAGTCTGGTTTCTGCTCTCGTCAAGACTTTGGCAGACAGGCGTGTGCAACATACTGGGCTCTAGGTAGTAGACATACTTATTTATTAAAAGATGAAAATGGAAAAATACAACCCGAAAGTTCTTCTATCCCTCAAAAAAGCGAGATCCCATATAGACAAGGTGATAACTATGGTAGAGAGCCATGAATACTGCATAGATGTTTTGCAGCAGTTAAATGCAGTTATTGGATATTTGAGATCCGCTAAAGGCGAAAAGTTGACAGACCATCTGAATACTTGTTTTGCAGAAGGCATGTCTTCAAAGTCTTCTCGTGTTAAAAATAGACTCATAGCCGAAGTTATACAAGTTACTAAAGTTGCAGATTAATCCGCCTTCGCAGAATTCTCAGACTTATAACCTAGAGATGATTGTATTTGGATATCTACGATGAAGCGAGGAAGGAGAATCTGCTACGGCGAGATTGAATTCATTGACCTTTAGGACGGAATAATTTATTTTTCTAATCATAACATGATGGAGAGAAACAACTCGAAGAAAACTAAGTTCTATGTTCAGGGGATGCACTGTCCGAGTTGTGAGCTGATAATTGAAAAGAAGCTGCTGGAGCTTTCCGGGGTCAAGGTCGTAAAGGCTTCAAATAAGGATTCGGGAGTTGAGATAAAGTACAAGGGGGAAGATATCGGTATAGAAAAACTAAATGAGTTGTTTAAAGACGAGGACTATAAATTCTCTATGGCAAAAGAAGAGGATCTAGAAACTCAGCCTTTTTTGAAAGTCGAAAAAGGCGGGGAACTGAAGGTAGATAGGAAAAAGCTTATAGATCTACTCTTCATCGGGGCAATAGTTACCTTTCTCATATCAGGTTTTTTGCTACTTAATAGATCTGGCATCTCTTCACTAATAAATGTAAATTCTTCGTCTTCTCTACCGGCATTTTTTGTGTTTGGACTTATCGCTGGTGTTTCGAGTTGTGCTGCATTGGTTGGCGGGATTATATTGTCAATGTCAAAGCAATGGTCTCAGGTTTACGCGAAATCCGAAAGCGTTTTTGAAAAGCTTCAGCCGAATATTCTTTTTCAAGTCGGAAGATTGTTTGCCTATATTATACTTGGAGCTGTCTTGGGTGCGATTGGAAGTTTTTTTAAAATATCTATGACCTTATCTTCCTTGCTAACAATTGGAGTCTCAATAATGATGGTAGTTTTGGCTTTGCAGATGCTGGGTGTAAAAAGATTACAAAATTTTCAGTTTAGATTTCCGAAGTCAATCTCACGCAAAGTTGTAGATGAGAAAAACTTCAAGGGGAAATATATGCCTTTTGCCATGGGTGCCCTAACATTCTTCCTCCCATGCGGTTTTACTATAACTGCTCAGGGACTTGCGCTTGCTTCCGGGAGTGCAGTTCAAGGAGCCTTGATCATGTTTTCATTTGCTCTCGGAACACTTCCACTTCTATTTTTGATTGGTTTGTCTAGCATGAAGTTACTCGATAAGCCAATTCATACTTCACAGAGATTTCTGAAGATCGCAGGAGTTTTGTTGTTGTTCTTCGCAGTTTTCAATATCAATTCGCAGCTGAACGTACTTGGCTTTCAAAGTTTAAATGACGTTCAACTAGACAAAAAAGCTCAGGCAAAAGATACAGACGACCTCCCTCCAATAGTAGATGGAAAGCAGGTGATTGAAATGGATGCGAAGGCTTATGAGTATTCTCCAGATCATTTCAAGGTAAGGGTGGGCGTTCCTGTGAAATGGGTGATAAATAATAAGGGTGTCAGTGGTTGTTCAGGTGCAGTTATTGCAGGAGATTTTTTTGATGGAGAGGTAAAGATTGAAGGAAACTCGGTGACAAAAGAGTTTACGCCGCAAAAAGAAGGTAAGTACAAATTTAGCTGCTGGATGGGAATGATATCAGGTGTAATCGAAGTGGTTGGGGATGATGGAACTAGTGATACAAACAGAACTGTTGGCGGTTCAGGGGATACAGCTGATACTTCTGAAAGCGGAGCATGTGATGGAAGCTGCGGAGGAAGCTGTGGTGGGAGTTGTGGCTGTGGAGCAACAAAGTAAAAACATTTGCCGTAACGAAGAAACCAGTTTAATTTTAATAATTTTTTATGAGAACAAAGATACTTGTAAAGGGAATGTTTTGTGAGGCTTGTTGCAAGCTGATTAGAACGGATATTGAAAAAAAGTTCAGAGGGATCATATATAATATGCAGATAATTGATCCGAAGAAAAGAATTGGGAAAGTGGAACTCAAAGATGTAACCGAGAGAGACATAGAGAAAGTAAAGGGGATCATTAATGGTGTGGGTGTGGCTTATAAGGTAATAGAATCATGCTAAAAAAAGAGACATTTCCCATAGTTGGTATGCACTGTGCGAGCTGTAAAGTTCTAATCGAACGTATGGTAGGCAAGCTCACTGGAGTGGAAAGTGTTAAAGTGAATTTTGGAACTGAAAAGATGGTGGTTTCATACGATGAGAACAGTGTTACTCTAGACAAGATAAAAAAAGCGGTACAAAGTGCTGGAAGCTATGAACTAATAACAGATGAGGGAGGAACAAAACTTGCTTCACTGCCGGAAGTAGAAAAAATCAAGGAGGAGAAATGGGACAAAGTAAGTAAGCTCAAACGTGAGGAATTCAAAAGATTGAAAAGAAATGTTTTGTGGTCCGGGCTGGGGGCTTTGTTGTTTGCTGTTGTGATGGGATGGATGCTGATACGAAGAACACTCGGACTTAGTGAGCTTATGGGATTGTTTGGTGAAATGTATGTAGTTATTGGGGGTTATTCGGCGGATATTTCCAATCTTTACTTTATGCATTTCTTGATTTCGACTCCTATATTGTTTGTTGGAGGTAGACAATTCTTCAAGAGCGCTTGGAAGGCTCTGAAGGCAAGGTCTGCGAATATGGATACGCTGATTGCGCTTGGAACTTTTACTGCCTGGATATTTTCGACTATTGTAATGTTCTTACCCGATTTATTTACTTCATTAACTGGAGGAGTGGAAGTGTTTTTTGAAGCAACAGTCTTTATCATCTTCTTTGTATTGCTTGGACGTTTACTGGAATCTCGTGCAAAGATACGTGCGAGTGATGCAATCAAGAAACTGTTAGCCTTACAAGCAAAGGAAGCGACCGTTATTCGTGACAGGGTTGAAATGAAAATTTCTGTTGAAGAAGTTGAAGTAGGGGATATTGTTATTGTGAAACCAGGAGAAAAAATCCCGGTTGACGGACAGATTCTTGATGGAGCATCAACTGTAGATGAAACGATGGTGACTGGTGAGTCTATGCCAGTTGAGAAAAAGAAGGGGGATGCAGTTATTGGATCAACTATCAATAAAACTGGAGGTTTTCGATTTCGAGCACAAAAAGTCGGGTCGGAGACTATGTTGTCTCAAATTGTCGAAATGGTTGAGGAAGCTCAAAATTCTCAAGCACCTATTCAAAGATTGGCAGATAAAATTTCGGCTGTCTTTGTTCCAGCAGTTGTAGCAATAGCCGTATTGTCATTCTTTTTCTGGCTTGTTATTGCTCCCAGTCTAGGTTTGCTGGATAAGAATATAAATCCTCTCCAAATAGCAGTTTACGTTGCAACAACAGTACTGATCATTGCCTGCCCTTGTGCTCTGGGTCTTGCTACTCCAACTGCAGTCATGGTTGGAACGGGAAAAGCAGCGACGAAAGGGATTCTTATCAGAAATGCTGAGGCTCTCGAAATCGCTCATAAGGTAAATACTGTTGTTTTTGATAAGACAGGCACTCTGACAAAGGGGAACCCTGATGTGGTAGAGATAGTTGTCAGAAAAGTTGAAGAAAAAGAACTATTGAACATAGCTGCGGTTGCAGAAAAGAATTCTGAGCATCCATTGGGACAGGCAATAGTAAACAAATGGAAGCACGAAAATCCTGGAAAGACACTTCCTGATCCAGACAAATTTGATTCAATAACTGGGAGAGGAGTATATGCCAAGGTTGGTGATAAAGAATTGTTTATAGGGAATTTGGCCTTGATGAAGAGTCGGAAGTTAGATACAAACAAAGTACATGAGGATCTTGACAGGCTGGCCGAGGAAGGTAAAACTCCGATGATAGTTGCTATCGACCAAAAAGTAGAGGGGATAATAGCTGTTGCAGATACTATAAAAGATACGTCCAAGACTGCTATTGTGCTGCTTCACAATTTGGGGCTGGAGGTAATAATGTTGACAGGTGATAACGAAAAGACAGCTCGTTCTATCGCTCGCTTGCTAGGCATTGACGAAGTACGTGCCGATGTGTTGCCGCAAGATAAAGCGAGGATTGTGAAGGATCTGCAGACCGAAGATAAGATTATCGCTATGATAGGTGATGGAATAAATGATGCTCCTGCGCTTGCTCAAGCAAATGTTGGTATCGCTATGGGCACAGGTACAGATGTTGCTATCGAATCCGGGGATATAGTCTTGGTCAAAGGGGATTTGGGAAAAGTTGTCGAAACAATCCAGCTTTCAAAGCAAACTATGAAAGTGATTAAGCAGAATCTCGGATGGGCATTTGGGTACAATGTCATAGGCATTTCAATCGCTGCTGGAATTCTCTATCCCTTTTTTGGTATTCTACTTTCTCCAATCATTGGCAGTGTGGCTATGGCTTTTAGTAGTGTGAGTGTGGTGACAAACAGTTTGAGACTCAAAAGACAGTAAGCCGTGTTCAGTAATCCGCAATTCCGATAACAAGGGTATAATAATGCTTATCTCTCAGGCACCTGTTAGCCGGCATCTGATATATGATCAATCGCAGAACAATACCTCTTTGTATTTGCTTACAGCTTTTTTCTATGCTAGATTATGAAAATATTTAATATTTTAATTCTGCACAATGCAAAAGAGATATCTGCTAATAGGAATTTTTATTATCTTACTTTTGCTACTTCTTGTAGGGGGCATATTGATAGGGATCAGGATTGCCAGAAATTCAGACAGTGATTCTGATGGAACCACAAATACTCAGTCAACTACTACAGAAGAAGAAAAAAGCAGTTTGGAGGAGGCAACGGCCAATTATGACGACATTGATTCAGTAAGAGCAGTTGGAGAGATAGATTATGAATACGGGGGGAAGAATTACGAAATTGCTACAACAGCGATGACGAAGAATCTACACGAGAATTTTATAAAACTAGTAATGGAGGGAGAGGAATTACTTATGTATACTGAAGAGAGTGGGGACAAAGTCTATGCTTATATGTCAGATGGGAAGGATACGGTGAGATTCGAGGTTGAAGAGGGCAGTGAAGGTGAAGATATTTATGATGAAGTGTCAACAAGCAGTCCAGAGGCTATTCTTGATGATATGGAAGAATGGGAAGAAAGTCCTGACTTCGAAGTTGAATACAAAGGAGAGGAAAGTTGCCGAGATATGACCTGTGATAAATATATAGTTACTGATAAGGAAACCGGCGGAATTATCACTGTTTGGGTAGATACTAGCGATGATCTTCCGAGAATTCTCGAGTATGATTCTGATAATATTAAAGGAGTTTTTGATATATATTATGACGGTGTTGATTTCAAAATCCCAACAGAATACGATGAAATTCAGGTTGATACAGTAACCGGTTTGTTGAAGCTAAAAGCTGTTTTAGGAGACTATGTGAAGCTGTTTTTTTAGAAATTTAAGATACTACGGGTTCTGCTTGCGGAGCTTCGCTCCGCAAGCAGAGTCTAAATTCTAACCTTCCATAGGTACAACTTCCGACACATCTTCTTCTGGGTAGTTGACGATATCAGTATCATCGGCTGTGGCTACCAACATCTCTTCAATCATATCTATTAACTGTTTCAACTCGTTGGGCTTTCCAGCCTCATAAGACTTATATGAGGTTCCTATATTCTCTATCTTCTTAGCTGTGGAGTCGAAACCTGTTACGATGATGTATCTTGAACCGGCATAGTCGAATACAATAGCCACTGTTGTATAGGAGTCAGTTTCTTTCTCTGAAGTTTCTTCCTTCATTACAGGATCATCGTTGCTTATTGGTTCCTCACCTCCAGATGATGGAGAAACATTCCAGCTTTCTTCCATAGTGTATCTTTGTGCAGTTACTTTCTTTCCGTCAATAATGATCTCGATCTGAGACTTTTCAGTTGATTCAGTCATTCCGAACATTTCGTTTAGAACTTGATCCGTATCAATTCCTTCATCAAATATACTTGCACTTATATAGTACTCATAATTCTTCGTTCGGAAATCTAAGTAACCCAATGCTTCAGTAGTGCCAACAAGACTATATGCTTCCTTCATTTCTGTATACATTGTGTCTCCCAGAGAACCTTCTGGGTAGAAATCTCTATCTTGGTAGTAGTTGTATTCTTGTGATCTGTATACAGAAGCTAAATAAGCACTGTCCAGAAGCCACTTTTTGTCTTGCGGGAACAGCACTGAAATGTTCTCTGACTTTATAAAGCTTTCTACTTCATCCAGATACTTCTCTCGGTCTGTTTCGTAGACATAAGGATCAAATGTTAGGTCATTTCGTGTAAGGGTTCTTACTTCAACGTTGTAATCAAAGTTGAACTTATCTTTTACGCTCTCAAAGTCTGCATTTGAAGTTTCCTGCTCCATCTCGTTTGTCTGGATCAGATTTTCAGGCTTTATCTCTGTGAAGTAAGTTTCTTCTTTGAATATCTGGTAGCTTTCAGGATCAATCCATGATTTTCTCACTATCTTTTCCATGTCCTCGGTTTCTTCATCTGTGTCAGTTACACTTTTGGACATACTCACTGTCTGAGACTCTTTAACCATCACGTTTAAGTCGCAGCTAGTTTGCTCTTCCCAAGTGACAATGTAATATTCAAGTTTTCCATCAGTTTTTACTTCTTCGACCTTTACATTTTCCCCCCAGATGGAGTCGATAATATCTTGGATGTCCATTTCATCAGGTTCGTTCCAGTTATCGGGTGCTGGCTCAGAAGGACTTTCTCCGGACTCTTCACTGTCAATAGATTCAACAACAGGGTTTTTTGGGTTTCCCGAGAGAGACGTATCTCCGGAATTTTCATATTCAACCTTTACAGCATATTTTCCTCCCTTATACTCGATCATATATGTGTTTCCCGAAAGTGTAGAGTCAAGCAGGTTATTGCTTCCGTCTTTAAAGATGTACTTTGAATAAAAGTTGTTCTCATCGAAGTATTCGTATGTTTCGTATATTCCGGTTTCCACATTTGAGTAAACCTCACATTTATCTTTTCCAGGGCCTGCGGTTATTTGGCTCTTTGAGTGATAATATTTATACTGGTTTATGACTGGATAAAGCATTGATTCAGCAAAATCACTTTCGCCCTTTGCGGTGGCAAACGCATTTTCATTCTGGTAGTTGACCATATAAGATCCTTTAGAATTGTTTTGCATTAAATTCTGCAAAATCCTTTGCG
The DNA here is from genome assembly GCA_018816645.1 of Patescibacteria group bacterium. GTDB lineage: Bacteria > Patescibacteriota > Dojkabacteria > JAHIVN01 > JAHIVN01 > JAHIVN01. The sequence goes on along the minus strand of JAHIVN010000103.1, from coordinate 21,334 downwards.
TATCGCTTCCTGACAGTGTCAACACGTCAGTAGTCGACTTTGAGGGTCTAAGTAAAAGATATCCTGAAGTAAGAGTGATCGCGAGAAAAACAAATAATCCCGAACCTAAAAGAGCTAGTTTTTTGACATTCATCCGAAAGAAATTAATAAATAAATTATTGGATTTTGATTTATAAAGCACGTGCGTTTTAAGCTGCTCAGTGAAATCCCTGTCTGGGAAAGATTTTTCTTTTGTAAATTGTTGGAGCAGCTTCTCTGCATCGTCTTTGTTATTGTAATTTTCCATAATTAATTCGTACTAATATATTAGTTCCAGGCGGTGTACACTGAACTAGAACTTCGTTCAGTTCAGTGCGGGCACTTCACGCAAACCTCGTTCGGTTTTATTGCCGGTATTTCAATTTTCAACCGTTTTATTGTGACAGAGCAATTAGTTTCTTCAAATTCTTGATCCCCCTTTTTTGAGTTGTTTTTACATGGTTCATGTTTTTTCCAAGTTTCTCAGCAATTTCTCCCAGATTCATCTTGGCGATGAGTCTCATGTACAATACCTCTCTCTGCTTTTCGGGAAGCTGGAGTATGTATTTGAGTACTTTGTCTTCAAGTGTTGGTTTCTGATCGATTTCTTCAAGGAAGTTCTGTGTATACTGCGCAAAGTCTTCTAATTGTCTCTCGTCAAGAGACAGTTCTTCCCTATACTTCCTGCGCAGATATTTCAGGAATACGTTTCTTGCTATGCCAAAAAGAAAATTCTTTGGATTTTCAATTTCCTTCTCCTTTTTAAGCTGCTTTATGAATATTAGAAAAGTCTCGCTTGTGAGATCTTCTGCCTTTTCGTTTGATAGTGTTTTGTAATAGAAGAAACGAAAGATGGATACAAAATGAAGGTCATAAATCATTTCTATATCTATTTGTGTCGGCATGCTGGTCGAGATAGATCACTTATCTCATTAAAAGATAAACAAGAGAACTGATAGCAGCAACTATAAATGCCGAGTACATGAGATTGAATTGCCAGATGATAACCGCCAGGATTATCATGATAATTCCGCCTCCGATATGGTAGGCCATTTCCCGTATCACTACGTACTCATCTGCCAGGCTCTTTATACTCTTGAACCTATTATACATCACCTTCTCAAACGGTATTCTAGCAACTATATCACCAAACTTTTGTATGTTATCAGCAACAAAGAAAAATAAGCCGCTTGTGGGGAGTCCCTTGATAATCCAGCCGATAGAAGACGTAGTAACGCCTATTCTCAAAATCTTATCTTTCAGGTGTTTCCTTTTGTCGATGAAGTATCCCAAGCCAAAAACAAAAAGTCCTGTGAAAAGAGATACCCCGGATGCGATAAGACCTAGGTCAAGAATGTTTTGAAGGATTGTGTAGACGAAAAGTCCCCAGAAAACACCTGCGATATAGCCGTTGATCCCCTCAGCATAAAACGGTAAGTAGTACTTAAATCTTTTTTTGCTAAAGAGAAATTTGACGAATCCGCCAAAGGAAAGTGAAGAATGCGGATGCTCATCCGGCCCCCGGATTAGCGGAAGAGTCGATATGAGAAGTAGTAGGACTTCGAGTGTGATCAGATGGGTAAGGGAAAGATTTAGTAGAATGAGTGCTCCAAGAATCGGACCAATAACTGAAGTCATTTGACCGATCAGGTAAAAGGTTCCAATGTTCTTCCCGCTCTCTTTTCTTCTCATAAACAGGCTGAGATCAGTGTGAAATGCCGGCCAGTAAAGGGATTGATAGGCTGATGCTATGGTAGCTAGAGTGCAGAATGCAAGAATTGTTAAGCCCGGATTTGTCGCTAGAGTAATATCAAGATTTGAGAAGTAGAGAATTGTTAGGCAGTAAAATATTAGAAATAGAGTTCCCCATATGAGGTTTTTCTTGATACCGATCTTTCCCATGACCCTTGCTCCTATGTGGGCTAGGGCGGCATAATAGAAACTTTGTATTCCATAGTAAAGCAAGACTAATTCAAATCTATGATCCAGAATGTTGTAGAAAATGATCGGTTCGAAAATATTATAGAGTCCTTGTCCGAGGTTTTTGAAAATTACGGAGAGCTTAACGTCTTTGATATCTGATTTCCCAAGTTTTTCTGCAATATGTGGTCTCATCAGTTCTTGAGTTCCTGCTTATAATGGAAATAATATAACAGAAGAATTTTGCCTTGTCCAAACTATAAGAACTTAATTCTGTGATAGCATTTTGAGAATAGCTGATCTATGAGGTTCTCGAACATTATATTCTCTTCCCAAAAGGACTGGTCCTGGAGGTCTCTCGTCATAATTCCCTCTGTGTGCGTCGAAGATTAAGGAGTTAGACACTGAGGTTCTACCTAATATTGGAGGAGAGACAACTCTTAAAGTTAAACTATCTAGAGAAGTGACTCCTACTTGATTGGGCAATTGATCGATCATCAAAACTGCGTGTTGAGAGGCTTTCGTAACGAAAGTTGGACCTGTTTCTGTTTGAGAGATCATATACACATCCAACGTTTCCGGGGTTATTAGCTTTGAAATTTGGTTCACTGGGGCATCTTCTAAAATCGTTTCGACTCTTCGTGAGTAAGGGTGACTATGAGTATTCAGTCCATGTACCCACATCTGGCCCATGTGAACAAGTCTTTCCCCACCAGGGACACGGATTTCAAACAGTGATGTCTTTGGTTCAGGATATAAAGGAAGCTCTCCTAAACTTAAGGTATTAACACCTTCTACAAATTCTGTCATAATTCATATTATATCAGTTTTATTTGTTATAAGACAACAAGTGATATGAATAAGCCTGTTGTTAAAATAGAAGTTGTCAAGGGGAAAAGTTTAAAAAACTCTGTAAGAGACACGATAGCTAAACTCTGTGGATTGGAACAATGTGTTAAAGCTGGGGAAAAGGTTCTTCTAAAACCCAATTTCAATACAGCAGATCCTTTTCCAGCATCATCTGATATAGAATTTATCAAGGCTGTTATAGAGTTACTTCTTGAAAATGATGTTGGAGAGATAATTCTTGGAGATTCTTGCACTTTCAGCCAAAACACCCGAAAAGTTATGGAAAGAAAGGGAGCTTTTGCTCTTGCAGGTAAGTACAAGAAGCTGAAGGTTGTATCATTTGATGAGGGGAAGTGGGTAAGAAAAGAAATACCAAATGGCCGGTTTCTTAAATGTGTTCACATCCCGGAGATTCTAGAACAAGTGGATAGGATAATTTTGCTTCCGTGTCTTAAAACTCATTTTGTAGCGCAGTATACCGGAGCTTTGAAGTTAGCTGTGGGCTTTATGAAACCGATTCAGAGGTTGAAACTTCATATGGGGAAGGTTCAGGAAAAGATCGCTGAGCTAAATACATTCTTTACTCCAGATCTTGTCATCATGGATGCCAGAAAATGCTTTATAAACAAAGGGCCTTCAGATGGCGAGATTCGCGAACCAAATCTTGTTCTTGCATCGACCAGCAGAGTAGAGGTTGATATTGAAGGAGTAGGAATAATCCAAGGGTTCGAGGGTAATTCTCTGGGTGGGGTTAAGCCGGAAGAACTTCCACAAATAAAAAGAGCAATGGAACTAGGGATTGACAGTAATAGCCGGAAATTGTAAACTCGGATTGAGAATATGCTTATGAATAACAGAGAATCTCTAATTCAAGTTAATAATCTTTCTAAAAAGTTCAACGGATTTGTTGCAGTTGACTCTATCAGTTTTGAGACAAAAGCCGGTGAAATCTTCGGCCTGCTTGGGCCAAATGGAGCAGGAAAAACTACAACGTTACGTATCACTTCTTCTATTCTTCAGCCCACAAGCGGAAGCGTAGAAGTATGCGGCTGTGATGTTGTGAAAGATTCGCAAAAGGTAAGGGAGAATATAGGAATTCTAACAACTGAAATAGGTGTTTATGACAGATTCACTGGCCGCGAGAATCTAGCATATTTTGGTGAGCTCTATGGGCTTGGGAGAGAACAGTTAGATGATAGAATAGAGGTGTTATCAAAGCTTCTTGATATGCAGGAATTTCTGGATAGAAAGGCAGGAACTTACTCTACAGGTATGAAGCAGAAGCTTGCAATTGCAAGATCAATTATTCATGACCCGCAGGTTGTAATTCTCGATGAGCCTACAACCGGGCTTGATGTTTTGGCTTCGCTGACAGTAGTGGACTTTATGCGAATGGAAAAGAAGGCTGGGAAATCTGTGATTTTGTCCACTCATAGGATGTCTGATGCTGAAAAACTATGCGATAGGGTAGCGATCATGCACAAGGGAAAACTAATTGATCTGGATACAGTGAAGGGATTATTGAGAAAGACCAAAACGGTAGATTTAGAAGAAGCATTTCTTAAAATGATTAATAATAAGTAGGATGAGGAATATTTTTATAATCTGGAGAAAAGAGTTAAAAGACGCTTTGCGCGACAAAAGAACGCTTATGGCTATGATAGTGATGCCTATGGTTCTCATGCCGCTTATCATCATTGGGATGTTTAAGCTGATTGATTATCAGATGCAGCAAGCGGAAAAGCAGGTTGTGAAAGTTGCTGTAGAAAACAAAAAAAATGATAGTGATCTTGTGGAATTTATCTCATCTCAAGAAAATTTAGAGATAGTGAATATATCCTTGGATTTAGAAGCTGCAGTAAAGGAGAAAGCTGTAGACTTAGCAATTATTGTACCTGAAGATATCGAGGATAGAATCAAGAAGCAGGAAGTTATTAAAATTGAAGTGATTGAGCATTCGTTGAATGATCGTTCTGACATCGCTCTCGGCAAAGTAAATCAGGCAGTGACTGCGTATAACAAGCAGGTACTTGAGTCAAGATTTAAAGATCAGGGAATTAGCGGGAACATATTATCTGGTGTAGTAATTGAGAAAAGAGATGTCGCAACAAAAGAGGAGATCGGCGGGTTTGGACTGGGATTTCTGCTTCCGCTGCTCATAGTCATGTGGGCAAATGTTGGAGGACAGTATATAGCGATAGATGTATCAGCTGGGGAAAAAGAAAGAAAAACATTAGAATCCCTTCTCTTGACTCCTGTAAAACGGCTGGAGATAGTATTCGGGAAGTTCCTGGCAGTTTCTACCTCCGCTTTGACTTCGGTGGTCATTTCGTTAGTCAGCATATACATTGCTATAAATCAGTTCGGATTTAAGATTGAAGAAAATATTGACAAATCGGTTCAGAATACGGCATCAGGAGCAGGAGGTTTTGCTATGGATTTCTCTATCGAACCAGCTGCTCTGCTCGTAATTTTTGCAGTAAGCATATTACTGGTTCTTGTGTTTTCTGCAATACTGCTTTCGATATCGATTTTCGCCAAAAGCTATAAAGAAGCCCAAAATTATTTGGGGCCCTCATATATGATTATAATCCTGCCGGTTGTAATAGTGAATTCGATTCCAAATTTCAAACCTCCGCTTGCATTGTTCGCTGTTCCTGCAGTCAATACGATACTTCTCTTCAAGGAAATTCTTGTTGGGGCATATGACTGGGGGCATATAGCTATAACTGTTGGATCTTTAGCCATTTCAGCACTGCTTGCAATTTGGACAGCAACGAAGATCTATTCAAATGAAAAAGTATTATTTAGAGTATAAGATCTTCCCCAGTGTCAATAATCTTTCGGTTTTCCAAAGTGATTGTTCTATTGATTCCGATACTGCTCACAAAATAACGGTCATGAGAAATGAGAAGCATAGCACCATCAAAGTTTGAGAGCGCCTGCTCGATAACCTCTTTTGTCTGTATATCCAGGTGATTTGTCGGCTCATCAAGTATCAAGAAATCATACTTGTGTTGAGAGAAAATACAGAATGAAAGCCTGGCTCTTTGCCCGGGGCTTAGAACTTTGAGTTTATAATTCCTAAATTCCTTTGGGAAAAGAAACCTTTCCAGTGCCCCAAACGATTTGTCGTAAGGAATTCCTGTGTTCTTGAGGAAATATTCCTCTACAGTTGCTTCCATGCCCAAGTGGCTCTGATCTTGCGAGAAATAAGTCCAGGATATATTCTCACCCCAGCTGACAATGCCTGTTTGCGGAGACAATTCGCCTCTTAGTAGGTTTATAAAGGTTGTCTTTCCTATACCATTTCGGCCGTAAAACCAGATTCTTTCTTTTCCAAATATGGAAAAATCAGTATTTTGAATAATCTTCTTATGGCTTTGATATCCAAATCCCAGCTTGCAGGTTTCAATAACCTTTTTGCTATTATGTACAAATCCAGCTATGCCGAACTTTCGTACTTTTCGCTCTTCATAATCATTGATTTCTTTCGACAAGACCTCTCTTTTAAGTCTTGTCTTTGCCGCTTTTATAGCCTTTCCCCTTTGCTTCCCGTTACTGATCTTTCTGGCGTTGTTTATGAGATTTTCAAGCCTCCTTCTTTTTCTTTCCTGGAAAGAAAACTGCTGAGCTCTGTCTTTTATAAATTTCTTTTTGCCGATAAGGTAATCATCATAATTTCCTTCAAATATGTATAAAGATTTCTCATCAATTTCAAAAATTCTGTCTACTGTATTATTTAGAAACTCACGATCATGTGAAATTATGATGCAGATTCCAATAAACTCGTTTATAAACTGCTCGAACCAGAGAATCCCGTCTATGTCGAGATGGTTTGTTGGCTCATCAAGTAAAAGTATGGTAGGTTCTTTGATCAAGAGCTCTGTAAGCTTTAGCTTCATCTTCTGTCCTTCGCTTAAGTTTCTGATATATTGGAACTCATCGATTTCTATCAAATTCAATTTTGTCAGGATAATTTTCACCTTATACATTTCTGAGTAAGGATCATCCACGAGTTCTTCTAGGAATTCACCTACAAGTTTATCTTTTTCAAACTCGAATTCCTGTTGAAGATAGCCAATAGTTTCATTTACTATCTCCACTTTTCCCTGGTCGGGTTTCTCCTCTTCAGTGATTATTCTCAGCATGGTAGTTTTCCCGCATCCATTTAATCCTACCAGTCCTACCTTTTCGTTATTTCCGAGCAGGAAAGAAACATCTTCAAAAAGTATGTCTAGATATTGTTTTGTGACTTTTTCAAGTTTCAGCATTTTCTATGTTTTCTCAAGAAGCTTATAGACACAAACAGCTAAAAAATATATCATTATTTAAGCAAAAAGTTAACTTGGAAGTAAATCTTATGAAAATTCACAGGTTCCTGATCAAAGCTGATCTGACGAGAGAAGAGATACTGATTACCGATACAGCAGTTGTTGATCAGACCAGAAAAGTTTTGAGGCTGAAAATCGGCGAAAGAATAGGACTTTTCGATGGAGAAGGAAATGAGGTTTTAGCAGAGATACTAGCTGTTGAACCTAGAAGCATAAATGTTCGATTAGTAAAAAGTAACTTTAGAAAGGAAAACAATGAAAGAATTGTGGCGTTATACTGTTCAATCCTAAAAAAGAGCAACTTTGAGCTTGTTGTACAGAAGGCAACAGAAGTGGGAGTTTCTAGAATAATCCCAATTGTTACAAAAAGGACAGTGAAGCTGAACTTGAAGATTGAACGTCTTGCTAAGATAGCAACTGAGGCTGCTGAGCAATCTGGAAGACGTTTTGTTTCGGAGATAAAAGAAATAACCCAGTTTGCTGAAGCGGTTGAATATAGTTCAAGGAAAGATATAAACATTCTGTTTGAGGAAAATGGGGATCCACTTAAATTTAGCGACAAGCAGTTGTCGAATCGAGAAAAACATGTTGGCATATGGATTGGTCCTGAAGGCGGCTGGGCAGATGAAGAAATAGTATTGGCGAGGAAGTTCAGTTTCAAGATTGTTTCTCTTGGGCACTTTACTATGAGGGCCGAGACGGCGGCTATTATTGCAGCATACTTGTCAGTGCAAAGCTAGTTATCAAATGCTTAGGATTTATTTAAGTTTTTAAAAATATTTATGAAGAAGTACCTGCCTTTTTTCGCTGCTCTTTTGTTAGGATTAATATTGGGCAGTGCAAGTATGCTAATTTATTCAAATCTTAGGAATGATAAAGAAGCTAATCCAAACAATGCTGTTGTCGGGAAAAAGATTGCTTTAGATCAGATAAAGGAGTCTACGCATCTATCAAAAGTAATGAACGCCGAAGGAGTTTATTGGCAAAGAAGCTTCGATCTTTTCTGGAATGATCTAGAGAAAGAAAAAGGAATTTATGATTGGAGTATGTTCGATAATAGGATGAAGGAAATCGATGATATGGGAATATATGCTGTTGTAACTATCAAACCATTCGCCAACTGGGATCAGAACGCATGTCACGATAAAGCGTATGAAGCAATATTTGATCCCAAAAAAGGAGGGAATCTAAAGGTTGGGATACCTTGCGATATGGAGGCTTATTCAAAGTTTTTGGAAAGTGTAGTTGAGAGATACGATGGTGATGGAAATGATGATATGCCGGGGTTGATAATTCCGATTAAGTACTGGGAGATCATGAATGAACCCTCGATGCAGGGTGGCAGTACTGGGGGGATGGGTGAGGAGTTGAAGTTTTTTGTTGGTACTTCTGAAGAGTATTTAGAAATTTTGAAAACCTCATATGAGGTTATAAAGAAAGCAGATTCTGAGGCAAAGGTATTACAGGGTGGCCAGGCAGGTATGCAGGAAACTTTTGTTGATTTTTGGGAGCCGGTTTTTGAAGCCGGCGGAGGGGATTATTTTGACATAGCAAATATTCATGCCATTTCAGTTGATGAACGAAATGAATCTTTGTTTGTTATCAGGTTCAAGGAATTCCTTGCAAAGTATGATCTTGAGGAAAAGCCAATTTGGCTGACTGAGGTACAGTATGGAAGTCTGACGGATAAACCGGAAGATATGCAGGCTTTTGAGGAAACTATGGTGAAGTCGTCTGTGTTTGCTTTAGCACAAGGAGCCGATAAGCTTTTCTATATTGAAAACTGGACACATTGGGATGAAAGCAACAAGTGGGGTGAGAAACCTGAAATGCCGGACCTCAGTGACTCGTCAACTCATAGTGTTTATCTTAACCTCGTTGACAAAATAAATAACTATGACAAAATTCTGGTTCTAGCTGAAGACTATGATGAGGTAGGTAATGATTTTGAGGGAGTGCATTCAAACATGGGACAGTACAAATTTATCGATGGGAGTTCAAGTGTTTTTGTCTTGTGGGGAGAGGCGCAAATCCCTGAAGAAATAACTGGCAAAGTCAGGGTTACTGATATTTATGGTGTGAGCAAAGAGATAGATGCTTCAGAGGTAGTTCTTTTTGAATCTCCAATATTCATTGAACTCATTTAATTGGAAGATATTTGATGTTGAAGAGACAAATGAAATATGGAAAGAACCAGTAAGAAAGATAGCGGGATAGAATTGCATTCAAGCTCTACCTTTGTTATTATGAGACAGTTAACTAATTTGTAAGTAGATATTTTATGCAAGATTCAAATTTACCAGTCGATCCAAATCAACCAGCAGGTGTTCCAGCTGTAAATGATGATGTGCAGTCGCCTGCTCAAGGCGGACTGCCTGATTTACCTCAGCCAGCAAGTGGTCCGGTACAGCCAGGACAGACTCCGGATCCGAGTGTTGAACCTGCAAAGGAAGAACCAATTTCAGATACTCCTGGCGATGTTGGTGTTCATACGGTTCCGAGTATCTCTGACATGGCAAAACCTGTGAGTCCGCCACCAGTGGAGCCAGGTACAGATGACAACTTGGTATCTCAGCAGCCTGCGGTTGGAGGAGAACTAGGTCGAAGCTCTGTTTCTCCAAGTACTCTTCCTCAGGAAGGGAGCTCACAAGCAGCTGATAACATACAGCCGGCAGCTCCGGGAGGAGATGGACAGGTAAGTGATGCAGGAATGCCCCAAGCAGTAAAACAACCTCCAAGCATGCCTGCAAATGTAGGAGGTTCGATGCCTCCAGGGAGTGCACCACTGGATTCTCAAGTTCCAGGATCTGGGCAACCTCAAGTACCCTCGGCCGAGATTCCTGCAGGTATTGCACCTGTTTCAGAGCAACAGCCAGCGGCAGCTGAAACACAAGCTACTGGTGCTACCGACGAGTTGAAAAAAACACATGAACCTGTGATCATATTGCCTGATAGGCTGGAAATGGGCCAAATGGTAAATGCCAAAGTAAAGGTGGGGATGATAGGTCATGTGATGGACAGTGCTCACTACATAGAGTCAATCGAATTATTCTTAAACGACCAGTCAATTGGCAAAGTCGACTTGAAGCTAGGCGAGAACATTGTCGCAGAAGCTGATTTTCAAGTTTCTCTCGTAAGCGGATCTCAGCTAAAAGCTGTGGCAATCTGTAATGTTCATGGCAAGTGGGAATGTGTTAGAGGTATTCAATAAGTTACTTCTTGAGCACTTCTACTATTGTATCCCAGGTTTTAGGGTCTTCCTCTCCTAGTCTCCAGAAATCGATACCGCCTATGTTGTATTTCTCTGCTAGTTTCAGCTTATATTTTGTACTTTCAGCATTTTCAAACCAAACTTCATGCTGTTGTTTATCTTTACTAAATAAAAAATAAGGAGATGAAAAGTTCTTGTCAAATTTGATTCCAGTACTGGAGAGCTCTGCCAGCTTTATGGCCTGGTCGAAGGTAATTCCCTCTCCTTCCATATCGATCCAGTCATATCCATAAAGAGGTATGCCAAGATAGATCTTCTTCTCTGGTATAAGGTTTGCTGCATGCTGAATTACTTTCTCTACCCAGTCGGGTGGTGCTATGGCTCCAGCTTCAGAGGTAGACCAGTGGTAATCGTAGGCCATGATTTTGAGCTTATCGCAAGACTCTGCGAGTTTCTGCCAGTCTTGTGACTGAGGACCGTTCCAGGTTCCTGGCTCATCGGTTTTTGCATGCAAGTGAACAGTAAGAGTTTTTCCATCTTTATGCAGTTCTTCTGCTAGAGCAGCTACAAAACTTGTATAGTTGTCCTTATCTTCGGGATCTAGGTTTTCAAAATTTAAGCTAATTCCATCATAGGGGGAGGCTATCTCTATGATCTTTTTTTTCAATTTGTCCCTTTCCAAAACCCCATCTAGGATCGACGAAAGCGGCTCAGTTCTGAACTCGTTTGAGATAACTGGTGTGACTGAAAGACCTGTTGTTTTCAAGAAGGCAAGAATTTCTTTATCTTCTGCTGCTGAGAAAGTGTCTATGTCACTATCAGTTGTAAGCTCATACCAGAAAGGAGAGATAGAATCTATAAGTTCTGCATTATCCTTGATACTCTCAAACCCCTTGTCCTGATCCCACCAGACCAGATTTGCCGAAACTTTTAACTTTAATGGGGTTTTCTCCTTTAAATTATTCTCTGTGGGGGCTTGGTTTTCTGTAAGGGCTGCGTTTTCAAAGTTATTTAGTGTTTGCTTACGGACTGTCTGGCGTATCCAGACAATAGTAAGTATTAGTAACACAATAGCTACAGACTGACAGATTGAAACCAAAAGGAGGACTTTGTTGATCTTGGGCATGTGGTTATTACTAATAAAGATAATTGTACATATATACGAGTTTAATTCCAAGTGTATTCAGATAAGGTTTGTTAAGGTAAGCGAAAAGTGATGTTCTCTTTATTGAAGAATTTGAACGTTTAGTTGTTAATTAGGTAGATTTGCATATATAATAAACACAAATAGCTTTGATCATAGAGTCAAATGAAGAAATTCTTCCCAAGAAAAAAGAAAATTTTACTTATCGGAGTGATAATCTTTGTAATCTTATTCTGCACCTGCTTTTCAAATCTGTCAATTAATTCTTACAAATACAACAAACCTGTAGGTCATGAGGAGTCCACAGAAGAGTTTTTAAAATTTCCTGACGGTTTTCTCTGGGGAGCTGCAACAGCCTCCTATCAGGTCGAAGGTGGGAACAAATACAGTTCTTGGTGGGAGTTTGAGCAGGAAAAGGGAAGAATCAAAAACGGAGATAGAACTGATGTGTGCGTTGACCATTACAATCTGTATGAAGAAGATTTCGATTTGCTAAAGGAGATGGAATTAAACTCTTATCGGTTTTCTTTAGAGTGGGGAAGAATTGAGCCGGAAAAAGGTGTTTTTGATGATACGGAAATTGTACACTATAAAAATGTTTTGCAGGCATTAAAGGAAAGGAATATTACTCCGATGGTTACGCTTTGGCATCATTCGATTCCGACTTGGTTTGCTGAAGAAGGCGGATGGGAGAATAAAGATTCTATCAAATACTTTTCTGCTTATGTCCAGTATGTTGCTGAGAATCTGGGGGATGACACAGAATTGTGGCTGACTATGAACGAGCCGACAGCTTACATCTCCAGCGGGTATCTGATGGGAAAATGGCCTCCAGGAGAGGCGGACATAAAAAAGGTTCCTGTTCTTCAGAAAAATCTGGTGAAGGCACATAAGGTGGCTTTTGAGATCATTCATAAATATGATTCAGATGCCGAGGTTGGGATTGCAGAATATTCTTCATACGTTGTATCAGATAGCAACAAGAATGTGATTGAGAATATAGTGGCTTATTCAATTGACAAATCCTGGACCCATTATTTTGTAAGCCGTGTGAAGGATGAGCTGGATTATATCGGTGTTCACTATTACTATCGGCAAAAAATACGACTAGGATTACTAGGGGATCTCATCTCAAAAGATGCCGAAGACTTTGAAGAAACAGGTCTTGACCGGGAATATTATCCTAGAGGACTCTACGAGGTGCTGATGAGATTTGATAAGTATGATCTGCCTATTTACATTACCGAGATCGGGGTGCAGGACTATCATGAGGTGTCAAGAGATGTGTTTATAAAGGAACATGCAAAAGAAGTATATTACGCTATCCAGAACGGAGTTGACGTAAGGGGTTTCCACTACTGGGCACTTCTAGACAGTTTTGAATGGAGCGAGGGATATGATGCGAAGTTTGGACTAATAGCTGTCGACTTGGATACTCTCGAACGAACCATCAAGGATGAGTCTTGGGAATATGCAGAAATTGCAAAGTGTAATTGTGTTAGTACTGGTAATTGATCAGATCAGAATCAGATTAATCAGATTCTAGGAGATATTTGTCAGGAAGAACTATTCTTTTAATACCAACTTTATCAGATCGGAAATTTACTATTAGTCCTAGTCTTTTCTGCATAGACTTTAAATATGAAAGAAGTTGGTTCTTATCTGAATCCTTAATATAGGGAACTGTTTTAAATTCAACTACAATTTCATTTTCAACTAGGAAGTCTGCGTAATGTTTTCCGATTACCTCATTTTTAAATTTCAAGTAGAATTTTACCTCTTTTTTGTATTCAATGTTGAGTCTTTTTAGTTCACTCTCGAAAGCCCTCTGATAATAAACTTCTTTATATGAATGTCCTAATCTGTTATGGATCTAATAAACCATTCTTAGTTCCCCGACCGTAAGATCGTGGGTTCTTTTTACTAGCAGATCCCAATGATTTTATATGAAAGGGGATTTAGTTCATTTGCTCCAGGGACTATCTGATTCATATAATGATATCTGATAAATCACAAAAGAAAATATCTTTACAAAATCTATGTGCATTTTCCTTGGAGCTGTTGAAAGTGGTGGGTAGATAAAAAAATGGACGGATCAAATCAACCGAAGTTTCATTTCACCGTCCGATATTATGATCGCATGTGCAGTCCAAAAAGTCAAGAGGCTGTCAAAGATTTGGTAATCCCGGTAATTCTCTTGGATCCACGAAGTTTTATTTGTTATAGAGTAACAGATTAGAACATCCTTGGGTGAGGTTCGAGTAGATTCTGTTTATAAAGTATAGGTGAAACCGGCCGATTTTATAGACTTTACAGTTTAATTTCTTCTCCTGGTACTACGTAGGGTTTTCGTAGGTAAATATCAATTACAGCTAGTGTTGAAGCAAAAACATCTCTCATTTGCAAGTTTCTTTGAGCTGGATATGTTGATAAGTCTGCACTAAGTCCGAGTGATTGGACACCTAGGGAGTTGCAGGTGAATATTGCTCTTGGCAGGTGAAAGTCCTGTGTAATGAGAATTGCCTCGTCTAGGCTGAATATTTCTTTTGCTCTAAGGCAGGTATCGTAAGTACGTCTTCCAGCATAATCAGGCTGAAGAGCACTTTCGGGCACGCCTTGTTCGACGGCATAACTTACCATAACAGAGGGTTCATCATAATGCTCGAAGCGATTATCACCGGACATGATGATTTTCTCTACCTTTCCATTGTTATATAGGCTTACGGCTGTTAAAACTCTATCTCTTAGTACAGCCGATGGTTCTGAATTATTATTTACCTGAGCGCCAAATACAATAGCAACTCGTTTAGCCGGTATATCACGGGCACTATGATAAATAGAGTCTGCAGTTGATTTCTTGATAATGAAGTAAATGAGGAAGGGAGAAATGACGCATATCATCATAGTAGCTGCTGCAATACGAGCGGTTTTTCTTAAGAACCCTTTCCAGCCCTTTGATCTTTTCGTTGTCGAATCTTCTCTGTTGTCAGTCTGTTTTTTTAGCATATGAATGTTTATACGTGAGAATGTCCTTGTAGTCAATCTTTGTTCTGGTAAAATTGTTATATAAATATTTAACGAATCAACCTTCAAAATGGAACGTGATAACCATTGGCTTGAACAAATGATGTACGAATTGTGGGAGGACTATTTTAATGATGTCCCGAGGAAGAACTACGTACTTATCAAGTTCGGGAGAGGTGCGAAAAGGCAGCTTGGGGCGATTAAGTGGGTACGCGGCAACACACGAGTAAGAAAGCTTCTGAAATCTAAGGCTTCAGAACTTATGGGGCAAGATGATGACAGGATAACAGTAATTACGATTACCTTATTGTTTAAAAATCCGGGAATTCCGGAATATGTGGTAAAATCGACTATTGCTCATGAAATGGTTCACTATGCACATGGATTCTTTTCACCGCTCAAGCAGATTTATAATCATCCTCACAAGGGAGGGCTCATCCGAAAAGAGCTGACAAAAAGAGGGCTTTACCGTATGTATCAAAGAAGCAAGAAATGGCTGAAGGAGAAGTGGTACCGGTAGTAGCAGCGAATAGCCAACAGCCTGCCTGCGCAGGCAGGCGTACAGCTTACAGCAGAACAGTAAAGCAGTTAATTAGTAAATCAGCGAGGCAGTGCAGAGATAGAGAGTTTCTGTTGGGAGTTAGATATTCTCTATAAATACTAAGACAAATCCGTCAGGATCTTTGAGGACTAACTCTTTTGTTCCCCAGTGATATTCTTTTATGGGAACTGAAACCTTAATGGAATTTTTTTTACATATTTTGAGAATATCTTCAACTGATTCAACAAAGATCATTGCAGATATCTTTGAACTGAGAATCTTTTTCTTGAAGGTTTCAGGTTTAACAGCTAGATGCCCATCGGCGATTTCAAACTTAGTATCTCCAAGCTGAAAAGTCACACCATTGTATTTCTCATCTACTTTCGGCGTCTTCTTTTCGAGTTTTGTTAGAAATGATTTCTTTCCGTAAGCAAAGATTTCTCTAAAGCCTAGCTTTTTGTAGAAAGTGTAAGATTTTTCAATATTTTTTACCTTGACATGAATTCCAAAGCTTTTGTACATTTTTATTGAATTATATGTATATGACTGGATTCTATCTAATATCCTTGTTATAATAAAGAGAGTTCGATATGTATATATGTATATAATATCTCAAAAATAAAAACTCAAATGTCAAAGATAAAAAAAGAAAAAGCAAGGTTGAAGATATTTTTTACTGCCTCGTATTATGGCAAGGAAAAGTATCAGCGGTATTATGATCTTGTTTTGAAGAAGATAGAGGAAAGTGATGTCGAGGTTGTCGGGACTGAGAAAGGAAACTATCTGGAATTATTGAGCTTTTCAAAAAAGAGACAGCTGAAGGATCAGATGCTTATTCACTATGAAGCGATTCGTGAAGGAATCCTGTGGAGCGATGCTGTGATAATAGAAGTCAGCAATGAGGATTTTCAGCTAGGACATGAGGCAACTCTAGCCATACAATCGAAAAAACATGTTTTGTGTTTGTCTGTAAACGAAGACTTCTCAAAGAAGATAAAGAATAAGTTTTTTTATGGAGCAAAGTACAACGACTACAATGTCGGCGAAGTTATCAGAAACTTTCTGGCAGAAGTCAGAGGAAAGCAGTACTCAGAAAGATTCAATTGTTTCCTGTCAAAGAAGCAGCTGAATTATCTCAAGAAACAAGGCGAGTCCAAGGAGATGAATAAGTCAGAATATCTCAGGAATCTGATAGAGAAAGATATGAAATCAATCTAGAATTACTCGTAGTCATAAGTCACTTCCCAGATCCCCGAAAGAATTTTCTTGAAGTTTTCCAGGTTACTGTAAGCATGCATTCTAGATAGGCCATACCTGCCATAGTATGAGTGATCAATAGACTTGCCGCAGGAGACTGCAAAAAGATACCCACTGGCTGCTACAGTTGATACAACATTACCGTTTGATCCGCATCCTGGATATGAAAACGATGTTATTGTTCTTCCGGTTAAATATTGTATTTTGTACTTACTTGATGTGATTTCTGAAGACAAGGTTGCTGCATCAGTAACTGGGATAAGATCAATATGTGTAGCTGAGTGAGATTCTATAATCATTCCATTTTGTGACATCTCCTGTAAAGCCGCAATAGGTATACCGATTTTATCAGATACTATATAAAAAACTCCTACGAAGTCGTATTTCTTGAGTATAGGATATGCGTACTCGTAGTTATTGTAATTCCCGTCATCAAAAGTTATCATCACGGATTTCTGCTGGGGATTTTTGCCTAGCTGGAGTAAATCATAAAATTCTATAGGAGTAAGAGATTTGTAATGTTTCTTATCCAGGTACTTCATTTGCTTCTCGAACATTTCCGGACTTACAAAGTACGGCCTTGAACTCCTGGAACTTGGAAGCGGGGCAACGTGGTGATATGTGAGAATCGGAACTCTTACCGAGTAGGGCCTTTGCTCTACAGGTTTGAAGTCATAGTCCTTATCAAAATTATAAGCATCTACTATTTCCCTTTGACTTATAGGATCTTTGTTTTCTAGATTGAGAGTCTCGTCTGACGGTATTTTTGCAAATAACGGTTTTTTCCCTGCTGGTGCGGAGAAAAGAAGAACAATTATCCAGACAATTATCAGATCAAGGATGAATAAGTAAAAAATTACTTTTAGATGGGAGATGTGTTTCTTTGACATTCTATTCATTATGGCAGAAATGTGGTGTGACTACAATTGTAGTGATGAGTTGAAAAAACAAAGGTTCTTTGTAAGTTATTATGTTATTTATTGTTTGTGAAGATTGAGAATTTGTTCTAAACTAAACAAGAATTATCTTAGCATAACCAGTATGGCTGATCAGAAAGAATTATTTACTATTACTTACGGCGGCTGGTATCAGCGGACGACAATTCATCTGACCGAGATATATGACTTTCTTAAATTCTGCAAAATACGACTCAAGCTCTCGATGTCGATACTTAAAAGTTATCATACAAATTTAAAGCTAAAGCAAGTCACACGGGAAGTAGGCTATTTGGAATATATTCAGGCGGAAACAGAAGAGGGTATTGTGATAAAGTACTATGAGGACGGTCTGTACATTTTGAAGCTTGAGTCAGAGGATATAGCCAAAGGGAAGAAAATACTGAAGAACTATTATGAAAAATTCTTTGAACCTGCTATTAAGTACATTTTCTCACTTGGAGCACCGATTCCAAAGATATTGGCAGATATCACCAGCGTTCATCCGACGGTAATAAGCCAGCAGAGCGAGGATCCGTCGGATTTTGATATAGAGTCTGATTTGTATGGTGAGGTATATAGCAAGATTTCTTCTAAAGAAATGACTGTTTATAAAACTCCCGAATATATTTTTGCCCTTGCCGATAAGACGAAGTTCGAAATGCTAGATGATATCGTGGGAATGCAGATATTCTTTCGAGAATTCAAAGACCAACTTGAAAAATATATAGATATTCATAGAATCGTTTGGGAGGAAATTGACAAGATAAAAGATAAAAAGTCTATTAAGGGGAAGGAAGTCGAGAAGGTCCGCTTTAAGCTTGAAATGTATAACAAAACTGTGAATTTGATCACACACCGGATCAATCAGATGGGAACTTATGTTACGACCAGAGCTTCAATTTCTAAATCTCTCGAAATTGAGAATTATCTTGTAAATCTTTTTCAATATAAATTTGAGGTGCTGTCAAATACGCTTGAATATATAAAGGAGATTTGGGCAATGACAAATTCTTACCTTCAATCAGCTATCCAGATTGTAGTTGAGATTCAGGATAAAACAACTGACGCAAGTATCAAGTCACTCAGACTTGTGACTGCTCTTGGTGTAGTTGCCGGGCTGGGAAGATATCTTTTCCAGGAAGAATTCCCCAAAGTTACGATTGAAGGGCTAGGGTACTTTGTTATCTTGATATTGTTTACCTGGCTGCTCGATATGCTGATAGTCTGGATTTACAGGCAGATAAAGTACAAGCTGAGATTCGTGAAAGGAGTTTCGAGGTTCGAGTAAACTACCCACTTTAGATCTGAAAAGGCAAAGAAGACTACTTATCTTACTTACCACATGGCAAATCTAATTAAGAAAGAAATAAACCATTTCTATAAGTTGCGCACGAGCGCCAGGAAATTGCTTTCGTCGTATATCCTTATAGGCGTTGCTAGTTCTGCGCTTCTGACTTTTATAGATGCATATATCTGGAGAGATACAAATGATGCAGTGGCAGTAGCGCTTTTCAACTTAGCATTTTTTATTGTATTGCCTGTTGGATTTTATATAAATGGATTATTATTGAAACGATTCTTGATAGGTTCTTTGTATAGAGGAGGTTTGATAATAATAGGGCTTACAATCACCCTGCTTATTTTTTACTCAAGATGTACTTATCCATTTGTAATTGTTTACGGTTTTGTATATGGATTGGGTCAAGCTTTTTACTGGGCAAATCGTAACTGTTTAACATTGGAAAAAACGAGAGATTCCGATAGAAACTATTTTTCAGGATTAGAGCTATCGGTTGATACTTTGATTAACATAGTTTTTCCTGCACTAATAGGTTGGATGATTGTTCTTGGTCAAAGGTTTGATTTATATTCCATTAAAGTGTCGTATCTTATATTAGCTATAGTTGGAATGTATCTTTTGGTAAAAGCAGGTAATATTGTTGTAAAAGAAAGATATAACAATCCAAAAATTGGATCACTGAGGATTGCACATATGACCTTAAAGTGGAATGGTGTTAGAGCTGTAAAGGTAGCCCTAGGCCTTACAGAAGGAGCCGCTTATTTTTTCCCTACACTTTTGGTATTTACACATTTAGGATCTGAAGAGATATTTGGTATGTTGAGCTCTCTAACATCTATTCTAGTAGCGGCTGCGGCTTACTTATTTGGAAGATTAGTGAAAAGCCAGAACCGTATAGCTGGTTTAAATATTGCAGTGATTGGCTACGTACTTGCTGCTTTTGTGTTGGCATTTTTAGATCCTCCATATGCTCAAGTTTTCTTCATTTTGATTTCTTCAGTATCAAGCATCATTATGTGGACGGCTACAAATTCATTGATAATGGATATAATTGATCTAGAAAGCTCTAAAGATGACAACTATGCATACCTTTACGACAGAGAATTATACTTAAATCTTGGTAGGATTATGGGAGTAGTCATATTCATTATTCTCTATAAAATAGTTTTATCAGAAGACGCGATCAAATATACTCCCTTATTCCTCTCATTCCTGCAGGCAATAGCAGTCATGATATCAGGATTCTTATTTGCAAGAAATGAACGAAATAGAACTCAGGGTAGTTGATCATATTTATTTGCCTTCATAATACAAAAAGTGATAAAATGCTTTCGCAATGAAATATAGGATAAATAATCAAAATACTAATAATAACTCTCATCTGGAGAGGTAGTATTTTCGGTTATTTGTAGAAAAAGAAGCTATCTCTCGAGAGAGAAGGCTTCTTTTTTTTACGGGGGTGAGAAATTTAACAAATTTAAACGAATGAAAGCGAATGTTTTTAGTTATCATTAGAAAGTTGAAGCACGATCGCTTTTTGATGCCTGGTAGCGCAATCCCGCAAAATGGGACAAGCTGGTAAAGCAATGAGGTTTAGGATATTGCCGGATGGTGTAACGGTAGCACAGTGGACTGTTAATCCTCTAGTCCAAGTTCGAATCTTGGTCTGGCAGCCATACTTTGCTGAAGCTTCGTATGGCTTAATAAGTAGAGAATTTATCCTGAGGGAGGTTAGAGGACATCTTGTCCTCACAGTTAAGAAATTATCTTTAAAATTATTGCCAGACTAGGATTGTCCAAATCTTGTAAAGCTTGTCCAGACTTTACAAAAATCTCAATTTGAGTAGAATAAAGAAAAATGACAAATAAGCTAAATCAAAAAGTTTACTGGAAGAAAGTAGCCAAATCTTACAATAAGTTAGTCAATGATACTGGAGACACGACCCACAGAAAAGTTATTAACCCAATTGTTTCTGGATTTTTAGGTGATTTAAAAGGTAAAACGATACTTGATGCAGGGTGCGGGAATGGCTATTGGTCAGGGAAAATGGCCAAAGAAGCTAAGAAAGTTATTGGTGTCGATTTCACGAAAGAGCTGATAGATATTGCCAGGCTGAAATTTTCCGCTCCGAATCTCGAGTTTATTACTAATGATTTAAGAAGATTGAACATACCTGATAATAAATTCGATGTTGTACTCTGTAATATGGCTCTAATAGATGTTGATGGTTTAAATAAAGCAGTTGGTGAAATGGCAAGGGTATTAAAAACTGGTGGTAATTTAGTTATCAGTATAACTCATCCTTGTTTTGAAAACCCCCCGAATACTTCTTCTTTAAAAAATAAAAATGGAGAAAAGATTGGCAGACTAGTGAAGCATTACTTTGAGACAGGAGTAATAAAAGATTTAAAACAGAATTGGGATAGTAAACAAAATTATCAACACTGTCACTATACTATTTCCGATTACTTTAATACTTTTTCGAAACACAATTTGTTTGTTGAAAAAACATCTGAACCGAACTGGTCAGAGATTATGAGCGAGGGTTACAGCCATACGCCATATTTTTTGATTTTTAGACTCAAAAAAATTACTAACTCTCATTAGATTAAATAAGATAAAAGATTTCTCTTTTTGAATTAAATAAGGGTCTTGCCCAGTTAAACTAAAAATTACGCAACAATTTTTCAATGTCGTGCATTACTGTTTTTCGATGATTGAATCTCCATTCGCTTTCTAATAAATGCCTTTGAAAGAATACTTTTCTAATCCCATTAAACTTGTTCATCCTCCGTTT
>JAHIVN010000102.1 GCA_018816645.1 Patescibacteria group bacterium | reverse complement strand
TTCCTTTGTAAACTTTTTTATCCTTCTCGCCGGCGAGCCCTAGATCAGGCCAAGACCAGCCATGTGACAGATGTCCTCCATCCGGCAAGTACATACTCAAAATCTTGTCTCCAGGGTTCAACAGCGCATTATAGACTGCAATATTTGCATTGCTTCCGGCAAGGGCTTGTACATTTACCTGCCAGTCTTTTGGCAGATCAAAAACTTTACGAGCTCTATTCTTGCAGAGTTCTTCTATTTGATCTACCATCTCATTTCCTTCATAGTATCTGTTTCCCACACTTCCTTCAGAATACTTGTGCATGATCACAGACCCGACAGCCCGGCGAATCGCTCTTGAGGTGTAATTTTCTGAAGGAATGAGCTGAAGCTTGCTGCTTTGACGTTGTTCTTCTGACTCCAGCAGATTATCAATTTTTTTATCTTGAACCTTTAAACGATTCATTTATTTCCTTTCTGTTGAAGTAGTCGTAATTTAAGGAGATTCTCGAAGAGACTGATCACCGTCAGAGGTCCAACTCCCCCTGGCACAGGAGTAATAGCCTTTGCTTTTTGTGATACATTTTTAAAATCAGCATCACCAGTAATTTTTCCTTTTACCTTTGAAATTCCTACGTCTATGATCACTGTATTCTTTGAGATCATCCCCGTCTTGATTAATCTCGATTTGCCTACAGCTGTAACTATGATATCTGCAAGTTTCGTATAATCAGAAAGAGGCTTTGTGAATTCGTTGCATAGAGTCACAGTAGCCCCTCTACTCAGCAAGTAGCCAGAAAGAGGCTTGCCGATAAGGTTTGAATCATTAATAATAACCACTTTTCTCGATTTTAAGGGCGTTTTGATATCCTTTAGAATAGAAATAACTGCTTCAACAGTGGCCGGGCGAACTGCATCAGGATTTCCCTTTAAGGTTTTTCCTAAATTCTCAGATGTTAACCCGTCTACATCTTTTATAGGAGAGATCTTGTCCAGGATATTTGCCTCATAGAGTTCTTCACGAATTGGCAGCTGAACAAAATATCCTGTACAGTTTGGATCTTGGTTCAAACTATTACAAGTTGCGACTATGTTTTCCGGCTTTATATTCTTTTTAAATATATGAGTTTTTACATTGATCCCGAGATCTTTTGCAACTTGTGTCTTTTTTGCGAGGTAAATCTCAGATTCCGCATTCTTTTTGATATATATTATATCCAGTTGAGGATAAGGGGAATATCTTTTAAGGGTTTTCTTTATGTTACGGAATTTCTTCTTGAAGATCTTATCACAGTTTATTACCATTATAGGCTTGATTTATATTATAAAATAGTGTATAAGATTTTATAACAATTCAAGATATATTTCAAAATAACTTTTTTATATAGGCACTATGAAAAAAGTGGTATTAGGTTTCAGAGGGAAGGAGTTAGCTAGGTTTGAATCTTCCAGACTTGCGGTAGTATATCTGATCGATTTGCTTTTGAAACTTGGTATCTTAGGGCTTATCGTTTGTTTATCGTTAGTGCATGAATTTATTGACGCTTCTCCAAGCGAGTTGTCCGGATTTGTAGGAATATATCTTTTATCAATTTTTTGCTGGGGACTTCTGTTCGTTAGATCTATCGTTATAGGCAAAGGTGCTTTCGGGAAGACGAAGTTCGATTTGGGCTTCATGAGTATATTGTTCTTCTTGCTCTTGGGAGTTTTATTTGCAGAGGATAGAGTGACTGGGGTTTTTGGTAAGTTTGGGACCTGGTCATATAGTATAGTTACTTTTCTCAGTATCTCTATCATCTATTATGTGACAACTGTAGTTTTTAAGTATTCCCGGGGTGTGAAGTGGTTGAGTCTTGGTTTTTTATTATCTCTCTTAATAGGTGGAGTTTATAACGTTATCCTAGTCTCGAAGGATGATAGTTCTCCCGGTCTCGATTATTTGAGATATGCTGTGATATCTATTCCACTAGCTATCGGCACTCTATTTATCTTGAGAAAAACTTTCTTGAAAGTTATTTCTATCGTGGCTATTTTGCTAAATCTGTTTCTTGTTGGCTATTATTCCAACTATCTAAGAGGGTCTATGTTTATACTAAGCGTTGGTGTGCTGAGTCTCTTTGTTCTCTTTTACTTCTCTTTCTGGATCAGAAATGGTTCATTAATCATTAGTTTTTTGAGAAAACTTGTCACCAATCTGAAAAAGATAAGGAGCGTTCTGAGAGAAGGGAAGAGGGAGCTTCTGATTCTTGCGATGATGATTTTCATGGCGGGCTGGATACTAGGCTTTGGTGTTTTTAGTATCGGATATTATAAAGAGAACATAGGTCCTTATATCGGCAGCTGGGTGCAGGAAGACTTGGACAAAATGGAGGGCGTAAAAATGTGGGTTGTTGGTGATAATAACTTATCAAGTGAATTTTCCTCCCTAGAAATTCTAAATTTTCTCGGGAATTATGGTGTTCTTGGGACAATCTCCTTGGTCTTATTACTTCTAAGCGGGATTTTTTATTCTGCAAAATTGACTATTAAGCTTCTTTACCAAGGGAGTTTTAGAAATATCATTCTATTATCAGGAATCTTCATAACAGCTGTTACTGTGTTTGTGAACTTTCTGCTTTCAAGATTTTCTCCTCTCTCATATTTATTGCTTTTTATTGTCTTTAGTCTTTTTGCAATTATTGATGATATTTTCAACAGGAGAAATCTATATGCTCTGAGTGTTCAAAAGGATAAATGGGATCGTAAGCAGATGATTTTTCGTGTAGCATTCTCTCTCATTATTGCAGTCTTGTTTATAAGCGGTATGCTAGGGGTTCTTGATGGACTAGACAAGGGGTTGTTCAATTAACCAGTTAAACAACTGATTTACGATTGTTTAACATACTATTAAATTCCACGTTAACAGCTTGATAGATAGTTAGGCTATATATCGAATGGTTACTTAGAAGGTAAACGCATATTTGTTTCTTTTTCCTTTTGTGTTATATTTATTAACGAGGTTATATTAACATAAGTACTATGCGCGGCTCTAAATTACTACTAGTTTTTATTTTCCTTATTACTGCGGCACTTGGTGCTACGGCAATATATATTGGGATAAGGCTAAGCCAGCAGGAGGAGGTTGTACCGACTCCAGGTGAGGCGCACGATGTGGGTGGGGCAGGTTATGTGATGAAGATCTGCGGTGCAAATGGTGCGAGCAGTGACTGTACGCAAGCATCTCCGGGACTGCCAGAAAGTGAGTGGTTGACACGTAATACTGAATGGTGCAGCGGATGTGCTTGGAATTCAGGTACACAAACTGGGTATTGTGCTCCGATAGGTTGCGCGTCAACAAATGAGGTACAGGTAAATAAATGTCTTCCGGGAGACAGCCAATATTACCAGGATGAGTGTAAATGTGAGAAATACTTTAAAACCGTTACTGGTACAGTTAACTTCAGCCAGTACTTTAACACTAATACTGATCCTGAAGATGTAAATGGGCTGCCTAACGATTGTTACGTTATTCAATTAGATGTCAGGTGTGATGGGCTGGCAAAGGACTGGGTTACTTGGAAAGGTTATAAGTTCGGGGATGCAAGTTATTGTCGTGCAACCACAACAACAACAACTACTACTACTACCACAACCACAACCACAACTACGACAACAACAACAACTACTACTACTACTACGCCGACCACAACAACATCGCCACCGGCAGATACGTGCGATTGTGATACGATACAAAGAAGTCCAAGCGAGGATAACCTGCTGCCTGGTACATATGTAACCTATTTGTTGAATGCAGTAAATCAGGACGGGGAACCCTGTGTACCTGATCTTGTGGAATGGGAAGTTGTAGAAGGGAGTATGATTGAGGTAGATAGAGGGTCAAGTAATGGACAGCACTGGATAATATATCGTATACCCGAAGATGCGGAGGTAGAAAGCGAGATCTGTGTAGAGGGAACGGTAGACGGAAATCCTGTGACAAGCGGCTGCAACGACTGCTTTACAGTGGGAGAACAGGAACTTCCTGCGTATGCAGCCATAAAAACAAGTGATATAGAATGTATAAATAATAATTCGGCAGCAAGGGTAACATATACAATTCATGTGAGAAATATATCAGATGTTGAAGGAGTGATAGAGTATGTAGAGGACACATATGACTCAAGATTCCAGTCAAGCTGGGTAGGTAACTTTGATCCGTTACCAGACTCACATAATGGGAACGTACTGAGGTGGGATAATAATGACACAGGGTATACGCTGGCAGCAAATGACGGAGCAAGCGGAGGAGATGATGAGATAGAATTCAGCTATACAGTGACAGTACCGTCAGACCACTTTGGGACGTATGAGGGAGGAGTATTTGTGCCGTATGGGTATAGGAACTTTGCGATAGTGAAGCCTGAAGACCAGGAGCAGATAGAACTCCGAACTGTAGTAGAGATAAGCTGTCTGGTAGATACAGGGATCTTGGACAATGCGATAACGAGTGCCTTAGTAGGATTATTCTTAGTGACTTTGGGAGGAGTAGTGTACAGGTTCAGGGATGAATTATACCTGAATTTTGCTCCGATAGAGAAACCTGTTCTAAGGAGATTTGCGAAATTGTTGCAGTTTATGAAAAGGGAAGGATATGAAAGAATCAAGCTTGGCAGAAAAGGTCGTTTTGAAAAAAAATCAATAAAGGGCGCAGATAGGAGACGAAAATCATAGAATGCAGTAGTCTTAATAAAGCTGTTCAATTCCATTAAAGTTTCTGCTATATTATTACCGAGATTAAAAAAGAAATAATATGAAAGATTCAAAGGTTTTAATAATATTTGTTTTCGTTGTAACCATAGCATTAGGCATAAGTGCTGTATGGATTGGGTTGAGGCTGAGCAAGCAGGAAGAAAAGCCTTCTGAAGTGGCGGAACTTCCAGAGACAGGTAACTATTGTACTGAGCCATGCAGACAGGCAGTATATGAAACAGATTGTATCAAGTGGAAAACAGACGGCTGCTACTGGGATACAGACGATGATGTTTGCAGATGCGGCTGGGACTGTGAACCAAATACTACGACTGGGTGTTCGGAGCCGACGCCCTGGTGTAGCAGCAAAGGCAAGTGTGTGGCTTGCGGAGGTACTGGTGGTGATCAGATGTGTATAAACAGATATAGCGATCCGGCCTACCGATGTATAGATAGTAAATGCGGAGTGCCATGTGCGCAGGGCTGTCTATGGGGCAACTGGTGTGCATCTCCGTATCCAGGCGGTGCGCCGAGCTGTCCGTTTGGAGCTGGAGATTGCGAGGCGACCTCTTATCATTTACCATCTAACCCTGCAGATCCAGTGGGGAGTGCTATGGACGCCTGTGCGTCTCAGTGGGGAGATGGTTACTTATGTAATTGTGATACACCGGATCCACATCAAGATTATTGTCATGTTGACGATCCAAACGGATGCGGTATCGATTTTCCTAGATACAAATGTAATGGTGGAACCAAGTGCTGTGAAATAAATCAGGATCATACAGCCTGTAATGTCTCAACAACTACGACAACGACTACAACAACAACTACGACAACGACAACGACCACTACTACGCCTACAACGACCACAACAACGACAACATCACCTCCGACGGAAACATGCGACTGCGATAGCATACAACGAAGTCCAAGCGGAGATGATCTATTACCTGGAACATATGTGACATATATACTAAGCGCCGTGGATCAGGATGGAGAACCATGTGTACCTGACTCGGTGGAGTGGGATGTAACAAGCGGAGAACTGACAGAAATAGACAGGGGAACAAACGAAGGATCACAGCACTGGATAATATATCAGATACCAGAAGATGCAGAAGCAGAAAGTGAGATCTGTGTAGAAGGAACAGTAGACGGAAATCCGGTAACAAGCGGCTGCAACGACTGCTTCAGCGTAGGAGAACAGGAATTACCGGCATATGCAGCAGTGAAGACAAGTCAGATTGAATGTATAAATGATAATACAGCGGCAAGAGTAACATATACAATACATGCGAGAAACATATCAGAGGTAGAAGGAGTGATAGAGTATGTAGAGGATACATATGACTCCAGATTTGAGTTAAGCTGGGTAGGAAACATAGATCCCGAAGCAGATTCACACAATGGAAACGTGCTGAGATGGGATAACAATGACGCAGGGTATACACTGGCAGCAAATGATGGAGAGAGCGGAGGAGATGATGAGATAGAATTCAGCTATACAGTAACAGTCCCGTCAGACTACTTTGGGACGTATGAGGGAGGAGTATTCGTACCGTATCGGTATAGGAACTTTGCGATAGTGAAGCCTGAAGACCAGGAGCAGATAGAACTCCGAACTGTAGTAGAGATAAGCTGTCTGGTAGATACAGGGATCTTGGACAATGCGATAACGAGTGCATTGGTAGGATTATTCTTAGTGACTTTGGGAGGAGTAGTATACAGGTTTAGATGGGAGCTTTATGGATACCTTGCACCTGTAGATGATACTGTGATAGCTGGAGTCAAAGGTGTAGGTGGAGCATTTAACAGAGGTCTAATGGGAATTCTATTCGGTATTGATAAGGTCGGAAGTAGTATTAAGATAGGTATTGCAACTGCTAATGACGGTATACAAGGTTTCGGAAAGGGCGTGATGACAGGAGTAAAGGACATAGGTTTGGTAATGAAGAGTGGTGTGATTAGGGCGAAGCAGAAGTTAGGAGATGTGCGGAAAGATATTGAGACAGAGGTCTTTGAGAGGACACATTTGAATAAGGAGGAGCGTTTTGAAAGTAAGTCTATAAGAGAGGCTGACAAGAAACGTAAAATTAAATAAAAACCCTTTATAACCATTCATTTTTTTGATAAAATCCCATGAGTCTTTTGTATTTTTGCTCTTTATGATATTGTGCCGACTGCTCAATCGGACCTGCCTGACTGCTGATCTGTAGGGAATTAGTTTAATATCAGACAATTTTATTGCAGTCACGCAGGCAGGTAGAGCATAGCCTTCTTTGTTTTGACGAAGCTAAGTGCACTCGTAGCTCAATAGGATAGAGCAGCTGCCTTCTAAGCAGCAGGTTGCAGGTTCGAATCCTGTCGAGTGCACTTAGCGAAGTCAGATAAGCCGTAGGTTACAGGTTTCCGTCTTCGCCAAGGCTTCGATGGACATGTGAGTCCTGTTGTTCGCACAAGCTCTGGCAGGCAGGGAGGCGGGCAAGCGACTTTTGTTCGGTGCAAATCCGTTTTGAAAAAAATAGTTGTTCAAAGAATTGAATTAGCAGGTAATGGTGCATGCTGCTGATCTTTTAAAATAATCTTGTAATCAGGGCAACAGAATGTTAGAGTAGATGAGTACTGCCTCAGACTCTATGTTAAAGTAGAGTCTTTTTTTATATAGCTCAAACAATCATCCTATTTTTTGATATAATAATCTTTGTGGTGGCTGTAGCTTCCGCCAAAGGCATGCCTGTGCAGACAGGCGGATAAGGTCTATGGCTGGCAATGGTAGACAATATGGTGGTCATAGCTCAATTGGTAGAGCACTTGCCTGTGGAGCGAGCGGTTGAGGGTTCAACTCCCTCTGACCACCCCATATTTATTGATTAATAGCCTGCCTGCCTGCCGAAGTTTTAACGTAGGCAGGTGGAAGTGGGATGTTGTGGGCTCCCACCTTCAGTGGACTAATTCGATCTAGTTTTCATCTTCACTTCGTTCGATTCAAACTGATCTCATTGAGCAAGTCCCACCAGCCACCCCATGAAATTATCTCTGTAAATCAGTAAAAATTTATCTAATCTTTGCTGGGACTTGAACTTGTTGGTCATTTCCTGTCATTCGCTATGTATTTATAGTAAGCTACAATAGTTGGAGCATACTAGGATTATAATTACACAATTCTAGAATCTATCTCACTACCAACCAAAGAAGATGTTGAAGTATATATAAAAAGAGATGTAAGATTTATGTTCTACTTACTAAAGTTGCGATTATAGAAGATATCTTCTTTAAGCATTTACTTTATCAGACTCTGGGAGTAAACTTATTGAAGTAAGTTATTTTGTCTTTTCTAATACAAGATACTATCCCAAGTAAAGCTCTTTCTGATACACTAAATTCAGGTTATCGAAACTGCTTGAAATTGGTTTTAGATACCTTTAGGTTTGAATAAGAAAAAAATCTTATTGATACCTCCTTTTCACTTCTCTATTATTGATTTTATAATGTTAATTATATGTCTTAGGCTAATTCACATTTACATAAATTGACAATACTCCTTTGCTAGGTTATTATTTATCATATGCGTACTCAAGAATCTAAGCAAAGCGAGAATAATTTGCATGCTCAAGCTTCTCAAAGCAAGCCAGCACCAGTCAGAATGACTCCAAAGAAATATGTAACAATGGTTTTTACTACATTCCTTGTCGATGTCATTTTATGGGTGATCTATAAAGTGTTTTATGGTGATACAATTTCTACTTTAATGCCCATTGTCATATTGATTTTTAACCTGATAATGGGTTTAAACATTATCTATTACGGAGTTAAATACTTATTAAAACTTATTGCTAAAGTAGTGAAGGTGGGGATAAAGAAACCGCTTATTTTCTTCCCAATTCTTATAGCAGTGATTGTTCTTATACTATCAGCAGTTCTTATTGTCAATAAAACAGAATTTGCAAGGAAGCAGTATTATCTGGATAAAATTCAAGATCAAATGGCAAATGCAGCGTATATAAAATCTGTAGGTGACAGTATAATAATTTCGAAAGGTTCAGTGCCAGCTGGATGGGATGTGAAGAAGATGAAAACAGCTGATCAAGATGCTCAATACAATTTGGTAGATATGTCTTATGCTGTTAGAGGAACCAAAATCGAGGCATATTACTTTTCTGTGATGTCTTGGCTAGTAGATATTGATCAAGGCAGAGCTAATGTTGAATCATGGAATGAAGTGGCTTCTACTCCTCCTGAATTTGAAGTCTCTCTTAATGATAAAGATTTAGATTCTGCGATAGTGAGATCGCTGAGCAAGGTAATAGATTTAAAGGAATTCAGTGATCTTGCTGTATTGAATAATGATAAAGAGGTGATGAGATTTATAGAGGCAAGGCTTTTAGTTCAGCTACATTGGCTGAAAAATCTTTCTTATGCTAAGAATCCGGGATTTTTTGCTTATAGTGGAAATTCTTTACCTTTTAGTGTATATGCAGAGTCTTCGACAAGAGTATTTCGCGATTGTAGAGGCTTTTTGAGATGTGAAAAACTTCCGAGAAACATAAAATTAGTTCAAGGTGTATGGAGAAGTACTCATAATTATGTAGTTGGAGAGCCTTCTAGTGAAACTCTAACTGAGTCATGGGAGAATCTTGAGAAAGGAATGGAAGATACTGGTCTTTCAATGGGTGGTGTAGGTTTGCATGTTGGAGACGATGGTAAGACTAAAGTGTCCCCAAGACTTCAGCAGTTTATTGACGAGTGTCATAACCGTGGAGGAGTTGTGAATGGATCAGGAGGGGTAAAAACTAATCTGCCAACAACCGAGGATGGTTATACTTGCTGGACAGATAACAACAGCTGCTGGGACCTATTGACTTATTCAGGAGAGAGATATAAGGGTGGATCAGTTCACTGTGAAAAACTTGGTCTAATTCCTGATAGAACTATATTTATGGTGATACCTGCTGAAATAGATAATTTTAGATATGATTTAGAAGATTCGATATCTGATTTTATAGATATTATACCAGATACTCCTTCCAATAAATGGGATGGAAAGTATAACATACAGTTTAGTGATGCAGCATGTAGTGGGCTTCCTGATGCACCTGGCTTTGATGCTAATACGTATTTATCAAGCTATTTTAACACTTATTCTGAGATAGAAGTAAGGGGGAATAAACTGCAAGGATTTAATAGTAGTAATATTGATAAAGATGGAAAGACAAGTGGGAGCGTGACAGTTTCTGATTTTGGTGCAAGTGGTACAATAAGAATGGATCTTCAATTCAAACAGTCTAAGCAGACAAATTCTGTTAATGGAATGTTTTACCTTTCTATCACTGGGTCGGGTCTGAATTTCTACTGCAGTGCAAAAGTTACGGGTTATAAATAATTATCACTGGGATCATGGTATGAGTTTGTTTTAGTGATATTACATGCAAGAATTCTTTAAATGATTTCTTCTTCTTTTTATGAGCCATCCCATCTTCTAAATTTCTGATATAATATCCAATATTTGGTACTAATAATCATGCTCAAGGATAAGGTGAAGATTAGAATTCAGTCGGGGCGAGGTGGCGCGGGATCTAAGGCTATGTTCGGACACCGAAGAACTGGAGGAGATGGAGGACGTGGAGGCAAAGTCTATATTCTCGGTGATGAAAATACATACGATTTAAGCAGATACAAGCTAGAGGAGATTTATAAAGCCCAAGATGGGCAGTTCGGTATGATGAAAAACAAAACAGGAGCTGTAGGAAAAAATCTTGAGCTGCTAGTACCCCTGACAACCGAAGTTCTTATAGATGGCAAAGTGGCTTGCAAGATTAAAGAACATGGGCAGAAGGAAGTGGTGCTTAAGGGGGGTTTTGGAGAACCAGGGAATGTTTCTTTGAAAAGACATCCTAGGCTAGAATTTGGGGAACCTAGTTCTCAAGCCGAGAAAGAAACGATAGAGTTAACACTCAAACTTCAGTCAGATATCTTGTTCATCGGTTATCCAAATGCAGGTAAATCAAGTATGCTAAATTCTCTTACGGATGCAAAGGCTAAGATAGCATCTTATGCATTTACAACTCTCGATCCGCAGGTAGGATTTATGTGCGGGCTCAAGCTTATGGATCTTCCAGGTCTTATAGAAGGAACTCATAAAGGAAAAGGCTTAGGAACCAGATTTTTGAAGCATACGGAGAGTGCTAAGTTTGCAGCTCATTTTATCAGTCTAGAAAACGCTAATCCTGTCGCGGTGTATGAATCCCTAAGAAAGGAAATTAAAAAAATCAGCGGAGATCTTTATGGAAAAAGAGAGGTCATAGTGTTGACTAAAACAGATGAGGCAAGGGAGAGGGAGATAGAAAAGGCGGAGAGCTTATTCAAGAACAAGGGCTTTGAAGTAGTTAGCTGTTCTATCATAGACGATGAGTCTATTGAGAAGGTAAAGAAAAAGTTTAAAGAGTTGGTTTAATCCTTCCCCAATCTTTCCTTGTATGGAGTAGTGATATTGCATTTAAAACTTCGTTTTAAAAGTTACCAGGAATGAATACTTACGTTCTCTGATGCTACAATAGATCAGCAAATATGAATCAACCTTCGAAGCAAATTATCCTATATAATCTTTTAAGTACTTTCATGCATGGAATATTCCCAATCTTCTCTATCATATTACCTTCTTCAACGGCTGCTGGAGAGAAGGACACGAAGCAGTAAGGTCCTGTTGAAAGCTCTTGCTTCAGTTTTCACTCTGATTGGTTTTTCTGTAATTGCTATGCTTACTGGATCAATTCTAGCAGGTGATGCTGATCATATACAACTCAAGAATACATCATTCTGCTTGAACACCCCATATAGGCAAGATAACGGCAATGTCTTTCTGTGGACTTGTAATGGAAGTGATCCAGATCAGGATTGGGAATGGACTGGTGATCTTATCAAACTTAAAAATACAAACTATTGTCTGAATACGCCTTATAGGCAGGATAATGGAAATGTGTTCTTGTGGACATGCAACAGTAGCGATCCTGACCAGCAATGGGTTAGAGATGGTGAACTCATAAAACTAAAAAATACTAATTATTGCTTAAATACCCCTTATCGGTATGATAATGGAAATGTATCTCTGTGGACGTGCAATAGTGGTGATCCAGATCAACAATGGGTATTGGGCAGTGACCCATCAGGTGCTTGTCCAGGGTATGGATGGTACTGTGGAGGATCAGTGGGAGAAAATCCTGATTATTTGTATTATTGCAGCGGAGCTGGAGCAGTGCCTGCTCTTGATGAGGCATGTACGAATGGCTGTCAGACAAATCCACCAGGAACTCCGGATGAATGTGTAAATGGCGCTTGTCCAGACTATGGATGGTACTGTGGAGGATCAGTGGGAGAAAATCCTGATTATTTGTATTATTGCAGCGGAGCTGGAGCAGTACCTGCTCTTGATGAGGCATGTACAAATGGCTGTCAGACAAATCCTCCAGGAACACCTGACGAATGTGTATCTAGTAGTTGTCCCGGCTATGGCTGGTGGTGCGGCGGTAGTGTTGGAGAAGATCCAAACAATCTATATTACTGTTCATCAACCGGAGCGTCGCCACAACTTGATCAGGTCTGTGCAAATGGATGTCAGACGATGCCGCCAGGGACACCAGACCAGTGTAGTGGGGTAGGAGGCTGTCCTGGCTATGGCTGGTGGTGTGGTGATAGTGTTGGTCTGAATCCTGATTATCTATACTATTGTGATTCGAGCGGTGCGGATCCTCAACTAATTGAGGCATGTGCCAATGGTTGTCAAACTATGCCTCCAGGAACTCCTGATCAGTGTGCAAATGGATATTGTCCCGGCTATGGCTGGTGGTGCGGTGATAGCGTAGGCGGAAATCCGAACTATTTATACTTTTGCACGAGTGCAGGTGCGACTCCGCAGATAGAAGAGATGTGCAACGATGGATGTCAGACAATGCCGCCAGGCATACCGGATCAGTGCAGTGGAGTTGGTTCGTGTCCAGGGTATGGCTGGTGGTGCGGAGATAGCATCGGCGGGAATTCTGATACTTTGTATTTCTGTTCCGCAGCTGGGGCTGATCCCCAGGTCCAAGAGGTTTGTACAGACGGCTGTCGGACAAATCCACCCGGAACACCTGATCAGTGCAGCAGTGGCGCTAGTGGTACTTGTCCAAGTTATGGTTGGTGGTGCGGTGATAGTGTGGGTCTTGATCCAAATTACTTATATTTCTGTAATGATTCAATTTCTGCTCCTCAACTAAGCGAGGTTTGTACAAACGGCTGCCAGACTAATCCTCCTGGGATACCAGATAGCTGTGTTCCTGCAGGCTCAGGTCTTTGTTCTCAAATTGAAGCGTCAACTTGGGGAGGACCAGGCAATTATTGTTTTGAAGACACACTAGTCACATGTTCGAAAAACCGGGAAACTGTTTTCCAGAATTATTGTGGTGCAAATAAGTGCCTGGTGAATTCTCCGGGCATTCCTGATGAGTGTATTGTTGATACTCATACTCAGCCTTTAAATGGTGAGGTTCTAGATGCCGGCGGAGTTTCTCATATATACTGGCCATTCGCGGATTCGAGTTGGAACAACAGAAATGGATGGCAGAGAGTATATGGTTCAGCTTGGCATATTCATTCTGAAGTGAATGCTCAAGACTGGACAAAGGGAGCTGGTCTTGATGATGATTGCGGTGAAGAGTTGTATGCGCCTATTGCAGGAACGGTGATTTATTCTGGAAGTGGTACTCATGCAGGGAGTCACATAGCTATAAGATCAGATAACGATTCAGAATTTGTTGTCCTTCTTGGGCATATGCAGGCAGATACGTTGATTGCATATGGTTCTCACGTTGAGGCAGGAGTGACTCTTGTAGGTCATGTTGGTAAAACGGGTACAGATAATTGTCATTTACATCTATCCTTGTATAAGAATGTTACTAGTCAATTGTGTGATGGCGTAACAGCATTGTCGAGGATCATAAATGGTCAGTCTGCATGCTGGTCAGAGACAACTCATGCAGCAGAATTCGAGCTTGATGCAACCGGAAACAGTCAGGAAACAAGCTTTGTTTTTCCGATGAAAAGCTGGGAGAATTATAAGATAGAGAAAGATTTTGGTTTTGGGGATGGTCCGGTAAATGTATGGAAAGATTGTCAAGGTAATGAAACTGCTAATGGAGGGAATAAGTATCATGCAGCAATCGATATAATAGGTACAAATGCCTTGGGTACTAATGAAACTGATCCAAGTATTCCTGAAAACATTCAAAGGTGCGAAAGCGGTTCGCTTGGAGCTGAAGTAGTTGCTGCCGGAAATGGAGATATTGTTTCTGCAGGTCTTGTCAATAATAGTGAAGGGTATATGATCACAATCAGGCATGATCTGATGTGTGCCGGTCAAAATGTGTATTCTACCTATCTACATGTGAAGAATCTTGAAGTCAGCACGGGGGATCATGTTGTAAGGGGGGAGCAGATAGCGATTGTCGGCAACTATTCCAATAACCCTCATCTTCATTTTGAAATGAAGACTTTTCAGGGATGGGCAGGGGGATATAGTCCAACAGGTGATCCCACTGTTCTGGGGTATATAGATCCCTGTGGATTTATCTCAAGCCATGGTGGTTCTGTCCCGCCTTCATGCAAAAATGTTACTGTTGGTGGAGGTATTGTCTCGAATATGTATGATTCTGTCTCTGTTAACTTTCCTTCAAATTCATATACTGATGATCTACTCATTACCATGTTTTCAGATCTTGAGTCTCCTGAGGTTGATCCAAGTGCACAACTAGCAAGTGAAACCTACTCTATTGTTGCACAAGATGAAAATGGAGATTTGGTTGGCAGCTTTGACCAAAATGTAACATTGAAATTCGAGTATGATGATGAGGGAGTCCGACATGCAAATGTTTCAACGTTAGCAATTAATTATTTTGATGCTAATTCGAGTTCGTGGATATTACTTCCTTCAGTTATCGATCCTATCTATCAGAAGGTGACAGCAGTGAGTGACCATTTTACAGATTTCGGTATTATCGGGGACTATATAAACAATGCTCCGGAGATAACTTCAAGTGCAAATGTACATGTTTATTCAAACGAGCTTTATGAATATGAAGTTGTGGCTGAAGATGTAAATCAAGACACACTAACTTATGAATTGACAGAGGCTCCATTTGGAATGACTATTGACCAAGACTTGGGAATAATCAACTGGGCAACGACTGAAGATGATGTAGGCAGTTATAATATCTCTGTCAGAGTATCTGATGGGGAGCTGGTAGATTTACAGGAATATACGCTGGTTGTTGAAAGCCGTCCAACCGCAGTTACTATCGTATCTTTCAAAGCTAGAGCAGTAGGTAAAAAAAGAGTTGTACAGGGACCATTTTACTATGATGTAGTTCTGAAGTGGGAAACTGCAACTGAAATAGATAATCTGGGGTTTAATCTGTACAGGAGTACGATTGTAGATGGAGAGTATAAGAAGATAAACAACAGTCTAATTCCTTCAAATGTACCTCCAGGTTCACCTGTGGGGTCAAGTTATCGGTATAAAGATGTATATAATTACGTCAGCGATAAAAAGTATTTTTACAAGTTAGAAAGTATTGATGTCTATGGGAATGGTGAGTTTACCGGACCTATAGAGATTTTAATACCTAAGTTAAAGCTAAGCAGGTATGATATTTTTGGTAAAGTGTGACAAGTTAGCTTTACTTGTAGTTAAATGAAGGCTATAGAATACATAATGTCCATCTCAAAAGAAACGGAAGCAGAATTTCTGAAGTATGTAAAAGAAGTTTTGGGTCCAACGTGGAAGAAACTTGGATGTCAGAAACATGAGATATATAAGGTGACAGATAAAGCAATTGTCGGAAGACAAATCGTCGAACAGGACAGATTTATCGAAAGGCTTTACTTTGGTGATGACTTTGACATATCAAGATTTTACTCTGAAGCAAGAAAGAAGTATCTTGAGGTAGTAAGAAGTTATGAAGATATGTTTGGAGTCTATCAGATAGAACTGAGGATTCTTAAAGAAGTTACATAATGATCAGATGTTAAGACTAATTTGAGTATCAGGTCCCTTCTATCAATGAACCTGTATGTTCGAGAACTTCTGTTGTACAGTTAGTAGAAAGTTTCGGTAAAATAGGCTATAATAGACTTGAATATTAAGACATTCTTTTTTTTAATTAATGCTGTTAATATTATGGAAGCTGAAGCTGTAGCTGTAGTGGAAGATCACGGACCTTTAAGTTTGGCAGAGAGACTTTCTGAGCTCGGAGGACTTGAACAAGCTCTATCTCGAATGTATCTTGAACAAGCTAGAAAAATAGCTGCAGAAATTTTAGGATATAGTCCCATTGGCCTGACTCTAGCATTACAGAGGCAAATAGAAACGAAAACAGGATTCCGAATTGAAGTTCTAGCGCCATACATTGAACCTTAAAACTGGATCAAAAGTGTCTCTTCAAGATTATTTCTTTTTCCCTCTGGCAACTCTTTTCTTAGCAGGTTTTGCTTTGTCAGTTTTTTTGGCTTTTTTCACGGTTGTTTTCTTCTTAGCTTCTTTTTTTACTTTTGGTTTTTCAGTCTCTACCTTCTTCTTCGTTTCAGTATTTTTTGCTGCTTTTGGCTGATTACTCTTTTTCCCGGAATTTTTCTTTTCTTCTTTCAGTTTGTCTGACGGTGAAAGAGAGTTCAATCTTTCAAGAATCAGGTCAATTTTCTTATTTATACTCTGAAGCTGTTGTCCTAACCCGCCATCAGAATTACTCTTTTGACTAGGCTTTCTATTACCGGAATCTGTTTTTTTGAAACAACGGCTGCAATAAACAGGCTTCCCGCTTGTTGGTCGGAACGGAACTTCGCATTCATCTCCACAGTCGTCACAGGTTGCGGTGTACATACGCTTATCGCTGAAGTCTCGTCTTTCAAAATCTCTCCCCTGAGGTCTTCTGGATTGCCCTTCTGACTGTTGTTCAAAACATCTGCTGCAGTACACTGGTTTGTTGCCACTGGGTTTAAAGGGCACCTGACAGCTTCTGCCGCATTCATCGCAAGTAGCTTCATGCATAGTTGCATCTCTGCTGCCGAAGCGTCTTCGTGAGTCAGGTCTGCGCCTTTGGTTATAATCATTCATTATTCAATTGATAAAAAAATAAATAGTTTTAGAATTTATTTGAAAAGTGTATTTATAGAAGATCTAGTACTGTGACTTTTCGAACGCCAAAAATGTACAAGTAGAAACGATTCTGGTTTTGTATTTGATACGGTTTTATAACAATACGAAAAACAAAACTGCAGAATCGTATTCCAACTCTTGATAACACTGAACTATCAGGCAAATGATTACTCTTCGACTAGTTCAATATTTATTGCATTTGGTCCTTTTTCTGTTTGCTCGATCTCAAACTTGACCTTGTCGCCAACACGAAGCTTTCTATCAGCCAAATCACCGCTTAGTGAATTCTCATGGTAGAAGACATCCTTGTCAGCGTCGTCCTGCTTGATAAAGCCAAAACCTTTTTCAGTAACTGTTTTTACTGTTCCTGTAGCCATGGTAAATAGATAAAAAATATAAAAATAGTGGAAATTACTAGAAATAATGCCTTGAGGATTACTTAGTTCACTTCCGAGAACACTTCATTGTATCATAGGTCTGTATAAAACACTAATCTTTTATTTATAGCATTATGCTGAATCAAATTCAAGACCTCTAGCTAAATTTCTGACTACATGATAACACTTGCTACCAGAAAGAACACAAATATACTTATAAAATCCTGAATGACAGTTGCAATCGGACCACTGGCTTCAGCCGGATCCTGATGAAACTTCCAGAAGTAGTAGGGGATAATGATTCCAGAAAATAGAGAGCTGATGATCCCACCCAATAGTCCCAAGGAAACAGTGATTGCAAGACTAATGCCGTCAAAGAAGATAAATACCCCAACTCCTGCGATGATCGAAAGAGTTAGGCCGACTGTAAAAGTAAGTAAGAATTGATTAGAAAAAAAAGTCTTTATATCGAAATGCTTTTCTGTACTGAGTGTTCGGATGATGATGCTCTCCATCTGTGTGCCGACCGCATCGCTTATATATACAACAAGAGGGATAAATGAAGCAAGAATGAGATTTTCCCTCAAAGTGTCTTCAAAATTGGATATAAGCTGGGCTATAAGCAGGCTCCCAACAAGGCCCATTGAAAGCCAGGTTATCCGAGTTCTATATTCCTTAAACGAAAAGCTCATAAAACTATTATAGTACTACTTTGGAGTAAAGAGAATACATTAGGGTAATGTCAAAATTTAGCCACCAAATTTAACAGTTTATTTACTTTAGTATTGATATCCAATTTTCGATTATTAAATCTCCAAATATATTCTATAAGATAAACTGGAAGCCTATCTTCCCGTATACCACCTCGAGAC
>JAHIVN010000101.1 GCA_018816645.1 Patescibacteria group bacterium | reverse complement strand
TTTACTTTATTCTTCATGATGGGAAATATTATTTCCTTATATGTATCCACATCTTTATTAGAAGATAACCTTGCAAATAATTGTATTGATAATTTAGACTCGTTTAATAAATAATTCTGGCCAACATTTGTAAATAAATACCCTCTACCAACTCTTTTTAAAATTATTTCCGGATCAAATTCTCTCTGAAAAGAAAATAATTGAGCATTTGCTCTCAAAAATTTCCATACAATTTCATTATCTGACAAACTATTATATCCTTGTTTTTCTTTCCTTAACACATCAGCTAAAGTTTTAACATCATAAAATATATCTGCACATTCAGACAATGGTTTAATTGAAAAAAGATTTTGGTAAAAAACCTCTATTAGCTGGTTTGCTTCTCTATAAGGAATATCTTCAGCACTACTGGAATCCCTTTGGAATAAGATCAAAATGGTAATACAAATAACTAATACAAAAAAAATTTCCCTCATTTTTTTCATCTTATTAAACCATCATCATTAGCAATACTATTTCTATTTCTATTAAAGTTGAAGCTTGGATGTGAGCCACCATACCAAAGCCATTTATATTTTTCTGTTGCAAACATCATATCATTTATCATATCTTGACAATTATTCGCTGTAACATTGTAACCCCTATTCTTAAATTCATCAGCAGCATCGCGAGCTCTCTGGTCATCGCATTTACCAGTATTATATCTAGCAAACTCATCATACCCTTTTCCTCGTGCGTAGTCCATTGCATCCTCAAAATTGTCAAAATCTTTCCTTTCATATCCACTTTTTCCAACTGGCCAAGGAATTCCTTTTGGTTGAAAAGAGTGATAAGAAAAATTTCCATCTTGCCCCACAATAGCTCCTGTATGACCATGTCCTCCTACCGCATCTCGATCCACTATATGCCAAACATCCAATCCATAAGGATCTGTCCAATATAATGGATTGTTTAAACAATAGGCATAAAGGTTCATGGTTCTAAAATACCCAACCGGATCCGTTTGCAAAAATCTCCCCAGCTCCGAAGAATAATACCTAGCTCTATAATAATACAATCCTGTCTCTGCGTCAAATCTTCTTCCTGTAAACATGTAGGGATTACCAATTAGGGATTGGAGTATGGGGGTTTGGGTTTGGTCGTAGATGATGGTATTCCCGTAAATATCATACTCATAACTCTCTATCACTGTTCCACTGCTATTGGTAATCTGCGTTGCCGAGCCTAAACCATCAGCATGATAGTAGTAGTTGCTGCCTCCTACAGTCATCTTAATCGGTTCGTCTATACCCGTTCCATACACATACTTCCTCAAAAGCTGGTTATTTGCGTCATACTCCCCAATCACCTGATCGCCATCGTATATGTAGTATTGAGTATCGAGTAGTACTGAGTATTGCGTATTATAAATCTTCTTAGAAACCCTCCTGCCAAAGGCATCATATTCGTATTCAATAATATTATCCGGTGTGGTTGCTTTGATAAGCCGGTTTTCGTAATCGTATTCATATGTGTTGTTAGTATCGGAAGTCAAGTTGCCGTTATTATCATATCCATATGTTATACCATCAACTGCGGTATACTGATTCACGTCATTAGAAGTATAAGAACTTGTGCCTCCATCTACTACCGTCACCCGGTTACCTAAATCATCATAATTATAAGTTATATCTGCAAATGATGATGTGGCTGGATAATCAACTGCGGTGAGCTGATAGATGTTATCGTAGGTATAGGTATGGGTGTCTGTAGTATTTACAGTCATGGTTTGACGATTCCCGGCATCATCGTAGGTATATCCGTAACTGGCAAAGGAAACAATAGATGCCAGATGGCCGATGTTTTCCAGCCTATTCAGATCGTCATATGTATAGGTTGTTCGCGTGCCATTAGCGTAATCAAGGGTTGCGCGTCTGGAGAGAATATCGTAAGTATATGAAGCAATAATGCTGTATGCCTGATTCCGGATATAAGTGATTCTGTTTAGTTCATCATACTCATAGGTGATATAA
>JAHIVN010000100.1 GCA_018816645.1 Patescibacteria group bacterium | reverse complement strand
GTAAGATATGATTGGAGTCATGGTTGAGACATTGGTAATGTAAAGTATTACCCAATTCTCTCACCTGGCTCCATTCCTTTGCAAGTCTTAGGTGGGTAATATCTTCCCGATGAGTACATTCTCTCATTTGACGTAAACTACCCTCTGTGTCATACTATATGATGTTATAATTTCAGTTCCCAAAAAATGGAGATAAATGATTTGTATAAATTGATTCTGGCGGTTACTATTGGCGGAAGCATTGTTGGTATAAGCGTTTATCTTGCGAAACTGCTTTCAGCAGTAACTGACAACATCAATGATCTTCGAAAGACAGTTCAAAATGTGGGTGTCATTACAGATGGGCTGGTAGAAAATCAGAGGAGTATATCTTCAGCTTTGGATAGTGCTGGCAGAATCGTGAAGAAAGTCGAGGGAGTGGTCGATTCTGTTTCAAACAAGATCATAAAACCGCTAAATACAATTTTTGCAATGCTGGCATCAGTAGCGGGACTTTTGAAGTCACTAGGGCTTAGCGGTTCAAAAAAGAAAAATTAATTTTACTTATTATCAAAAGTTAAATGAGTACAAAAGAAAAAGGCACGCTTCCATTTCTTTCTGGAGTAATTCTTGGGGCTGCCATCGGTGGAGCTATCGGAATCCTATTTGCTCCAGCTGAGGGGAAAGAGACCAGGAGGAAAATAGGGCAGAAAGGTAAAAAAGCCTTTAATGAGATGAAGGGAAGTGCACTCGAAGCTGGCAGAAAGATAAAGCCAGCTTTGGAGGGGATTCGAAAGGGTGTTGTTGAGAAAGTGGAAGATGTGAAAGAGGGTTTTGAAAAAGGTATCAAGGTTTCGAAGTAATACTAGGAAATTCCATTTATTGGCGATTTAAATTCTTATTGGCTTTGCTATGGCTTTGGAACTTACTAATGATAATTTTGATACCGAGGTTTTAAACTTTGACGGGCTTGTCCTGGTTGACTTTTGGGCACCCTGGTGTGGTCCCTGTCAGATGGTAGCTCCTATTGTTGAGGAGTTGGCGGAAGAATTTAAAGATAATGATAAAGTAAAGATTTGTAAACTGAATGTTGATGAAAATCAGGAAATTGCTCAAAAATATGGTATTATGAGCATTCCTACAATGAAATTCTTTAAGGGTAAAGAGATAGTTGACGAGATAGTTGGCTTGCAGCCAAAAGAGCTTATCGCCGGAAAGATAGACGAACTTCAATAAATTTGTAAAGTTGTGATATAATGTTTAAGTATTAATCCGCCTTTTACCGCTCAGCGGGATTCGGTGATCTGCTTGTTGGCAGGCAAGGATTAAGTTCTCAGTCTTCAGGGCTGGAGAAATTTAATTTATTTAGTTGGTATTTATGGCGCTTGATGCTGATAAAAAGAAAAAAATAATAGGAAAATATCGGTTGCATGAAAGTGACACGGGGTCACCTCAGGTTCAAGTTGCTCTTCTTACCGCTAGAATAGAGGAACTGACAGATCATCTGAGCAGACACAAAAAGGACCTTCATTCAAAAAGAGGTCTATTACAGCTAGTCGGCCAAAGAAGAAAACTTCTAAAGTATCTTGAGAAAACTGATTCAAAGTCGCTTGAGAAACTGAAAAAGGATTTGAGAATAGATTAATTTCTGAAATCAAACAATAAAAATTTATTCTGGGGCAGATAGAGTATGCCCCTTTTGTTGTTTATATGTTTGGGAAAAATAGACTGCCAAAAAGTAAAGTAACATCTAACCGAGCAACAGCCAAATTTCGGAGGAAGAGAGCTGGGAAGAAATTGTTCTCGAGCATAAAAATTCAAAAAAGAAAAACGAAACTGGTATTTGCGAATATTGTTGCTCAAACGCTTAGGAACAAAATCGTCCGTATCCTCATTATCGGTATTGTGCTGGCATTATTGATACTAGGGGGAAGATACTTTATATTCAGCGACAGGTTTGACATCAAGAATATCCAAATAGAAGGATGTGAGCAGCTCCAGACATCTTTATTAGACGATAAATTAGCGTATCTTTATGGAGTAAACATATTTCTTGTGAGATCGTCAACGCTTAAGGGTAATGTGGTTACACTTTCCCCGTATATCAAAGATCTAAAAGTCGAAAAACATTTACCAGATACAGTTTATATAAATATTATAGAAAGGAAACCTTCACTCGTATGGGTCAATCTCTCTGGAGCATACTTAGTAGATCAAGAAGGGACGGTGTTGAGGATGGTTTTAGACTACGAGGATTTGGTACTGGATCAGGAGGACATCGACTTGTTGAAAGGTTATGGGGATTTAAGTGCCGTCGAAGAAGAAAAGCCAGCAGAAAAGAAGAAAAGTAGTGAAGAAGAGGTCGAAAAAGAGGAACTTACCAACAAAGAGAAACAGAAGATAATCGAAGAAGGCAGGAAAGAAGTGGTTTCAAGAGTAGATCAGTTCTGGGGGAAGAACTTGAAGAATCTGGGAGATGAATATAAGGCTTACCCGTTTGTATACAACTATGTTCCAAAAAGCTATATGGTGTTGGATAATATTGATCTATCACTCATGAAATCAAGTCGTACGGTTATAAATCTCGATCTGAAGGGAGAGGTTGTTCTCAGATATGTTTGGGAAAGTGAATATAGGTTCGTTTTGTATCTCAAGGATGATCGTAAAATAATATTCTCGACTAGAAGAGAGTTAGAAGAACAGATATATGATCTGGATGTGTTTTTGGCTGATTTAAAGGCAAAAGATAAAAAATTTCAGTATATAGACTTAAGTAGCGAGATTATAGTCTATGAGTTTGAGGAATAATTTTGATAATTATTATCACAGGTGATACAAATCTTTGTTCATAAATTATCTAAAATACTTGACAAAACAGCCTAAGTGCGAAAAAATGTAGCTAGTCATTTAGTGTTAGTAAAATCTATTCGGTAAAAACAAATTGGTATACATGTAATAGTTAACATTTTTAAAATTTGAGATGGCCAAGAGAGTAATAAGTGCTTTGGATGTGGGATCATCGAAGATATGTGCAGTCATTGCCTCGGTGGAAGAAGATGGTGTTCCTCAAGTTATTGGAGTTGCAAGTCAGCCAAGTTCTGGTATCAAGAAAGGAGTGGTGGTAAATATCGATGATGCTATAAATTCTATAGCATCGACTCTTGAGGCGACTGAGCGCATGGCTGGGATTACTGTACCCTCTGTTTTCTTATCGGTTTCAGGGAAGCATATTACTAGTACAAATAATAAAGGAGTAGTAGCTGTTTCAACTGATGAAATTATCGAGGATGATGTCTTCCGGAGCATCGAGAGCGCAAGAACAGTTTCAATTCCTCCGGGGCG
The DNA here is from genome assembly GCA_018816645.1 of Patescibacteria group bacterium. GTDB lineage: Bacteria > Patescibacteriota > Dojkabacteria > JAHIVN01 > JAHIVN01 > JAHIVN01. The sequence continues at coordinate 36,988 of JAHIVN010000100.1, read as the reverse complement.
TGAAATTCTTCATGTTATTCCGCGAGAATTTATTGTTGATTCTCAGGGTGGAGTCAAAGACCCTGTTGGTATGACAGGAACGAGGTTGGAGGTTGATGCACACATAGTTTCAGCTACCTCTACGGTTCTTCATAACCTTTTGAAATGCGTACAGCAGTTAGGACTAAAAGTAGAGGATGTTGTGTTCAGCGGCTGGGCTTCTTCGAGTGCAGTATTAACTGATACCGAAAAAGAGCTGGGGGTTATGCTTCTCGATATCGGCGGTGGAGTCACTTCGATAGCGACATTTGTTGAGGGGGCGATCTCCTATAGTGGTTGTGTGCCTTTTGGAGGACTAAATGTTACGAGCGATCTTGCGATTGGACTCAGGGTCAGTCTGGATGATGCAGAAAGAATAAAGGTGAACGTTTTCGATCTTATGAGGGGAAAAGTAGCAGGAGGGGAAGAATCAGAAGATAATGTCGAAAAGAAAAAAGGAGTGAAAAAGGCCAGGATTATAGATGTATCTTCCCTGGGGATTGAAGGAGCTAAGGAGATAGAGAGAACACTTTTTGAAGAAATAATCGAAGCGAGATTTTGTGAGATTTTTGATCTCATCATTGCGCAGCTTCAGCAATCTGGAGTGGGAACTTCCATGCCCGCTGGAGTAGTTTTGACTGGGGGGAGCTCTATGCTCCCAAATATTACCAAAATTGCGAAAAAAGTATTCAAAGTTCCTGCAAGGGTAGGGTATCCAAAGGGTCTGGAAGGGTTAGTTGATGAGATTATTAGTCCTGCATATTCTACAACCCAAGGACTTATTTTGTATGGAGCGAATAGTAATGGGGAGGGAAGAATTAGCGAGAGCATGGGGTTTTCAAAGGGAGATGGTATCGGCGGGGTGTTCTCAAAGGTAGGTAGATTCTTCAAGAATCTAATCCCCTAGAAGCCTACGAACTCTGCGACTTAATAGGGAATGAAAATTACTTAGGAAAAATGTGTTTTAACTTAACTTGTAAAATTCGATCATGCTAATAAAACCACAATCATCGTCGCTGGCTAAAATAAAGGTAATCGGAGTTGGAGGGGGAGGGGGGAATGCTATCAATAATATGATCAATAATTATAATATTGATGGTGTTGAGTTTATTGCAGTAAATACAGATGCTGCTGCATTGGCGGCAAATCAAGCAGAACTGAAGCTGCGGATAGGTGAAGATCTGACAAGAGGACTTGGCAGCGGTGGAGATCCGGATATTGGTAGGAAGGCTGCTGAAGAGAGCATAGATCTTATCCATGAAAATCTTGCTGGATCCGATATGGTTTTCATGACAGCTGGAATGGGAGGCGGGACGGGAACTGGTGCTACCCCAACTATCGCCGGAATAGCTAGAAACCTTGGAGCTTTGACAATAGCTATCGTTACTAAACCATTTAACTTTGAAGGTGACAAGAGATCCAGAACTTCAGACCTTGGTATAAATGATTTAATAGACAAGGTGGATACACTGATTGTAATTCCAAATCAGCGAATACTTGAAATTGTTGACAGAAATGTTTCATTTCTAGAAGCAATGAAAAAAGTAGATGATGTTCTTGGCAATGCAGTAAGAAGTATTTCAAACCTTATAACTCAAACGGGACTTATAAATGTAGATTTTGCTGATGTGAAGTCTATCATGACAAATGCTGGAACTTCACTAATGGGTATGGGATCTGCAAGCGGGGAAGATCGCGCTACAGCGGCAGCAAAGCAGGCCATCGAAAGCCCTCTTCTTGAACTCTCGATCGATGGTGCTACTGGAGTCTTGTTTAATGTTATTGGCGGAAAGGATTTGTCTATGCATGAAGTTGATGAGGCAGCTCAGGTTATAGCAGGTGCTTCTGATCCTGGGGCGAATATAATCTTTGGCGCAACGATCGATCCAGATCTCGATGATAGTATTGAGATCACAGTTCTAGCTACAGGATTTGAGAAGAATCAAAGAGCAGTCAAAGATCCCCTGAGCTCAGTACCAGAGAGTCCGACAACAACTAGTTCTAGGCCTGTACAAAGCAAGCCGGAATCAGTGATAAGGGATGATGATAATGTGAAGAAACGTTCACTGAAGGGCAGGGGTGATGAGGAAGATGAATGGCTGGAAACGCCTGCATTTTTGAGAAGAAAGAAAGATTGAAAGAATTAGACTGAAGGTACTGCTATAATCACTAATCTTCTACTACTCAATCCTGGTGGCGAACAAGTCATCAGTGTCAGCGTTTTAGCTCCCTCTCCAACTATTACATCCACATCTTGCGGGTAGACCTCTTTGATTTTCTTTACAATATATTTGTATTCTTGATCTTCAAACTTTACTACGATTGAGTCTCCAATATTTAGTTTAAATAGTCTAGTAAAAGAAGTAATGACGTCACTTGGATTCTTCTCTGCGTAATCTCCTGCTGCACTATGACCATAGATTAAGACGTTTTTGCCTCCATTTGGAAGGTCTGAACCTCTAAAGTGAGCAAGGCCTTTCCCGAGGGCCTCTTTATAAGTTTCCTCTTTTGTACTGTCAACGTTTGCGATAACTGGAGCATTGTAGATCTGAATTTTTTCTATAGTCAGATAAAAAGTTCCGTTATAGTCAAGAGCCGCCTTATTTATCTTCTTGATATCGACTAGTTCGTTGAAAGATCCGGCTGACGGATCAGAGATATATTCCGCTCTTATCTTATCGTAGCTTGTTGGAACCAGCGAAACTACTTCTTGATCAAATCTATCGGAGAACTTTGTTTGGATATAGTGTAGTGCATATGGTTTAATTTGCCGGTAAAGTATTCCTAGTCCACTGAGGATAAATATTAACGGGATAATGATAGAGATGGGTCTTAGGGTAGATATCTTGCTTTTTATGCGGTAAGTGATATTATCCAATACAGTCGAAAGAGTAGGAGTGTTTTTATCCTGCTTTTTCGAAATCGAACTTTCGATATCACTAGAACTTTTCGGTGGAGCTTTTTTGTAATAGTATAAGGACATTTGTGCTAATTGACTTAGGTTTTCGTTAAATATCATAGCATAATATGCAATTAATAGTTAATCCCCAAAAAAGAATTGCATATTTTTGTGCTTTTGTATTATTATTAGAAACCACATAATAATAGATTTTTTGTATTGATTCAAGCTTTCATTGAGCTAGATTACTTTAATAATTTTCAATATGAAAGTAGCGAAAAAGGATAAAACGCTTCTTAAAGAATTGGTGAAGCAGGGACAGCTGCAGGGTTATCTTACGCAAGATGAGGTCTTGGAAAAATTTCCAGAAATTGAAGAAGATCTGGTACTTCTAGAGTATATAATCATCAAACTTCAGGAAAAGGAGATAGAAATAATTGAGCCGGTCGAAGAAACTCAGGAGGTAGTTAAACCGGAGAGAATGGATTTCGAGCAGAAGATTCAGGTACTCAAAAAAATTCGTTCTCACATTTCAACTGATCCGATAAGAGCGTATTTGCATGAGATAGGTAAAATTCCGCTTTTGACGGCCGAGGAGGAAGTCATTTTGGCAAAGAGAATAGAGAAGAAGGATCAGGAAGCAAAAGACCTGCTTACTACAGCTAATCTTCGTCTCGTTGTGAGTATAGCCAAAAAATATGCCAAAAGAGGTTTAGATCTTTTGGATTTGATACAGGAAGGCAATATTGGGCTTATGAGAGCTGTTGAGAAGTTTGAATTCCGAAAAGGATTCAAGTTCTCTACTTATGCCACCTGGTGGATACGTCAGGCTATTACAAGGGCAATAGCTGATCAGGCTCGAACCATAAGAATTCCTGTACATATGATTGAGACAATTAATAAATTGAGCAAGGTGATCAATAAATTGTCTGCAAAGCTTGGAAGAAGTCCAGAACCTGAGGAGATTGCAGATGAGATGAATCTAGATGTTGAAAGAATTCATGAAATAATAAAAATAGCTCAAAGGCCGTCTTCACTTGATGCTCCGATTGGAGAAGATCAGGACAGTAAGCTGGGTGATATCATTCCGGATGAGTACAGCGTATCTCCGGCAGATATAGCCAGCTGGTCTTATCTAAAACGGCAGGTGAATACTATGCTGGAAAATCTTTCGGATAGGGAGAAGAAGGTTCTCGAACTCAGGTTCGGGCTCAAAGATGGAGTTTCACGAACCCTTGAAGAAGTAGGGCATGAGTTCAAGGTTACCAGAGAAAGAATCAGACAGATTGAGGCGAAAGCGTTGAAATCATTGAAATCCCCGGAAATTCAGCAGGCGTTTAAGGATTATTTGAAATAGAACAACTGTTAAACAATTGTATTACAGTTGTTTAAACGGTTTCGCTACCTCCCAGACGATGTTGAAGATAGATTTTTGGTTGCTCGCCATTTCCTTGTTATCGATTTCGACCCCAGCTAAGGCCTCCTTTTCAAAGGACATAATTGAGACTGTGTTGTTATAGATGCTAGTGTCGCTTGTTATATAAAACTTATCAGAAGGTAGGATTCTTACCTCAAGGGTTTTCTTATAGGAATCTACTAAGTTCTTTCTGAAATAATCAAGGTGCGTTTCGTTTGTTATCACCTTATCGATGAGCTTTCTTCTGGCCCATTCATGTTCAAACCGATCTTCAAAATCGGGATTGATAACATCTCTTCTTCCTAATGGGGTATAGCTATAAAGTGGTCCTTTCGTTTGAAGAGTATTCCAAATTATTTGTTTGATTCCTTCTTCGCCTTTATAATAACGAACCTGCGTGGCAAATTTTTCAATAGGCTTGATCATCTGAAGCTGAGATATCAATGAGGGGATTGTTTTTTCAAGATTCTCTAACCTTTGTTTCTTCTCGGATAAGTATAATTTGATGTTATTTGGCGGAGTTACCTGCACCTTTCGTCCACGCTCACCGATAATCCATTCTATAAGATCTTTTTTTATTAGCGATTCGAGATAGCGGTAGACAGTAGTTCTGTTAACGGATGTAGCATCTGATATCTGTTTAATACTCTGAACTCCAGAATTTGTAAGATGCAAGTAAATCACGATTTCTTTGTCATTTAAACCTAATTTTTGTAGTACTTCAGAATTTGAATCCTTGTTCATTTATTTGAACAACAGTTTTATGGAGTTTATTATCTCAGATAAAATCTGGTTGTCAATATTTATTTGATATTCTGAGGTTTATGAGAAGATATAAATGCAGTATCGCAGATAATGTACATTTTAGTGAAAAAGATATTCGACGACTGGGTTCATTTGTCGATATTGCTTATACATTCAGTGGTGATAGCATTCCTACTCGAGAGGAGGAAATCATTGAGAATATAGGAGTTGCTGATATAGCTATACTGGACACACTGGTATCTTTATCTAGAAGACTTATTAGAAAATGTCCGAATTTGAAACTAGCTGTTCGAAGCGGCACTTCAACCGAGGGGTTGTCTCAAGGTCTTCTACACTCAACGAAGGTTCAGGTGGCAAATATCAAAGATTACTCCAGCGAATCTACAGCAGAGTTTGTATTTGCACAAATTCTTACTTTGTTACGAAACGTTCATACGGCTAACCAGTATGCAAAAATTGGAGGATATGATGTGTTTGCGGTACAAGGTAGTCAGCTTGCTGGGAAAACTATCGGAATTGTTGGTGCGGGGCGGGTAGGAAGCGCACTGATACCTATAGCCAAAGGTTTTGGCTTGAATATCAGGGTCTGTACAGAAAGGCCTAGCCGGAAAAGAGCAATTAGACTTCGTATTGAGAAATTCTCAACTCTGAAAGAGGTTCTCGGTGAGTCGGACATTATCATTTGTTGTGTCCGGCTTGATCCGAAAGAATATTATGGGAGGAAGTTTTTGATTGGAGAGGAAAAGCTTCTTCTAATCAAAAACGAGACTATCCTTATAAGCATTTGTGATAGTCTAAATGCTATAGACATAGCCTCGCTTTATGATTTAATTCTAGAAAAAAAAATATATTCCGCAGCGCTTGACCTGAATCCCTTGCAGCTAGAACACAAGTTCAAGACAAAGGGAAAGGGGATATCCATTCTTCCAAATGTTCTCATAACAAGCAATATAGCCTTCAATACCGAAGAAGCTATAAAACAAAAAAATAAGATGACAATTGATATTGTAGAGAAATTTGTTAAAGGAGAAAATTTTAAAGTATTAAACTATAAAAAATGAGAATCAGCGTTACAGACAATGTAGCATTGAAAAGGGAACATATTTTGAAGCTTCGTAAGAGTGGATTTTTAGTTGATTACTATGAGAGCATTCCTTTCTCCAAAGACGATTTAATTCAAAGACTTCGTAATGCTGATGTGGGTGTTTTCGATTTAATCTCAAAGGTGAATAGGGAGGTAATAGATAGGTGTGAAAAACTGAAATGTTTAATAACTTCATCTACAGGTTTTCACAATATTGACATAGATTATGCAAAGAAGAAGGGGATTGTTGTCTGTAACTGTCCCGGTGTTTTTTCACAATCTGTTGCAGAGTTTGTTTTCAGTATGATCATATCTCTTTGCCGTAATACAAAGCAGATAGCAGAATTTGCCAAAGCAGGAATCTGGGCATTTAATTTGTTTTGCGGTACTGAAGTAAGCGGTAAAACTCTGGGAGTTATCGGTGCTGGGAATATTGGAAGCAGGGCAATTCAAATAGGACAGGGGCTTGGGATGAAAGTTTTAGTGCATACAGCCCATCCTTCGGATGAAAGAGCTAAGAGGCTTGGTCTAAACGGGTTTGTTTCACTAAATCACCTGTTAAAGAAGAGCGACTTCATTTCGTTGCATATTCCTCTCAATGACTCCACAAGGCAGCTGCTTGAGAAATCAAAGCTGGAACTAATGAAAAATTCTGCAATTTTTATAAATACATCTCAAAGCGAACTTGTCGACATGGATTACCTTTATAAAATGCTTTTAAGTAACAGGATAGTAGGAGCAGGGCTTGACACAATAAGAATTCATCCCAAGGATTATAAGAAGTCTCCGATTTACCTCCTAGGCATCATGAATCTTCCAAATGCAATTGTGACATCAGATATTGCATGGTATACGAGGGAAGGGTTGGAGAGACTAGCAGAAATAGTGATAGGAAATATCACAGATTTTTGTAAGGGGAAGCCGACAAATGTTGTAAATTAAGGGTGTCCGATTTATAATAATCCAGAACTAATATTAGTGTTTCGAATTTGAGATGACTAAGAAAGTCCTCCTTCTACACGCTTGGTATGCAACTCCTGATTCTCACTGGTATCCCTGGATAAGAGATGAGCTGGTTAAAAAAGGCTACGAGGTCTCTATCCCTAAACTAAAGGACAATGAGAAGCCGATCTTATCAAGATGGACGAAAAGTGCACTTAGGGAGAATTCTCTCGATGAAGGAACTATTATGATAGGACATAGTCTTGGAGCCGTTCTTGCTTTACGGCTGGTTGAGAATTCTACAGCAAAGGTAGCAGGACTGATTACAGTTAGTGGGTGGGATTTCTGGAGCTTGGTTCCAGAACATAAAACATTCTTCGAAAATCCTATAGAGCATAAACAGATAATAAAAAATGCCAGTAAAAGAATAGTGATCCATTCTGATAATGATCCGTATTTTACAGAATATACAGCGCATGAGTTTTCGAAACGGATGAAGGCGAAGTGGATGATGCTGAAGGGTAGGGGACATTTTACGAAAGATTCGGGAGTGGTAGAGTTTCCAGAGCTGCTTTGGGAGATTGAAGCGAAGTAATACAAAAGTCTAGCGATAGTATAACTATCGTTGTACTATTGCTTCCTCAGCTATCTCCCAGAGCAGTTCAAATATCTGTCGCTGACTTCTTGCTATCTCAGCGTTTTGAATTTCTATACCAAAGACTTCATCCTGATGCATGCTGTAAAATGAGAAAAATTCATCGTAAATTATGGTATTATAGTTTATCTTCATTTTCGACCTAGGTATTGTTCTCAAGCGGTAATTTGAAGTGATATATTGTTGAACGTCAGTAAACTTTTTGCCTAGTATCTTATCATTCTGAATTTCCTTATTATTTATCCCCCTTCTTATGTATTCAAATCGTACTTTTTCTGCAAAACTTCTGCCGACATAATCATTCCAAGTCTTGCAGCCATAACCAACAACCGGATCTTTACTTTCAGCTCGAAGTGTATTCCAAAGTAGTTGTTTGATTCCTGTCTTTCCTTCGAAATAACGCACCTCAGTTTTGTGCTTTTTATTCGTTCTTAAGGTGTCTAGAAATCCGACTACCTGTGGAAATAAGTGTTCTGCCATTTTTACATTTCCCAGTTTTTCTGAGAGCAAAAGGTCAAGATTCTGCGGCTCCTTTGCTTTCACAAGCATCCCTCTTGGCCCTACAACTTTATCCAGGATTCCTTTTTGTATTAGAGCTTCTATATATCGATAAATAGTTGTTTTGGGAATGTTTGTTGCTTTTGATAGTTGTGTGGTAGATAGAGAAGACGACTTTAGCGTTGTGATATATATCTCAGCTTCCTTTTTATCGAGTCCAAGTTGCAGAAGTGTTGCCGTTACTTTTTGTTGGTCCATTGTTCGGACGACTAATTGATAACTGATTGTAACAGGGGGTAGAATCTAGGTCAATAACATGGAATATTAGATCAGAGCCTTCCAGAGGCAGGCAAGCTGGGACACTGACGGTTTATTGTTAAATTATTAGGTTATTTTGTTTGTGAAAGTAATGTTTATCACTAAAAGAATAAATATTCCGGAAAAGCAGCTCAAGCGGCTAAGAAAATATGCTGAAGTAGAATTTGTCGAGGATGATTCGTTAGATATACGAAAGATTAAGCCCTTGTTAAAAGATGGTGATAAAATCCTTGCTCCGTTCCCAGAGCCTATGAACTGGATTCTTCCAGGCGCGTTCTTGGCGGAGATACCTGATCTGAAAGGGGTATGCCTATCGACAACAAGCTTTGAATGGGTTGACGGCAAAGCACTTAGAAAGAAGGGAATCTCATTGACCAATGTTCCTGCAAGTTCAACAAATGCTGTTGCTGAGGGCGCAATATGCATGATGTTTGCAGTTGCTAGAAGATTCCCAGTTATTATGAAGCAAAAAGAATTTAGTTATATTCCCGAAAATTTATTAGCAGAAATCAAAGGGAAGACGGCTGGAATCATAGGGCTCGGAAATATAGGGAGCAGAATTGCACAGTTAACTGATAGCTTAGGTATGAAGGTTGTTTACTGGTCCAAAAAATCCAGAAATATGAACTATAAATATCTTGCATTGAAGAAGCTGCTAAAAGTTTCTGACTTTGTCTTTGTTTGTTTGGAAATGAACGACAAAACATCCAACTTTGTCTCAAAGGAGGAAATGGATCTTTTGAAGAAGACCTCCTCGCTCATAGATATTTCGCATAGGGGAATAGTGGATTGGAAGAGCTTAGTTCGAAGCGTTAAACAGGGAAAGCTTTATGGAGCTGCCAGCGATAATCAAGAGAATATATCTATCAGTCCAGAGGATAATATCTTTATAATGCCTCATGTCAATTGGTTTACAAGAGAAACGCTTGAGGAGAAAGTTGAGGTGTGGGTGGATAGCATCATTTCGGTAATTAAGCAGAAGCCGAGGAATCTGGTGAACTAGAGTGAAACACAAAAATTAGCTGCAATATAGTTCAACGGTTGTTTTGTATTATGTATGTTTAACGAATAGTAGATAGAAATACTAACCTGGGTCGAGTACATTCCTCCATCATTCTATCCAACTAATTTAAACATTTGACAAGTGGGCTTTATACTGATATCGTCTGATATATTAACGAATCTGATCAAGAATCGGCTCGTTAAGAGACATTAACAACAGCAAATGTCTTTATCTGAGGCAAGCAGTAGTGAAGTAGAATAAATTCACTTCATTACGGGAATGAGATTTCGTTCCTGGGTGAAATTCCCTCACTGTGCCGCAACAGTTTCCCGCTTAGCGGGATTAAAGTCTGAAAACTTAGATAAGGATCATAGTATTTTCTCGAGCAAGAAAGTGGAGAACTAAGTTCAGAATAAGCATAATCCTCTCTCTTGGGAGGATTTTTGTTTTGCTAGTGAATTATTAAAAAGTGTTTAGTGCCGAATAGTTGTTTGGTAATTCTGCCCGAATTAATTTTTTATAAATTTATTTATGGGCAACTTGATAAAAAAGCTTGACTTAGGGCAGCTCAAATGGGGTTTGCTTGCCGGTATCATTACGGTTGGTTTAATGGTCATATCATATAAGATCGGCTACGACAGAAAGACTTGTGACGACTCTGTTTTGGGAGAGCAGCAAAAAGCTGAAGTAACAGACTGGGAAGTAAATATTTCTGTGAGGAAGGACTGTATAGATTTTGATTCTGAAGTTGTGACTCAGGGGCAGAAGGAAGTTAGGAATTATTGCCTTGGTTTTGAAAAAGGAAAGACGGCGTTTGAATATATGAAAATGCTGGATGAGCGGAGCGATAAGTTTTCATTTGACTATGAAGAGAGCGACTTTGGAGTTTTTGTTTCATCTGTAAATAACTACCATCCTGATGTGAAAACAAAGTTCTGGGCATTTCTTGTAAATGGCGAGATGAGTATGGTAGGTGTTGGCGACTATAAGGCAGCTGCTGGAGACAAGTTGACATTACAGGTTGAGAATGTAGAATTTTAAGACCTGCTGCTAAAGAATTTGGTATTAACTTAATTATTATTTTTAATAGATGAAAATAAAAGATATCGTTTTCGTACTGGTCTATATTTCATTTGGAGTGCTTACAAGAACAGTGTGGCATATCGCTCCAAATGTAGAATTTGTGACAGCTCTATGTCTTGCAGGGGCCTTTTTCATGCGAAAAAATTCTTCATACGCTATTCCTTTAGGTATCATGATTGTGTCGGATCTAATCATCGGAAACTCGCCAGTATTTATCTTTACCTGGTCCGCTTTCGGGTCAGCGCATTTGCTCGGTAAACTAATGAGGGGAAAGCAGGCGGACAGATTCTTGAGCAAAGTTCCTGCAATAGTCAAAACAGCTTTGTTGTCAGAACTTGCGGGGATTGTGTTCACAGTCTTCTTTTTCCTGTGGACAAACTTTGGTGTGGTTTTAGTCTCGAACCTGTATCCGAAGACATTAGAAGGACTGTTGCTTAGTTATGAAATGGGAGTTCCTTTCCTGATTCCGCAACTGATCGGAAACATGATAATAGTTCCAGCGGTGTTTGTTGCAACAGAACTTGCCTACAATAGCGGGTACAAATATCTCAAGAATGTAAATCTGAAGCTTCTAAATAGATAATGATCTTAGACGTCGTTTAGTCTGGGTGAAGGGGAGGTTTGGCCGACGAGGATTGATACTACTTCGAATAAAGCGCCTCTCAGAGCATCTAATGCTTGACCTGAAAGCTCGACTCCATGTTGCACTACCTCTAGCGATGTCGTTATAACTTTTCCGGCAGTGTGCATTAGAGCATCTTTAAGCGTTGATGCTGTTGATCTTATTCCTTCTAATATTTCGGTTGACCGGATAGGAACTAACATAATGGTAAATCTAGTATTCTTATATTATATCAAATTTGACATTATAGGTTCAATAGAATTGCCAAAAAAAATATTGCAACTTGGGAATGCTGCTTGAAGATAATTATTAAATAGCTATGTTGCAGAATTGTTGAGCTACTCTATAGAGAAAGCAAAGGAGGTATAAAATATATGGCGAAACAGTCGCTATTAGGACTTGATATTTTCCCCTTTATATAGTACCTTTATCCCATAAGTCGGAGAGAAATTTGTGAAAAAGCTTCTAGGCAGCACAATTATTACTGCTTTTATTTTATCATTATTCCCACAGGGTTCTTTTGCGCAGGATACCAAATCTGTAAGTCTCTATCCTTCTGCAGATGCAACTATAGTTGACTCGGATAGTACTGTCCATGGCTCTGAAGTGACGCTTAAATGCCGAAATGACGCGACATCTTCTTCGGCTTTTCTAGTAAAGTTTGATCTTGGGAGTGTTCCTTCAAATGCTGTTATACAATCGGCAAGCTTATCTCTTCATCAGAGTGAGGTAGATGGCAATGTTGTTACATTAAACGTCTACAAGGTAACTTCTACTTGGAGCGAATCAACAGTTTCGGGGGCTTCGAAACCAGGAGTAGATTTGGGTGTTGTATATGGAGCACAGTCCGTAGGGAGTAATGTTGGACAAGTTACTTTTTCTCAAGATTTTTCTGATCTGGTCGAAACCTGGATTTCAAACGTATCGATGAACTATGGCTTATACTTTGAGTCAACTAAATCAGCTGATTCAGCTGATTATGATCATACCTTTGGGAGCCGGGAAAGTGTAAATAAACCAGCACTGGCTATTACCTATTCTGTACCGGATGAAATTCCGCCGGTTATTTCGGACATTGGGATAACGACAATTTCACAAACAACAGCCAAAATAGGATGGAAAACTGATGAGAGTTCAACTAGCTTTGTTGAATACGGAGAAAGTTCATCGTATGGCAAAGTAGCCGGAAGCGGCGATTACACATCCACACACAGTGTAAGTTTAACTGATTTAAAGCCGGATACAAAATACCATTTCAAAGTGGTAAGCGAGGATATGGATGGAAATAAGTCAGAGTCTCTCGAAGCAACGTTTAAAACAAAGATGTCAGGCGAAGATGAAGATAAAGAGGAGGAACCTAAAACAGAAGAAAACATTTCCGACGAAGTTTCCCCGCCGTCTAATCTGGAAGTTATTTCAGGTATCGATCAGGATAAATACTATGCCGAGTTGAAATGGGAGCACTCAAGTACTATGGGGATAGATGGGTACAGGATTTATAAGAGTGAGGAGGATAGCACTTCTTATGTTTTTCTTACTGAGATTGGTGCAGATAAGACAAGTTATAAAGATGGGGAAGTAGAGGAGGGAAAGACATATTTTTATGTTGTTAGGACAGTCAAGGGAGATCTTGAGTCGAGAGATTCAAACGAGGAAGTGATAACGATATATGGACCAGACGGAGAGCCAGGAGAGAAAGATTTCAGCTTTTGGAAAGGGCTGTTGATTCTGAACCTTACAGTATGGCCGATTCTTGGTGTTTGGTATGTTCTAAATAAAAGGAAAAAGAAGCAGGGTGTAAACTTGAAATTTGGAACAGTAGCCGGGCCTCCCTCTAAGAAAGGTAAGAAGTAGTTTTGTGAAATTCTACCAGAGATAATTCTTCATACTGGAACGTGAGCTATTTTTGATACTATTTAAATCTCCCTGATACAATAATTTTCCTCCCTTTGTTCCCCCGCTAGGTCCAAGTTCTATGATCCAATCAGCATTTCTTATTACTTCTACATTGTGCTCTACAATAATAACAGTGTTGCCTCTATCGACAATCTGGTGCATTACCGACATAAGCCTGTCAATGTCATATAGATGCAGTCCAACGGTTGGCTCGTCAAGTATCAGGATATCTCCTTTGCTGTCTAGGTGCTTGCCAAGCTTGATTCTTTGAGACTCTCCCCCGGAGAGGTGCGTAGCTTCCTGACCAATCTTAAGATATCCTAGTCCGACATCTTTTAAGAGCTTTGCCTTAGAGAGAACACTTTCCGATGTGAATATACTGCTGATCTCGCTAACGGACATGCCTAATATTTCTGCTATATTTTTCCCTTTATATATTAAGTTCTTCAGCACATCTTTTTTATACCGTGTTCCTTTGCATCTATCACATACAACTTCGACGTCTTCCAAGAAGTGCATATCAATCTTTACTATTCCTTGGCCCCCGCATTTTTCACATCCCCCCTTTGAGTTAAATGACAGATCAGCTTTTGAGCAGTTGAGATGCAGCGCCATTTCTTCTCTGATGACATCAAAGAGTCCTGTATATGTGGCCGGATTTGACCTTGAAGTTTTACCGATGGGACTTTGATCGATAAGAACGACTTCCGGCGCCTTTTCTACAATCTCCTCGATAAGACTACTTTTCCCTGCTCCCGAGGCGCCAATGACTAAATTAAGAGCATTTTTGGCTATCTTTACATCTATATGGCTCAGGTTATTCCTCTTTAAATTATGAAACTCCAAGAGACTTTTGACAATTCTCTTCCTTGATGAGTTCTTAAATCTTTTCTTGTCGCTCAGATATTGTGAAGTTAGACCACTTCCCGCAATAATTCTCTGGTAGCCACCCTGTGCAACAATCTTGCCGCCATACTTACCGGCCTTAGGACCTATATCTATTATAAAATCCGCACTTTTGATAACTTCCTTATCATGTTCCACTACGATAACTGTGTTTCCATTGGCTTTGAGAAGCTTTAAAAGTTTTATGATCCTTTGGATATCTTTCGGATGCATTCCTATAGTCGGCTCATCTAAGACATAGATCATTTCGATAAGATTAATTCCAAGGTGCTTTGCTAATTTCAATCTTTGTGACTCGCCGCCAGAAAGAGTCGGAATTGGCCTATTTAGACTGAGATACCCCAGGCCGATATCTATTAATCTCTGAACGTTTCCGATTGTGTGTTCTATAAGCTGTTTGGCTAATGGGCTATCTGACTTCCTGAGCCATCTGAGCAGCTGCTCAAGATCCAGGCTTGATACTTCGGCTATATTTAAACCATTTATTTCTTTAGCGAGCACCTTTTTTTGGAGCAATAAGCCTTTGCAGCTAGCGCACTCCTTTCTGATATACAAATTCTTATCATATTCAAGAAGATTCCTATCTCTTTCCATTTTCCTGCCATCACTTCTTTTTTTCAACCTTTTAATGGACTTAATCATTCCTCTAAATGTTGAGTACGAAAATCCTTTTGCTACATATTCCGGGACGTGCGCCTTTACCGGCTCAGAGTAGAGCAGGAGATTCAATTCTTTCTTCGAGAAGTCCTTTATTTTCTTATCGAAGTCAAAGAAGTTCGTTGCTCTCAATATTTTTATCCCAAAACTGTCGGGACTTAACCTTTTCCACAATATCCCGCCTTCATTAATCGACTTATCAAGGTCAATCAAATTATCAATATTCACTTCAAATGTGAACCCAATTCCCCTGCATTTCGGACATGCTCCTTTGGGGTTATTTGGCGAGAAGTGACCGGCACTTAGACGCGGTCTGTCTGGAGTTGATATTCTAGAGAATAATAGTCGGAGATAAGTATAGATCTCACTATATGTTCCAACGGTTGATCTAGGATTATTCCCAAGCTTTTTCTGCTCTATGGCGATGGCAGGGGAGAGGCCTTCTATCGACTGTGCTTTTGGCTTCCTTACCTTCCCAAAACCCTTTCTGGAGTAAGTAGAGATTGACTCCAGATACTCAAGTTGTGCCTGAGCGAAGATCGTGTCAAAGGCAAGGCTTGTCTTGCCTGAGCCCGATAGCCCTGTGATGACAGTCACCTTATTTCGGGGGATGTCGACTGAGACATTTTTTAAATTGTTGGTTCTCACGCCTTTAAGTGAGATGTAGTTGGTCATTATATTAGGATATAGTTAAATAGTTGGATAGCTGGATAGTTAGCTGTTCAACTATCCTACTATCAAGCTATGTGCATTATAGGGTATGACGTAACGTAGTAGTCAAGGGGGATATTCAACTCCATAGAGACAAGTAAATGTGTTATACTAACTTCTTAAACTTGGATCTTATAAAAGATGGTATATGTACTTCAAGTTTCACCCCCGGAGAAATTAAAAAGTAAAATTTTGGATGTATCGCAAAGAATTGTTGAGGATGTATATAAGAAGAACGTTCGCAATATATTATACAGAGTGAAGTCGAAAGCAGTAGATGACGATCCTTTAAAGTTATTTGTTTCAGGGGACGGGAAGATCCTTGAGTTTGATCTGGCGCCACATTGTAGCTTGGTGAAACCTTTTAATAGTGAGGTGGAAAAAGAGGAGATAAGCAACAGGATCAAAGAAGCTGTAAACGGAGTGCATAGTTTCAGTACTGAAATAGAAGGAATCGGTGATCATGGAGAGTCATTTACTTTTTTTCTAAAGCTGTCAAAAAGAAGTGAATTTCTCGAGCTTGAAACCAAGTTATTTCAGGCATTACATAAGTACTTTCCGGATAGAAAACATCTTGAATATACACCGCATATTACATTGCTTTACGATGATGCGGACTATAAATCGGCAAAGGATGCAAGAAAGAAAATGGGGGAAGATATTCTTTTAGGGGAGTCTTTTATTGTCGACAGATTTTCCCTGTACAAGCTTGAAGGAGTCGAGCTTGTGAAACTCAGAGAATTTACCCTCCTTTGAAATGTCGGGATGTGGTTGTAATTTAAACTACATTATAAGCTTTCTTTAAAGCAAACCACCTTTTAGAATCCTGAACTTTCTTTTCTCCTTCCATAGGTTTCTTAACTGTGTAAAATTCTTATCAGGATCGAGCATAAGAGTTGCTAGTTCATCGATTTCTTCCCATTCTCCGTGTGAAGCCATATTCAATCTTCCATATAAATATGCAGGGAAATGAACATAGATGATTTCATTATTCATAAGGCAGTGAAAGTCAAAGAAAAGGGCCTCTACTATAGCAGGCAGACCGCCGTAACCAGAGAAGTGTATAAATTTTGAACCATCCAGGCTGTTATTTCTTACTCTAAGCCAAGTTTCGGCGGCAAAGTGAAATTCTTTTTTTGGTATGTCGAATGGGTCAAAGATAAGACTTTCTTTACAGGCATCGATATCTATGGTAACCCATCTTCCCTTCTTCTTATCCCAGTACTGATTTATCCAATGGTCGACATTTCTCTCCTTAGACAATGCAACATAGCCAGCAAACCCAGATCTGACTCTTGCTGGAATTCCTTTAGATTTTAGAATTGAAGCTGTCAGAATTGCGACATTTCTGCAGGATAGAATTAGCTTGTCTTCAACCGCTTGATCAAGTATTATCCCACGTTCGTCTCTTCTGTGAAGTTCGGTTAGCATTGCCCCAACCGTCTGAAAATTATCTTCTTCCCTTTGTCTGTAACAGGGGATTTTACTCATATCTCCATGATGGGTGAGGTTAAGATTTCGATTGCTGAGAACAATTGGATGAATAATCTGCTTTCGGATCAGATATCCAAGTTTATTAATATTACTTGGAAGTGATTCAAACGAGTCTTGGTAGAATCCAGGGTAGGTGAACGGACTGAACTTTAAGAAGTGTTTCTGAAGATTTTGCTGAACTTGAGCTGTTTTATATTTCTGCATATGGTCGTGATTTAGAAGTTATGACGATCGGAATGTGTTTTCCCGCTGTCAACATAAATTGTTTCTCCGTTTATGTATGAAGCTTTATCGCTAGCAAGGAACGATACTACATTTGCCACCTCCTGTGTTTCACAGACTCTTCCCATCGGGTAATCTCTTGCAATTTCTTTGTACCAATTTTCTAGTTCTTCTTTGGATCTACCTCGTTCAGAGTTTTCAATTCTTACAAAATCCGGACTGACGCAATTTGTTCTTATTTTTGGTGCAAAGTCAATGGCAAGTGTTTTGGTGAGAGCTTCAATAGCCGCTTTTGAAACGGCATAAACTGCAAAATTCCTGATGACTCTGATTCCCTTAGGAGAGGAGATGTTGATTGTCGTTCCTCCGCCGGATTTGAGAATTAACGGTATAGCATATTTGGCACATCTGTAATATCCGCCCAGATTAACGTCCAATGTTTTGTTCCACTCATCTTCCGAAGTTTTCACAACATTATTTGCCATGCCGGCTGAGTAGCGTGCAACACAGTTCACAAGACATGTTAGTCCTCCGAACTTTTCTTTCGCGATATTCAGAGCAGTTAGGATATCTTTCTTCTTTGTAACATTTGCCCTTACAGAGATTGCTTCTCCTCCATTCTTTTTGATAATTTCAACAGTCTTTTCTCGCATTTTTAGCACATCAACAACAACTACTTTGAAGCCATCTTTTGCGAGCTGGATGGCTATTGATCCTCCAATCGAAGGCCCTCCTTTTTTATAACCCATTGCTGCCCCCGTAACTAAAGCGACTTTGATTTTCATTGGAAAATGATAATAGTTAAATAGCTGATTATTAACAATTCTATCCTACGACGTAACGTTATAGTCAAGGTGAGGAATCTCAAATGTCAAATGTAAAAACTCAAATATAATGAGAAGCGAAGACGGGAAAGACATGAAGCCTTAGAGCTATAAAGCTATTTGTGCATTAACTGCGCATTTGTTGTACAATGTACTATTACGTTACGTTATACTATTATGACCAATCTGCTCTCAGCCGGTGAATTTGCAAAGCTTGCTCGTACAACCAAAAGAACCATAGTTTGGTATGACGAGAAGGGAATATTAGAACCATATAAAGTGGAAGATAATGGTTACAGATATTATGTTCCCAGGCAGATAATCGATTTCCAGGTAATTTCCTTACTTCGGCAGTTGGACTTTTCAATTACTGATATTCAGGAATTTTTGAAAGACTCTAGATCGTTAAAAGCTTTGTTTAAAAGCAAGCAGGAACTGATAGGCAATGAGCTGAGGAAATTACGATTGAAACTAGATTCTATCGAGGAATACTATCGCAATCTTGGAACAGGGGATCTGCTGGTCAAGCCAAGAATTAAACTCGTGAAACGGTATGTTGTTCTGTATATTGAGAGAAAAGGACCCTATGCGAGGATTAAAGATTATTGCTTGGAGCTGGGAGATATTGTAGGAAAGAAGATAGCCGACAAAGGAACATTTTATACGGCATTTTATGAGAGAGCTTATCGTCCGAAGGCAGCTAGGATGCAGATTGGGCTGAAGGTTAAAGGGGAGCAAAATACAGTAAAACGATTGTTAGACAATAGTAAAATAATCGATGAGTTACAATCGGGTATTGTTCCTTCCCATAAAGCGTTTGTTCACACTCATAAGGGATCCGGCAGATTCAACTCATTGCTATGGAATCACTTGGCAACTTTTATGCGAAGAAAGAATCTAAAGCCGCATCCAGATATTCTGCATCGCGAGATTTACCGTAAAACTTCGTTAAATGGCTTTGCAGACGAGGAAGAGCATGTTTTTGAGCTGCAGAGACCGTTGAAAATGTAATCTGTATTCCGTAAGCAGTAGCTGTAGAATGCGGCCACGGGCCGCATAAATATTCTAAAGCTGGAGAATAATGTAGAGATTAGAAAATGTCTGGCTTCCCAATGTAAGTATAACTATTGAAATTACAATAATTCTTAATAATTTATTCTTAACATTCCATATGTCATGGAAGAATTTTCCAATTAAAAGTGCTGCGAAAGGGTAGATAGGTAACAGGTACCACGCAAGCTTGGTTTGTGCTAGTGAAACAGTGAGAAGTAGCAAACAGCAGACAGCTAAACAGCTAAGCAGCGAAAAGTCAACGAATATTTTCCTCTTGTACTTTAATATTAAAAATATTACGGAGGCTAAAAGTATCTCTCCGGAGAAAAAGAAGTCTTTTCGAAATAGTAGTTTCACATAGTAGAAAACAGATTCCTGGTGGCCTTCAAGCGCTGTTAGGCCACGACCCAGAATATGGTAGATGAAGTACTGTGTTACAAATTCGTTTCCATTTATCACAAACATCCAAATGTGCCATGGAAGGGTAACTATGATGAAGAGTGAAAAGTGTAAAGTGAAAAATCTCATAATCTGGAAGGGTTTTAATTTGAGGGAGTTTCTATTGGTGGTCAGAAATGTAAAGAACACGATTGGTGGGACAAGAGAAAGAGGACCTTTGGTAAGAAACCCCAAACCTGTTGAGATGCCTGCTGCGAATAGATAGCCGAGACACCTTTTATTTTTGTAGAATTTGTAAAAGAGAATAAATGTTATAAGCATGAATAAAATTTGAAGTGAATCCAGATTGGCGGATCTGAAAGTGTGTGTTGCAAAAATTTCAGTATGTTTCACAAAGAGCTGTCGTGTTGCCAGTAGTACCATTCCCGAGATAAGCCCAGCTTTGTAGGAAAACATCTTCCATCCGATGTAGAATGTGAGTAGTATAACTGCAGATCCAGATATGGCACTGATGAATCTTATCGAGAAGTTATTAAGGCCAAATATTTGCACCGATACCATTGAAGCCCAGTACCAAAGAGGGGTTTTTTCAAGGAATGGTTCACCTTCATATTTTAATTCGAGAGGATCAGTGGATCTCAGACTCTCTTCAACGACTTTGTAATTAGTATGTTCGTCCCAGCGTTCAAGCGAAGGAGTACTAAGTTTATAAAAGCAGAAAAATGCTACGAGTGTTGAGAATAAAATAAATAGAGCCACTTTTAAGCATTTCTTGCCCATTGAAAAGAATAGCTGGCTGCTATTAAAGGTAGAAATTATATGTTTCAATTTCATCTTCATCTTAAAATAGTATTTATGCAGGGAAAAGGTAATCTTCATAATAATCTAGGTTTGTACGAAACATGTTCATTTTATAAAGAACCAAAACTCATACTTTTTATCACTAAAAAGTATGCAAAAAGTGTTGGGGTGAGTCAAATTCCAACAGGATACAAAGTTTGTTCAGGAGACAGAGAAAGGGAGTTGCCTCACCCCAAACCCCCAATGAAAGCAACCAATACTAGTGAAAACTCCATCTAATATTTTATGTTTTAATTATGCCTTTAAGCCTTAGTATATAACAATTCCAGTATGGCCGAAATAACTCCAGAAGACATTAAACTGTGCTACTGTATGAGTGCGTCGTCCTCTCCAAGGATCATTTGTGATAATGTGCGTTGGATTGCTTGAAGGGCCGATAAAGCCGACAGCAACCTCAGAGTGCATCCCGTTTATCGCATAAATTCTTGTTCCACCGGGTGTGTCCCAGGATTTGTCATAAGGAGATGACCAGCCGTTCTGTCCCCAGACAACCGCGGGATGACCTTTCTCTATCTCTTTAGCAAGTGTGGAAACACTCCATCCTGAGAAAACTTGATTTGAAACCCCGCGGCTGCTCATATACGACGATACAGGGCCCCAGTAAACTCCGTATCCACCGCAGTCCCCAGTTCCATCGATGCTGCCGACATATCCGCTATGCGGGTTTCCCCAGACTGTTATTTTGCCTGTTGCATCCTTTTTGCAGGCTGTGCTGTCTTTTGCAATTCCGTTGTACACGGACATTTCACTTGCCGAGACTCCTTTGTATCCGAGCGCCATTGTTGCTGCTGTAATATTGCATGTGAAGGCATGTGTTTGATAATACTGTGGAACATTTAGAATAATTGTTTGATGTTCTGTAGTAAAAGGCATCGTGAAGTTAGCTGCTGAATCTAGACCGTTAACTGTTTTTATACCGGCAGCAATAGTAACAGTGTAAGTTGTACTATATTTCAAATTTGCTGAAGGATGGAAGATCATAGTATTTCCGTTCCAGCTGTAACTTCCACTGATGGAAGGGCTTATTGAGAAGTTGCTTTCGGCTGAAGCTTTATCAACAGACTGGTCGAATGTTACATTTATATTTGTTGAAACACTGATCCCAGACGAGTTGTAGTAGGGAATCCATCCGATGACTTTCACCTTTCCAATAGTGTCAAAACCATACGTTATTTTCTCCTCGGTGAGACCGCCTGCGAGACTTTTTATCCCCTTGGCCAGCTCAACTTCATAGTGTGTTTCCTTGTTCAGGGAAGCTGGCTGAAATACAAAAGTTTTCTTGTCTTCCCATATCAACTCTCCGGTTGTCTCCGGTTTTATCGTAAAGAATTGCTCAACAGAATCTTTGACCATTGGCTGATCAAACACGATTTTTATCTTGTCATTTGGCAGTATTCCAGTTCCCTCGGGGTAAAGAGATTCAATCAGGGGAGGGGTGACCGTCTTAAATTTAATAGTTTTGACAAGGCTTTTTTTGCCACGCTTCAAAATTTCTCCGCTTTCTAAGTCTGTAGTTACAGGAGCTAGGTACACTTTCAGTTCATAATCCTTACCTTGTTTCAGTGGTTCGTCAAACCTTAGCCTTACCTCGTTTGAGTACCCGCGTACTTGTTGATATTTGACATCTCGGTTGAACTCGAAATCCCATTCTACATAGTATCCGTCGTTTTGATTGAGAGTAATGATGATGTCCTCTTCTACTGGGACATCTACGGCTTGCTCTGCCGGAGTGATGCTAACAATCTCGGGAAGAGTCAATGACTGCAGCGTGATAAGATGTTCACCATTTGGATACAATTCAAAATAATTGTTCAAATCAGTGAGGTAGATCATAACCTTGTTGCCGGGCATGATAGTTTCCTTAGGATAGAATAGGGCTTTTCTGTAGAATGGAAGAAAAGAAAAACTTTTCTCAAAGACCCATTCGCCATCAGTTTCGGGAGACATATTTATGATGAGGTCATTCTTGTTTATCGGCCCCTCAAAGACTATTTCGATAGGCTTTCGGAAGTTGTCCCAGACTTCGTTCTCTGTTGGATATACAACCGTAAAGTTGGGATATATCAGAATATATTTTTTGGCTATCAAGAAGATCGCTAGTAAAAAGAAAATGTTTACAAAAATAAACTTACCTGCAAGGACAGAGAGATAGGGTAGACGAATTCTATAGTTTAGTACTTTCATTTCCTTATACCCTTTTACTGAATCGGCTGTATGAGCAGTGATGTTGAAGATTCTTCTTGTGAGTATTTTAAGCAAATAAAGAGTTTTTTTTAGGATGTTTGATGACGCGGGTTGGGTTTCAAGTTGATAGGATACTCTCTTGATGCGTTTTGAAAATATCTCTGTATAAAAAAGTTTTATTAGCTCCCGGGAGTTGAAAAGTAGAAGAAGGATGACTATGTAGACAATTGCTATGGTAGCCAGTTCAAACTTGTATTGCCCCAAGGTTTTTAAGAACGGACCGAAGAATGCTTGTAACGCGGGTACAATAAGTTTTAGATTCCCAAATAAGTTGTGCACGCCTAGCCAGGTAAAGTTTAAGGTAAAACGGCCTAATGTCTATTTTCTTACACTTAGGCTACTAATTTGAAACTATGTCATTATAGGCGTCAATCAGTGTCGTGTAAATAACCGGCCCTTTATCCTTTTCTATGCTGCTTTTGCTTAGGTATTTGTATACAGGATCCAGCACCTGTATATCTTTGCTGATTTCATGCGGATGTGTGAGGTAAGTGACGACTCTGTATTCGGTCAGAATCTTTTTGTTGTAGTTTATATCGAACCGATTTATCAGATCGTCGGAAGTGTAAAATAGTGAATTTGCACCATTGTTGGGGAATTCCCATAGGTCAAGGTTTGGATAGGGAGTTGAAGAATTTTGGTTTGAAGCAGATGGTTTATATGGCTGAGTTGTTATGCTCAAGTTCCAAGGCCCTGTGATCTTAGTCTCAGGACTTCCCCACACATATGCATCCCGTCCAGAAGAGTCTATCAGAAAGCCTGTATCTTGGAGTGCTTTGAGATTGTCTAGATCAGCAAACCAGCCGCCTGCTCTGAAAGACTTCGGTTTATCGAGTCCATTTTCTGCAAATTTATCGATAGACCAATCAAGAATTTGTTTAAACTCTTTGTATGAATATGTTGAGCAGGGGACATCATGGCCGTTGTCGAGGTAGTTTGTCCACTGAGGCTTGTCTTTTGGTTCAAGACCAGCAGCAGCGACAAGAGTTTTGTGCATATGCAAGTGCATCCCAATCTCATCTCCAGCTGCTTCTCGGTCCAGCAGCCACTTTGTCAGATATTCAGCTCTTTGTGAACTTACCGTTCCAGTGTAAATGCTGGGGTTGAAGAATTGGGTAATGGGAATATTGTATTTGTTGGAAAAATTATTTAGATTCTTTAATTCCGCATCAACTGTGTCTCCTCCCTCCCAGTCCATAGTCCATATGACATAGACCGGATATGACACCTTTACCTGAACAGGATCAGCCGTAAATTCCCTGCCGCCGAAATCAGCAGAAGCTAAGATCCGGTAGGTCCCTGGATCCAGTTCAGAAGTTGATATTTTTGCTGTGTATTCACCATCTTTTGATTTGTTGAACCGACCCTTAATACCTGAATTCTCAATTTTGTAAGTTGGGTTATCATCTGGAATAAGTGAATTCTTGAGCTTAAATGTAAGCGCAATTGTCGAATATTCTTTTTCGGCAGATCCTTTTAGATGCCAAGTTCGATTTGCCGTAAATGCAAAACTAGGATCCTCTTGAGGTGCAGCTTTGCTAGTGATACCAAGGATAGATCCTGGTGAAACAACTTGTTTGTGAAGATAATATATACCAAAGGTGAGACCGGCGATTGAAAGAATAAGCGCTGTTATAACTACGACCAAGTATTTTGCTTTTCCGGTTTGTTTATAGTTCATTTTATTTACTTACTACTCTTTACTTTAAAACGGCTGTATCTTGTAAGTGTAACCAACCCAAATGATGCTGAAAGAACTAGAGCGAAGGCCAGGATAGTCGGAAGAAACAGCTCTGTTTCATATTCGAAAACCTTCGAATTTATCTGAAGAATTATATCATGCCAGATGTAGATTCCCAAAGCAGTTTTTCCAAGCCCCGCAAATTTTTTTAGTGATTTTTTCTTGTGAATTATCTCGGTAAAAACTAAGGTAAGCAGCGAAAATAATAGACCGACAGAAATAAAGAAGATAGAAGGTGGCCATCTGTTGAAAGTATTTATGTGAGGAATCTCCCAGGGAAGAAAGAAAACAAACATTGAAATAAGCTGAGCAGGTATATATCGAAGAGCCATTATTTTGATATTGCCGCCATTTGACTTGAGCCTGCTGCCAAAGTTTAGTCCGATCAGATATACAGGGAAGTATTGAAAGAGCGGGAATCTGTATAATCCGTCGGCTCCTGCAAGAATTGAGATATAGGGCTTTAGTAGACCTCCCGTGTTTAAGTCGTATATAGTGCTTCCAAGCACAAAGAAGAAAACGGAGAGTACCAGGGTCGTAGAGACTGAACTTGAAATTCTTTTTATAAAACTTCTTCCGAAAAGAATTAGGATACCAAACACTACGAAGGGTATAAGAAATTCAGTATAGCCGGGAACGTCTCTGAGAATTAATATTCTAATAACATCTTGCACTGATCCGATGCTGTCAATTCTCGAGACAAACGCCACAAGATAATATCCGAGAATTAATGCAAGTAGCCTCTTTGAAAGAGACTTCCTTTTTCTGTTCCAGCTGTTTTCGGGAATGCGTATGTATGCTAGGTATGAAGAAACGCCGGATGTAAACAAAAAGGTAGTGAAACAGACTGTGTTGCCAACATTTTTGAGAAGCTCTAGTGTTTCCGAATTGCCTTTGTATATAAAAGAAATCGTATGTGCAAGTACCATGAGGAAAACAGCAACTCCTCTGAGGATATCTAAGGCTACTATTCTGTGCTTGCCGTTATGATTCATATGATTTGATAACTGACAGTTTAGCAGATTTGGGTTAGAAGGTTAATTTCAAAATTTCAGGTAACTGATAGCTGGTATGGGGTGACTAGTAGATTTATAGCCAATCTAGAAAGATGGCTTTTGTTTTTCTACAGGATCTTCTCCGCAGGTTTGTAGCTATCTATAGAGTATTTGTCAATTATCATATTTATCATTGTAGTAGTAGACGGATCGTCTTCCACCTTTATTTCTATAAGATTTGTCCCTAGAGAATGGGCTTCTTCATATATTTCTTTCTTGTATCTTTCGTCAAATCTGGTCCCTATGATGATCTGGTCTACCAAAAGATTTTTATACAATCCGGTGTGGCTAGGTGAATCATGCGGAATATCTTTTATGAAAGCAGCGTCAACACAATTCAGCTCGCTTATGATTTCCATCCTATGTTCTTCTTTTACGATTGGTCTTTTGTGACCTTTATAGCTTCGAATGCTTGAGTCACTGTCTACACCAACAATTAAAAAATCACACATAGTAGCTGACTTTTGAAGCAGATCAAGATGTGCATGGTGGAAAAGATCAAATGCACCATGTGTCAGACCTATTCTTTTCCCATACTTCTTTAAGTCGTAGCAGATTTTGAAAAGAGATTCTAGAGAGAAGATAGGTTTTGATTTACTCATGGAGAGGTGCTACTGATAATAGATTAATCTTGAACTATGAGGCAGTAAGTAATTCTATCAAAAACGAGGTTAAAGGTTAAGAGGAGTCTGTTCTAATGTTGTTCTGCCTGCTTTTCTTTAATTCCGAACAGTTACATAGTTGGCTTTTAATTTCCAAGTCCTTGCATAAGTTATATAAGTCAACTTCGAGCTTTTCAAGCGTCTATTTCTTACCGGATTTGTAATCTTTGAAGGCCTTGTAAAACCTTAAGATTTTCACACTGCCTTTTTTGAACCAATGTTTTTTTGACGTATCTAGAGGATTTAAACTGGTTATACTTGTCTGCAAGAAAAGTCTCTACCAGTGTCGCTATGATTAAAGGGAGCAGTAGTACTATGATTGGAATAAAGGTAAGGTTTGTGAGTTTATTTAGTTTTAAAAAATTAATTCCGGTTAGTCTGTCGGCTAGATATTTATTATACTATTGCTTAGATTGTAAACAAAAATTGAGAATTCAATTTTATTTTGCTATACTCTCTGCAACCGAATAGGGGAGAGTGTCAAAGGCAGGCAAGGCGGTAAGTGTTTTAAGAAGTCATTGTTTCTTAAATAACTAGCTGGAGAGGTGGCAGAGTGGTCGAATGCAACGGTTTGCTAAACCGTCGTACGGTTAATAAACTGTACCGAGGGTTCGAATCCCTCCCTCTCCGTTTCTTGCTACGATTCTCTCAAACTACATCAAAACCCCTATGGACCAAGCTGTTCTGGGGTTCTAACGATTTTTATTAATCTTCAAACTTTGCGATTACTTGTAGCAGTGATACTTATTTCTACCTGGTACAACAGGCTTTCTGGCGGTTCGAATCCCACGCTTGTTCTTTTGGGTAAATTTTTTATCTATCTTCATGCAAATTGTTGCGTATCTATACAGATTATTCGCAATGATGACAGCTCTTTCATTGGATATTTGCTCACAATAGCGAGACTCAAAAACCCATCTAATTTCATCTAGGAATGATTGAGACCGTTGAGGTTAAAGTCTGTGATAAACAATTTGCGTGTAAAACTCTATGGTTTGAGATAAAATAAAAGAGAAAACAATATTTATAAGTGAAGTGTGTTAACATCATTCAGCAAGTAATGAAAAAAACTTCGGCAAAGATTAACAGGATTAATTCCGTTTTATCCAGCTTAACAAACTTGTTAAAAGATTGGGGTATAGATGTAAACAACTGGATGCTGATAGGGCAATATCCTTATGTACTACTCGGATATGATACCCCTCTGCGTGACGGGCACTTCAATATTCTCTTAAAGAAAGACCTAATCCCTTGGAATTTTGATCCCTCTGCAATAGAAATTCATCCACCTATTGAGTCCAAGTTCTTTGATGAGTATGAGAATTTTACAAAGACGACTGGTTACAATTTTGACTTGGTACCTTTTTCTAAAACTCAGTTTGCCGATTGGATTAAAACCTCATACAAATACCAGATTACTTCAAGTAGGACGGTCCACATTCAAAGTGAGCAAGGATCTATTAAGGAATACTCTTTTTTATTACCTTTGTTAATCACTCGTGCAGGATATGGTCCAGAAAAAGGAAGACGAATATTGGCTAATATTAGTGTGTTTAAAGACAAATTCGAACAAGCTGGTA
Organism: Patescibacteria group bacterium; assembly: GCA_018816645.1. Classification (GTDB taxonomy): domain Bacteria; phylum Patescibacteriota; class Dojkabacteria; order JAHIVN01; family JAHIVN01; genus JAHIVN01. The sequence continues at coordinate 9,379 of JAHIVN010000100.1, read as the reverse complement.
AATTTGATGAAGCAAAGGAGTTATCTAAACTTATCAATAAGTATGCTACTAAAATTGGAAAATCGGATAATCAGTTGTTATCAAAAGATTCAGATCAGTTGAAGGGAATTCCTGCAGGAGGTGGTATTACGGAAGGGACCGTAAAGATAATATTTGATCCAACGTGTGTTGAATCTTTGAGCAGTCAAAAAGTATTGGTTACCAAGATGACCTCAGCAGGATTTTTATCTATCATCAAGAATGTAAAGGCAATTATCACCGATGAGGGTGGAATGTTGTGCCACGCTGCCATTTTGTCTCGAGAACTTAATATACCATGTGTAGTGGGGACAGAAATTGCTACAAAAGTTTTACAAGATGGTGATTATATTGAGGTGAATGCAAATGAAGGTATTGTTAGGATTATAAAAAAATAAACACATGATAATAAATCTAGACAAGGTTCAAGTTAAAGATATAAATTCTGTCGGTGGTAAAGCAGCTAACCTTGGAGAGCTTATCAAAATTGGAATGAATGTCCCTAAAGGTTTTGTTGTGCTCCCAGAAACTGATTTGCAGAAAGATGAAAAACGAATCTATAAAGAATATGACAACCTTAGGCTTAATCGTGTCTCCGTACGTAGTAGTGCAACAGCTGAGGATTCAAAGGACGCAAGTTTTGCAGGACAGTTTAACACCTTCTTGAATGTGAACAAAGATGAACTTATTGAAAGAATTAAAAAGTGTCGTAATTCGATCGCTAACTCTCGGGTGGTTGCGTACTGCAAGGCAAATAAGATTGACCCGAAAGATGTGAGAGTTGCTGTTATTGTTCAAGAAATGATAAACAGTGATGTGTCGGGAGTAGGATTTTCTTTAAATCCTGTCACAGGAAATAAGAACGAGATCATAATTGAAGTCGTCCTGGGGCTTGGGGAAATGATTGTCTCTGGGAAGGTAACACCAGACACGTATACTGTTAGCAAGCCGCAGGCCAAAATAGTATCAAGGACAATTGGGAAGCAACGAATTATGGGGGTAGTCAAAAAGGGCGGAGATACCGACCAGAAACAGGTATCTAAACATTTACAAAACAAACAGAAAATAGCTGATTCAAAAGTAATAACCATCGCCAAGACGGTGCTAGAGATAGAAGATCATTATAGCTATCCGGTGGATGTTGAATGGACGTACGAACGAGATGAGCTATATATTCTCCAAGCTCGACCCGTAACAGGTAGAAAACATCATCAGAGTCAATGTAGTTCTGACCGTCTATTTATTAATATCCATGGCTATCAAAAGCTTTTTGAAGTGGAGGGTCCCGCCTCGTTTTTAGGTTCTGACTTGTTTATGGGTTATTACAAAAAACTGGATGCACTCCTTTTGTTTTCCAATAAACTGTGGATAAGTTATCTCCCTAACAGAATAATAAGAAATACTTGCGAAGAGGGTTTAAAATTATATAGCCAGAAAGATGCGATTCAGAAGTATAGAGCATCTTTCACAAGTCATGTAAAAAATTCGAAGGAGTATTTTGAAGAGGTCTTGGATGACGGTAAGGTAAGAAAAGGAACTACTCAAAGGTTCTTGGAATTAATCTCAAAGACTTACTTTTTTTATTCAAAGACCGAATTTTTTTACACAGAATTAATTTTCAAAGATCCAAAGAAAAGAAAAAGATTTGAGTCAAGTTTTCCTGATTTTGGCGAGTTCAAGAACAAGAAAAGGAGCTTCTTGAATGAGGTATATGCGGATGATAGCTACTATGATCGACTATTAGAAAAAATCTCAGAGAGCTTCAATATTCCAACTAAGGATTTAAATCTTTATTCTATTTCAGAAGTGATAGACTTGTTTGACGGTACCAAATTAAGCGAGAAGACACTAAGGGAAAGGAAAGTAGCTTACATCTCAGGGAGTAATAATGGAAAAGTGACAAATACGTACGGCAAAAGAGCGAAAATAGCAATAGCAGAAATGAGAGAAAGAGCAAATGAAGAAGCGTCTGTACTGAAGGGGCAAGTTGCGAGTAGTGGAAAGGTCCGTGGGGAGGTGAAAGTACTCAAGTTTGGCTTTGCAAATACGAAAGAAATAGCAACACTTATAAAATCAATGAAGAAAGGGCAAATACTTGTTGCAGATACAACTGGTCCTGAATTGATTTCCGCATGCCGAAAAGCAAAAGCAATAATTACAAACCAAGGTGGGATGCTTTCTCACGCAGCTATCATCAGTCGGGAATTGAACATACCATGTATTGTAGGGACTGGGGATGCGACCAGCGTTTTGAAGGATGGAGACTATGTCGAAGTTGATGCCGACAAGGGAACTGTTAGTAAACTTAAACAACAATAACTACTAAATCCAGAGTGGTAATAGATACTTGAACCTTTACCTTTTGGAGAGATCATACGATTAAGCACCAAAATTGAGTAACTTACCAGAAACACCTAAGTTGAAAGAAAGTTTGGGAACATATATATTTGTAAGTCGAATTAGTCCGCCACAGGCGGGAATCCTTCCCTCTCCGTCAGAGTATCCTGTCAAAGCTTCATGAGTATCAAATTATCCAAATGTTTCACAAAATTCACATAACTTTGTTGGGCTCTAATTGTGCTTATTAGGATAAATCTTGAAAGAATGTTGACAAACGGGATAGTGTACAAATTTTTATCTAATATAAATATAAATGAAATTAGGATTTAACCTTTCAATTGAGAGAAAGACATTAGAGCAAGTTCAGGCAGAGATCTTTGAATACCAAAAGGTAAGTACTGATGTAATCGAACTGAGCCTAACATCATTATCCGGGATTCTTGAATTTCCTTTTGAGAAAACATATGAAGCTTTCAGCAGATTTAAGTATAAATCGTTACATCTGCCAGTTGTTACAGGAGATGATCGCTCTAACAATGAATTTTTGATTTATCCTAACAGAAAAGTCGAGCCATATCTAAAAATCATAAAAAAAGTTGCACAGGATATTGGAATAAATAGCTACGTATTGCATCCTGATCAGGTGGTGGATTTTGAATGGGCATCAAGCGAATTTGGAGACCTATTAGGTTTTGAAAACATGGATAACAAGAAAAAGTACGGGAAGACAGTCAAAGATCTGGATTCTGTATTTAAAAAATGTCCAATGGCTAAATTTATTTTTGATGTTAATCATTTATATACAAATGATAATTCAATGAACTCGGCCCAAAGTTTCTTTGATGCATTTAGAGACAGACTCACACATTATCATATATCTGCTTTGGGAGCTCAACATGACTCATTTACAAAATATCCAGATGAGATTGTTATCCTGAATGGAATAATAGAGACAAATATCCCGATGGTCCATGAGGGCTATAAACCTGAGTATGGAAATGCTAGAGAAGAATATGAACTAATAGGTCAAGAAATTAGAAAGAGAGTCCAATAAAATTAGAATTATTCTGATTACATATCGATTTTACAATCTCTAATATATCGAAAAGGGCCTGTCCATCAAATATAATGAGGTCACGAACAAAGCTTATGCAATACTTCGCCAAGGCTACGTATGGCTCAGCAATAGAAAAGTTCCAATTTCTTGCCAAAGGCGAGAGCGATCGGAGAGGAATGGAAGGTGAGAACTCAAAGGGTTCGCTCAATGACCTTGAGTTTATCGAAGGGGAATTAGTCTGCCATAGGAGGGAATCCCTGCCTGCGCAGGCAGGCCTCTCTCTCTGCCGTATGTTCAAATCATCTGTTTTTTGTCATTTCCCCCGCAATTCTGATACACCCAATAACAGGCTTTGCATTTTCAGAATAAAGAACGCTTACTTCTGGAATATTTTCCTGTATTCCTTCTATTACGCTTTTCCTGATATATGTAAATTTCCAAAATCCTCCGGACAGGACAAGTTCGTGAGCTTCATCTAAATCGTTCTTGTACTTTGTCACATAACTGCAGATTTTATAGACCCAGCGATCTATTACAAGGTCAAGGTAAGCTTTTGCTTCTTTAAATGTTTCCTCATTAGCACGCAACGAATTGAAAGAGCTTGATAGGTTCAATACCTTGGGCTCTTTGCTCCATTCCGAAATCTTCCCACTCCCGCTAATCATGCAAGGCGCAATTTGCTGTACAATAAATCCTTTTAGATAAGCTTTCGTTTCCAGATGACCACTTATCAGTTGTTTCACAAGCATATATCCAAAATCACGACCTCCAAAGGCAGGTCCATCAAAGAAGTATGTTCCTCTTGAGGAAAAGCTTGCGATGGATGAACCGGAGCCTGCAATTGCAATAAGGCCATACTTATTTCTGGAGAGTGCTCTAAAACTGGAATACAAATCACCAGCAAGCTTAAATTTGGGAAAGATTTTTGATACGAAAGCTTCAATTTGAGAATTATATTTACTATCTCCAAAACACCCGCTGATTCCCAAATAGGCAAATTCTGTGTTGTCTATGTATTCCTGCTTAAGTTTGGAGAACCCATCCCTCAACACATTCTTGGTTTGCTCGATTCCGCAGTGCCATGGATTGGTTCCTTTGTCGATAGTGAAGGAATATACTTTCTTCTCTAAGCGATCGGTAAGTAGAAACTCAGTTTTCCCAGCACCACCATTTACACCTAGAAGAAAATTCTTCATTTTTCGGATATAAAGAGATATGTGTAACAGTCTTATATTATTTCATTTTGCCTCAAGGAAGGCAATTATAGGGGAGGAGAGTGTCTGAGCTCTTTAACTTTGAGTCCCTGAACCCTTTGACAATTTACGCCTTTAAAGCTAATATATTTACATTACACATTTAAACCTGTCCCTTATGCAAAAGAAATCAGTAAATCTTCTTCAAAAGCGCGGGGCTCCACCTACCTTCTGGGAGAGGTTGTATGAGTGGATGACAAACACCTGTAGAATCATAGTTGTACTGACGGAGGTATTGGTTCTGGGAGCTTTTGGGTGGAGATTTTGGCTCGATAGAACTATAAACGATTTAAATGATGATATCGAAAGAAAAGGAGAAGTTCTAAAAAGCTTAAGCGAACAGGAGCAAGAGATTCGATTGATTCAGACGAAAGTGGACACTTATAGAACTATCTGGAATGCGAGTTCAAATTTTAGTCCTATTTTTGAGGAGTTAAATAGGTATATCCCAGATGGTGTAGATGAGCTTGTGGTAAGTATCAGCTCGTCAAGAGAATTTCAAAGTATGTCTGTATCAGGAGAAGTTGAAAGAGAAAAAATAGACAAGCTGGAGAACAATCTGAAAGATTCAAACACATTTACTGATGTAGTGCTATCAACTATTCAAAGGAAGTCAAGCGGGACTGAGTCTCGATATGTTTTTACTATTGAAGCAAAAATTTTACTTAATCAGTCGAGAGGGCCTTTAAGCAGTTATGCAGATATCGAATCCTAGCCTAACAGAATTGTTCAAGACACCAAAGCGAAAGACATATACACTTGCAGGTATTACAGCTTTGACTGTGGGAGTTTTTGTCTTTTTTGCCCTCAAGCCGACTTTCGTAAAAATTGCTGATCTAAATGCCGAGATAAAAGATAAAAAAGAATTTCTGGCTAAAATTGACGATAAACTGACAACAGTAAATGACTTAATTCAGCAGAAACAATCTGTTTCTCAAGAATTGGTGTACTTCGATAAAGCTTTGCCGGAGGACAAAAAGTCAGGCTTTCTGGTTGCAAATTTAGCTGAGATTGCAGAAAGTTATGATGTTTTATTGGTCTCGGTTGAGTCAAAGGATGTTGAGTCTGAGAAGCAGGTGTCTATGCAAATAGAAAGGCCGCAAGGAGTACTCATAGAAAATGTAAATGTCTCACTAGAAGGGGAAATGAGCAGTATTGAAAAATACTTGAAACACCTGGAAACGTTTCCGAGAATATTTGATGTTATAAATATCGGCTATAGGAAAAATGACCCAAGTGCCTTGTCAGAAAATTCGGCGAAATATTATCCTTATGTAGCCAATATTTCTTTATATGTATTTCATTGGGACGTGAATGCAGTGACAATTGACGAGACAGGAGAAGTTAGTCCAGAGGAGGAACTTATTCCAGAGTAATAGGTCGTTTTTTTTATCTTTTATTATAAGGAAAATATGTCGAGGAGATGGGCAATTGTAATCTTTGTTTCCGTTTTAACTGTGATCTTGTGGTCCGGGTGGGAGGTATATAAAGCATTTTCCGAAAAAAAAGAAGTTGGTGAATATGAAGCTTATGTTTCCTACATAAATCCCCAAATTGATACAGATCTGATAAAAAAGGTTTATGAGCTTCAGAATAAAGTTTTGGTAAAAGAGACAGAGATAGAACCCCCCAAAGGTTCAAATTGATTTTATTTAGTCAGAATCTGAAACATTTGACAATCAGGTTTTTTTGTGGTATTGTAAATGACGTTTTTTAGGGGCCCTATTCAATAAAAGTCGAACTTGATTATTATCAAATCTCATAAAAATCAATAGCCTAGACTGTATAGTACGTACATCCACATTGTACGTACTTTTTATGCTCCTACAATATTTAGTGTTTAAATCAATATAATGCTATGGCCAAAAAAAGATTAAACCTATCAAACTTCGAGCTACGAGATTTCCCCATCAATTTAATTGAACCCCAAATTAGTTCCTATAAAAACTTCCTGAAGGAAGGTTTAGGAGACCTTTTCAAGGAGATATCTCCTATTGAAGACTATACTGGAGAATCTTGGATAATGGAGTTTGGAGATGTGCGACTTGGAGATCCCAAATATAGTGCAAAAGAGGCAAAGCTTCTGGGTCTGTCTTTCGATGTACCACTCTATGTTAAAGCAAAGCTGATCAACAAGAAATCTGGGGAAATTAAAGAGCAGGAACTATTTGTTGCAGATTTGCCCTTGATGACAAAAAGGGGTAGTTTTGTGGTAAATGGAAATGAGAGGGTAGTTGTGATGCAGCTTGTCAGAGCAGAGGGAGTTCTCTTTGTAAGACCCAAAGTTACTCAAAAGAAGGAGTTGTTTATAGTAAAACTTATTCCCCAGAGGGGTAAATGGCTTGACTTTGAGATCAATAGGTACGGAGTAATGTCTGTGCAGCTGGTCAATAAGCGGCCAAAAATTCTTTTAACTACGCTATTACGTGCTATTGGATATTCAACCGATGATGAGATACGCAAGCTTCTTGGTGATGTAGATACTGGGGAGGAAATGAAATTTGTAGAAGAGACTCTAAAAGCGGATTCAACTAGAACAAAAGAGGAAGCCTTGATAGATATATATTCAAAACTTAGGCCTGAGGACTCAATAAATCTTGAGGGGGCAAAAACTTTATTGAATAATATCTTCTTTAATCCAAGAAGATTTTATCTGGGGAGAATCGGAAGGCACCAGTTAAATAAGAAACTTGGGACAAATATTGAGGTAAAAGAAGAGAATTACCTGTTGAGGAAAGATGATCTAGTATCTGTTATTAGGTCTCTTATTCAGGTAAACAACGGGCAGATAAAGCCAGATGACATCGATCACTTAGCGAATAGGCGTGTGAGAGGTCCGGGGGAGCTTGTTGCTGAGAGTATTAGAGAAGGGATGCTGCAAATGGAAAAGAACATTAGAGACAGAATGAGTACTTACGGTGCAGATGAGCTGATAACTCCCTCAAGGTTAGTAAATACAAGGCCTGTTGTGGGCGCATTGAACCATTTCTTTGGAAGCAGTAGTCTCTCCAGATATATGGATCAAGAGAATATTCTCAGTGAATTGGAAATAAAGAGGAGAATTACATCTGGAGGTGAAGGAGGACTAACAAAGCAGAGCGCGACTTTTTCAGTTCGAGATGTGCATAGCTCTCATTACTCAAGATTTTGTCCTGTCGAAACTCCGGAAGGACCTATGATCGGGATTGTCTCTCATATGTCGATTTATGCGAGGATCAATGGCTTTGGATTTTTAGAGGCTCCATATAAGAAGGTAGCGAAGGAAGTTAAGTGCAATAAGTCAGATCTCGTAGGCAGAATTTTAGATGAAAAACTTGAGAAAGGGTCGGCGAAATTTGCTGTTGGACAAAAACTTGATGAAAAGGATATAGATAAAATAATTCAGATAGGAAAAAAGACTATAAAGGTAAAGCCATTTGTTACTGATCAGATAGAATATCTTGGCCCTGACGAAGAGGCTAGCTACAAAATTGGATCAAAAGGGGCTGCGTCTGATGAGGATGGTAATATCCTCGACTCAACTATTTTTGTGCGTTCCGGGGGTGGTTTTAAGAGTACTTCATCTTTGGAACTTGATTTTGTAGATGTAAATCCAGGCCAGATTGCAGGACTTGGATTAGCTCTGATTCCCTATGCAGCTCACGATGACCCAACTAGAACTTTGATGGGATCAAATATGCAGAGACAGGCGGTTCCTTTGTTGAGTCCTGAGGCACCTGTTGTGGGAACTGGTTATGAAGGACTTGTTGCAAAGTCATCACGGAGAGCTGTTTACGCAGAAGAGAACTGTAAGGTTTTAGCGGTCGATGCCTCTATGATTGAGGTAGAACAGCTAGAGTCAAAAAGGAAAAAGAAGTACAAATTAGACAAATTTTTAAGAACAAACCAAAATACCTCCTTTAATCAGACACCAAGGGTTAGAGTAGGAGATGCTATAAAGTCAGGCGAGTTGTTGGCAGACGGTCCATCGATGGATCATGGTGAACTTGCGCTTGGACGGAATATTACAGCTGCTTATATGGTTTATGAAGGTTATAACTTTGAAGATGCGTTGATAATTTCTGAAAGACTAGTGAAGGATGATGTTTTGACTTCGGTACATATCAGTGAGTATATTCGCGATATTCGCGAAACTCAGTTAGGACCTGAACAAATCACAACAGATATTCCAAATGTCAGTACCTATGCGCTTAGAAACTTAAACGAAGAGGGAATTGTCCGAGTTGGTGCGAGAGTCGAGCCAAGGGACATACTTGTTGGTATTATCGCTCCGAAAGGCGAGACAGAATTGACCGCAGAGGAAAAGCTTCTGAGGGCAATATTCGGAGAATATGCCAGGGATGTAAGAGATAATTCGCTGAGACTGCCTCACGGTGAGAAGGGGATTATAATAGATACCCAGGTTCTTGATAAAGAAAAAGGTGCAAAACTTTCTCCGGGTGTTCTAAAGCAGGTGAAGGTGTGGGTAGCAAGAACACATAAAATATCTATAGGAGATAAGCTTACTGGAAGGCACGGAGATAAGGGGTGTATTAGTCGTGTCCTTGCGGAAGAGGATATGCCCTATATGGCAGATGGAACTCCAGTAGATATCATCCTGTCTTCGCCGCTTTTCATAAAGAGAATGAACTTAGGGCAGCTTATGGAGACTCATGTCGGGCGTCTAGCTGAACAGTTGGGAATCCGAGTTGCTGTGCCGATTTTTGCGGAT
>JAHIVN010000099.1 GCA_018816645.1 Patescibacteria group bacterium | reverse complement strand
CATAGATAATTCCTTTTAACAGGTTAGCATGTTGTATGGGCAATTTTTCATCAACACTCTTCGAAATATACTTGTTTAGCAAGAAGGACACTTTAAATATATTAGTATTTTTAGAGTGTAGTAAATTGGTCAGTTCATCCACCTCCAGTATATGATATATTTTTTTAGCCTCTAGATACTTATCATACCGAAAATCGTCAAACTGTTGGGGAGTAGTTAGCAAACCATTTATATAAATTCTGTCTCCTATCCCTACATCGATAGGATCTATGCTGGTGGTTAGCATATGCCCTCTATACTTGATTGGATATATCTCTTTACCCACTACAGCAATAGTTTCTTTTGGTTTAATTACTAGTTTCTGTTCAAATTTATTCAACTCTTGCACTTCCAATACCTCTGCTTCCATCTCAACTACAACATTACTTGGTATCCGTTTTGTTAACATCCTACCAATTTTCACCTGCTCCATTTTAAAAACGCCAATTAGCAACGAAAATAATGTTATTGCTAGAAGTAAAAGGTATTTCTTCTTTTTAAACATAGCAAAAATTAATATTATTATGACAATTAAGATTCCCAGCCAGTTCAACAAATATGCAGCGATGACACCAATAATAAAACTTATGCTGATGTTTAAAACTATCAATCTGTTTATCAATTCGAGAAATCCACTTACTTTTTTTATCATAATACGATTCTGTCCTTAATTTTTTCAAAAGTACTTTCACCTATACCTTTGACACTTTTCACCTCTTCAATTGATTTATATGGTCGCCCATCAATTATCTTCTGAGCATAAGCTGGGCCTATACCAGGTAAAGAGTCAAGTTCACTAAGACTTGCATTGTTGATACTTATTTTCCCATTTAAAGTTTGACTTGTTTCCCCACCCAGGGTTTGTCCTGAACTCTCACCGATAGCAGGTATATATATCTTTTGCTGATCCGTTAACAGTTGTGCCCGATTCAGATTTTTTTCTATGAAATCTTCGTCAGCTTTTTCCGTCAATCCACCTGCCTTCTCTAGGATTTCTTCAAAGATAGCACCTTCGCTTAATTTATATACTCCTGGTTTCTCCACTTCTCCTTGAATATCTACCCTGACAAATTTTTCCTCTTCAGTATTATTTTCATCTTCAGTCCTTTTCTCTATGACAATTTCCTCATCCCCTATACTGTTTATCCTTAAAAGAATCGTAATGCCCATGATTATTGCTACTAACGCAAGAAACATAACTATAATTATCTTGTTTTTTTCTAAGATTTCAGACATAGCTCCTTGATCTAATAAGTTAAATATCAGAGTAACCTCTGATTTAATCGATCATTGAGCAAAAAAGTGGGGAATAATTCTGTTAACTGTCTGTAAAAATTTCTATATCGAGAATAATAATATCCTCCTTTGGCTTTGGAGAATTGGAGCTTGGATCATCAACTGCGACACCTCCTATTTTTTCTATCACGTCCCAGCCAAAAGAAATCTTTCCAAAAACCGTATGACGACCCTCAAGACTTTCAACTATCATATTTCCAGACGAACCAGTAACAATGAAAAATTGGCTGCCGTTTGTATTTGGTCCGCCGTTTGCCAATGCTACAGATCTGTAACCTAGGTGTTTCGACACTACATCTTGATTACTTGAATATCCCTGTTCTTCCAGCTGTTGTCTTTTTGCCTTAGAAAAATTTAAGCTGTCCCAATTTATCTCGTCTTGGAAAATGTATCCTGGACTACCCTCTCCATCATTCTTCAAATTTGAGTCCAAGGTATTTCGATCGCCGGTTTGGATTAAAAGATCTTTGATCACCCTATGAAATTTTACATTATCGTAATAATCATCTTGTGCAAGAAACACAAAGCTATTTACAGCCAGAGGAGTATTTTCCTCATATAGATCAATTTCGAAATCTCCATAATTAGTCCTTATAGTAGCTTTGTAGTCTTTTCCTTGCTCGATAATCATCTTAGGATACTCAGAATAGGTCTTTTCTTCATATCCCTTCTTGAACCAGCATTTGTACCCCAAAAAGCCGCATGCCCCACGAGATGCGGTACCAGGCAAAAGATAGTCGATAACAAAAAGCGTAACAAAAATGAGGACAATTATTGCCAGGATGTAGAGAAAGAAGTCTTTATTCTCCTTTAGCATGCGAAGGCCTTAAGAAATATCTTTCTATATTCTAGATCAATTCCTACTAAATGTCTAGACCACAAAACTTATGATCTTATTCTCAACAAAAATCACTCGCTTCACCTTCTTCGTTAAGTGCTTCTGCACTTTTACTGATACTCTTGCAAGCCTTTCCACGTCTTCTTGTGACATTCCAAATTGTCCCTTTATCGTATCACGCAACTTACCATTTATTTGTACAGCTATCTCCACTTCCTCCTCCATGATAAGATTTTTGTCATACTCTGGCCAAGTCTGTTGGTGGACAGAGAAGTCACTACCGAGTTGAGACCAAATTTCTTCTGCAATGTGTGGAGCAATCGGCGCAAGTAACAAACTTAACGTTTTAAAGACTTCTCGGCGCTCATCTTTCTTGAAATCATCTTCATTTTCCCTGTACCAATTCACAAATTCCATAATTTTTGCAATCGCTGTATTATAGCTCAGTCGCTCAATATCTCTTTCAACCTTAAAGACAGTTTTATGAATCATGGACCTAACTGCAATACCAGTTCCTTCCTCGCCTTTTCTCTCCAAAAGTTTCCAAACTCTTTGAATAAATTTGTGCATTCCCATCATTACAGTATCTCGCCAGTCGCCCCCCTGCTCAAAGCCGCCGAGGAACATAAGATACATTCTTACTGCATCTGCCCCGTATTTGCCAATATATTCATCTGGATTAATCACGTTTCCCTTAGACTTACTCATCTTAGCCCCTCCTTTAATCAATAAACCATGCCCGAAAAACCTTTCATACGGCTCCTCAAAATCAATATACTCCCAATCCTTCAGCGCCATAGTTATGAATCTTGAATACAATAGATGAAGTACTGTATGCTCCTTTCCGCCAATGTACATATCGACAGGAAGCCATTTCTTTGTTCTTTTCTTATCAAAAGGAACATTCCCCATATCTGTACTTGGATACCTCAGAAAGTACCAACTCGAATCAACGAATGGATCCATCACGTCAGTCTCTCTTTTCGCTTCACCGCCACACTTTGGACATTTTGTCTTCACAAAATTTTCCTGCTTTGCGAGTGGACCTTTTCCGCTTCCATCAGGTAGAATATCCTTAAGTTCCCTGATCTCTGGTAGCAGCACGGGAAAATCCTCTTCAGGAACCGGTTGCCATTCGCATTTTTTGCACTGAATCATCGGAATAGGATCTCCCCAATACCTCTGACGTGAGATACACCAATCGCGAAGTTTGTAGTTGACAGCCCTTTTTCCGATACCTTTTTTCTCTATATACTCAATAATAGGACCCCGAGCTTCATCCCATCTCACTCCATTAAATTCCTTCGGTTCTTCCAATATCCCATCCGGTTCCCGATAAAACACCTCTAATTTTCTTACTTTCTCAGCCAGTTTTTTATCCTTTGGAAATAATACCGGTTTTAATGGGATTTCATATTTCTTGGCAAACTTAAAGTCGCGTTCGTCATGCGCACTGCAGCCTATTATCCCAGTCCCATAATCAACAAATACAAAGCTGGCAATCCAAATAGGCAGATCCTTCCCAGACCCAAGATAGTTTTCTACATAACGGCCAGTGAATACACCCTCCATATCCTTATCTATATCGAATCTATGGGATAACTTCTTCTTTTTAATTCTTTCTACAAAACTCAGCACATCTTCCTCTTTATCTGTCCCAGCAACTAGCTTTTCAACTATTGCATGCTCCGGTGCGACAATGAAGAAAGTTTGAGCCATATGAGTTTGCGGTATTGAGTCATAAACCTCAAACTCAATATCTAGATCCTTCACCTTGTGTTTGAAGTTCACACCTTCGCTCCTGCCGATCCAGTTTCTTTGCCCAATCTTTACTTCCTCACTCCAATTTATCCATTCCAAGTTCTTATTTAACCTCTCAGCATAATCTGTAATTCTCCAAAACCACTGCTTCATCTCTTTCGTTGTTGTCTCACTTTTGCATCTTTCGCACACTCCATTTTCGACCTGCTCATCAGAAAGTACTGTTTTGCAGGAAGGACACCAGTTTACAGTCGCCTTCTTTCTGTAGGCCAAACCATTCTTGAACATCTGAACAAAAAGCCACTGCGTCCACTTATAATACTCTGGTTTATATGTCTCCACGGTTCTTGACCAGTCAAACTGGTTTCCAGTCATTCTAAGCTGCTCATAGAAGTGTTTTTCGGTCCTTTTCGATACTTCCCCTATATGCTCGCCAATCTTGATAGCATAGTTCTCGCTGTGAATGCCGAATCCATCAAGTCCCATTGGCTCAAATACATCAAATCCCTTCATACGCTGGTATCTTCCCCAGATATCACTCCCTGTAAAAGCATACATATTCCCCACATGAAGCCCTTCGGCTGATAGATAAGGAAACATCATGAGGTTGAAATAAGGCTTTTTGGCATTATCCATATCAGGCTGATTCATCTTCTCCTGCTTCCACTTCTCCTGCCATTTCTTTTCAACTTTTGTGTGATCGTATTTGTCCATTTTATAGAAATTTAAAATGTAGAATTAAGAATTACCGTTTGTTTCGTAATTTGCGAGTTCAAACGTCCTCGTTTGAACTTAGCTGCTATATGACCAAGAGCATTGTGAACCCTCCCAGATCGAACCAACATCACACATACAACGAAAACTTTCTTGTCAACTCTTTTGCTTCTTCGTGTGTTGCGAAGAAACAGATTCCGAAATATTCTAAATCCTCTTCCCTTGTTTTTCGAGTTTGGCGATGCTGCTCCAAATAAGTTCCCTCAACCATAGTATTTGTATAATCGGTAAATGGCACGCTTTTTTCTCTCAAGATATTTCTGAGGTCTCTAATCTTATTGCCATTCTTTGCCTTCAATACAATAAAAGGATTATCAGAAATTTCCTTGTGTTCCGTCCCTTCTGCATCGACATATGTCTGAAAGCGAAACTGTGACGTATCGTCATAGATGGAACAGAGTCCTACTGCCAAGTGACCGAGAGCATTAAGGGCTCTGCCAATTTCAACTTTCTTATTTAAAACACATACAAAACGATGTGTTGTTGGCCCATTGTCTTTCATGTGAAGACTGCTAATAAATAAAAAAAAGTCCTCGTCTTAATACCAAAAATGATATTAAAACAAGGACCGTTTTAGAATGACTAATTCCCAATTATCAGTGACCAAGTTGGTCATTGGGTTTTGGTAATTGGTCATT
>JAHIVN010000098.1 GCA_018816645.1 Patescibacteria group bacterium | reverse complement strand
TCGTCTCGAGGTGGTATACGGGAAGATAGGCTTCCAGTTTATCTTATAGAATATATTTGGAGATTTAATAATCGAAAATTGGATATCAATACTAAAGTAAATAAACTGTTAAATTTGGTGGCTAAATTTTGACATTACCCATATTTATTTTAATAACAAAAATGAAAAACAAATCCTTATATATCGTTATAATTTTCTTAGCTTTAATCTTCTGTACCCTAGCTGCCCTTGCAGCATACTTTCTTTTTTTCGCTGAGAAATCTAACAACACCTCATCAGAAAAAACGGACACAACGTTAACCTCTGATTCTAATAGTGATGTTGAGGCTAGTGAGACAACTCAGGATGCGGACACAAATGAAGAAGATAATACTGATACGTCGGAAAATTATAATTTTACATATTTAACTGAAGCCCTAGTTTATGCTCCCGACCCGGATAATCATGTGGGTTTCAAGATTTGCGATACAAGCATCCCCTCATGTACAGTATATATAATTGACCGCTCTTTGATAGACGAAATAGTGATAGGAGAACAATACCAAGTATCTTTCAATGCAACTGATACTTGTGAAGGTGCCGCAGGAACTTCCTACTGCATGATTCGGGGAGACGTTTTAGTTGAGCCGATTTAATGTACAGAATACTAAACCTTAATAAAACTTTCACTTCAATGAGCCCATCATTGAAACAAAGTTGCTAAAAGTAAATTCAAAAAAATATTGTCTGAATTCTAAATAGTTATTAATTCTAGTTATGACTAAAAATATAAAAAGAATACTATTATTAGTATTGATATATTCTGCTATATTGGCTGGAACGATTATATTAATAGTCGTTTTGGTATTAGATAAAAATACCAGTCCTAAAGATAATGAAAACACTTTATCTGATATTTTCAAGACTTCAAGTTCCGTCATGTGGATTGGCCCTCACCCAGATGATGAATTATTCGTAGCCGGTACACTTGGATATTTATGTAAAGATCTGGATTATAACTGCACAATTGTAGCGATTGGAGAAAACCCCGATTTTATCGAAGCAAATAAACAATCTTCCCAATTTCTAAATGCTGAATATATAAGACTTGCTGATAGAATTGGAAAAATAAGGCTTGATTGCCATTATAAGAAAAATTCTAAAGAAAACATCGATTGCATAGCAGAAAGTTGGATTGCAGGCGGAATAGAACAAGAAATCACCAAAATACTCAGTGAAAAAAAACCTGATATCGTTTTTACATTTGAGCCTGAGAGCACGATCGAGTTAAGCCAGACCCACGCAGCCAGTTCAATAGTTGTCAAGAAGGCTATCGATGATTCAAAAGTAAGTGTACATCATTACTATGTTATTCAGACAACCTTACTGACCGAAGAAAGTTTCGACAAAGACAAATCAGGGGCAACAGATGTATTCGACCTCGATACTAATTTGTGGAATTATAAAATGCAAGTCGTAAGTTTCTACAGTTTTCATTATCCAAGTTTAGAAAAACTGGTTAACAACAAAACTTATCAGCAGGAACGGATACATCAGGAAATATTTAGAAAGGTTATCTAATAATTAGTACTTATTTGCACTTATAACTCTCAAATTCGATATACAACATCATTGTTCAACTATCTCTAAATTCTAAAAGCACATATTCTCCGACTAAGTACAGGTTAAAAAACTTTACGACACAAGCATTCCCTCATGCGCTGTGCATGCAATTGACAGTTCTCTGACGGCCAAACAAGGCACTTTAACTTTTGTTACCATAGTTCCGACATTGAATACTGCCGAAAACATTGCGCGGGAAAGAAATCTTCACTCATTCACCTTGTAAGAGCCAATTCGAAAACAGAAAAATATGTATGAGATTAGTCAATTGTGGAGTCTATGCCCAAATAGATTTCCAACGAACAGGATTTTTTGACAGTACAGATGCAGATACAAAGTACTTAAACTGCAAATTTCCTATTCCGTGTATCGTTTTGAATAGCATTAGCAAGCACGAAATCACAGAAAAACTAGCATCTGGAGAATCTAAAGAACTAACAACCTTAGAGGAGAAACTGTTTTAGGAACTGCCGACTACAGATCCAACTTCTCCTTCACCTTCTTTACAACATCTTCGAGTTTCCAGTCGCTCTTGATCATATAGCCGCTTATGCCTATCTGAACTGACTCAGAGATCTTATCCATATCACTGAGATTTGTAAGGAGAAATACTGGAATATCTTTACCCCAATCACTTCCTCTCAACTCTTTGAGCATAGTTATACCGTCCATCTTTGGCATCACTATATCGAGAAGTATCACTTCCGGTTTCTCATCTTTTGCCTTCATCAACCCCTCTTCTCCATCAGAGGCTTCAATGACAGAAAACCCCTCATTAGTGAATTTATCTACGAGAGCCTGAAGAATGGGTGCATCATCCTCCACGATTAAAATAGTCTTTTGTGCCATATTTTTTAGTTTAAAAAGTTATATACATGATAGGGCGAAACAGCAAAGAAGTCAATTTGCTAATCTAAGATTTGTAATCTCTTTGATATCATCGATGATCGCATCAAGACGCACATCAGATTTCAGATAACACTTCCTTACTCCAAGCTTTTTGTATACCAATACCTTGTCATCACTAGCCGTATTTGAAACTAGTATTATCGGAACATTCCGAAATCTTTCCATACCTTTTACTCTCTCTATAAATACTATTCCCGTTTCTTCGCCAAGAAGATAGTGATCTAACCATACCAGATCAAGTATCATTTCATTCTCTATCTTTGTAAGGGCCTCCTGTACACTTTGGGAAGTTATCACCTCCATTCCAAGCCTAGTTAGCTTTGCTTCCACAGCTTCCATGAGAGGTCTTTCGTCTTCGATAACTAGAATCTTTTTAGGTTTAGCCATAATTTTTTTAAATGCAAAATTTATATAAGTTCTTTTGTTCCTTCTTTCCTCTCCATTCCTGTCTGTGGTATAGATACAAAAAACGTCGTACCCTTGTCTAACTCAGACTCAAACCAAATCTTGCCTCCCGTATGCTCAACTATTGATTTTACCATATATAGTCCAAGACCGGTTCCCTCTGTATCCAGTTTCTTTATGTTATCTGCACGGAAAAGTTTGGTGAAGATCTGATTTTGTTGTTGCTTTGGTATACCATGACCTGTATCGGATACCTTTATCACATAGTTTTCCCTTTTGTTTATCTCATTTCTATTTGAAGTGTCAGTATAGATTTCTATCTGAACGTCTCCTTTGTTTTTGTTGTACTTTATTGCGTTTGTCAAAAGGTTTTGGATAACGATACGCAACAACTTGGGATCAGCTGTAATAGTAGGAAATTCCTTCTCGTACTTCTCCCTGATTTCAATCTGTTTATCCAACGCCTGAGGTTCTAGTTCGTCTATGATCTCCTTTGAAATTTCGATAATGTTGCATTGCTGAGGATCAACCATAAACGTACCCATTTCAAGCCGGGAAACATTCAGCAAAGAATCTACTAATTCTATAAGTCTTCTATTAGCCTTGTAAATCTGATCAAGATATTTCCTTTGTCCACTTTTTACTTTTCCGACATCCTCACTTAGAAGCATCTCGGCATACCAACTTATAGTAGACAAAGGTGTTCTCAGCTGATGCGACGCCAAAGAAACAAATTCGCTTTTAGCTCTGTCGACCTCTCTTTCTTTTGTTACATCTCTAAATACTTCTACAACTCCTATCACCTTGCCCTTGATAAGAATCGGTGTCGTTGTAATTGAGACGGGAAACTTAGTCTTGTCCCTTCTAACAAAATAGTAGGTGTCCGTAGTTGAATAGTATGTTGTCCTCAAAGGAACAACTCGTTTCCCCGGTATTAGAAGCAGGGATCTAAGACGCTTATTTTCAGGAACCTGCTTTCCGTCTTCATCAACCATTGGGACTAACTGACTAAGTGATGATCCAACAGCTTCCTCCGATCTTAGACTTAACATCTCTTCAAATGTTCTATTCACAAGTATTATCTTTCCCAACTTATCGGTTACAACAAGGCCCTCCCCTATTGCAAGAAGAACAGCTTCGTCACGTGCCTTTGATTTCTCCAGTTTCACTTTCTCATCATTCAGGTCTTCTAACACATTCAACATAGCTTTCTTTACTTTCTCAAGTTCATTAACTTTTACTCCAAGATCTTTCTTGCTCTTCTCTAAGTTCTCCAACATTGAGGCTCGAGCCTGTTCGGTTTCTTTTATCTTACTTACATCATGGCAGATAAACACATATCCAGCTCTCATTCCTGACTGATTTCTCAGAGAATTGACAGACAACTCAACCGAAATCTCCTCTCCTTTGCTACTAAGTATAGTTGTATTTAGTAGCGTTGGAACTTTTCGCTGTATTCGGCTCAGTCTAGACTCTCTATTGATTATGGAGTCCGAATCAGGCACATAGGTTTTCAATTTTTCATTTAAAATATCTTTCGAACTTTTTTCCGTGAATATAGTCGTGGCATTATTTACATACATGACTTTGCCTTCAAGATCTGTAACGAACAACAGGTCTGTCATTGTATTAAGAATAGCTGGTGTGACGAACATAGGATCTAAGGTGAAAAGCTGATATTTACTGATCGCTATGGAGATAACTACTGCCCAAAGTCCTATAGCTATAAAACCTAGAGGATAATAAGGTTCCCCGAACGAGGGCAGAAAATCAAAGGCTGCTGAAGATGCAACAACAGTACTGATCAAATGCACCTTTAGCTGAGACTTCTGAGTAGCATTTAGCCTCCTCGATGAAAGAGCCCGAATGGAACTATAGAAGATCAGTAAAAGAATAATCAATACCAACGCAATAAAGGCGGTTATCAGCTTCCCTCCCTCCGCGTCATAGCCCCAATAGTACTTAGTAACCCCGGAAACAATCAATCGAAACGGGAGTAAAGCTATGAATGGAGCAAAAATAAGATAAATAAGCAAGCCCTTTTTAAGTTTTTCCCGTTCATCAATCAACGACAGGGTAAAAATGTACAAATTTGGGACTAAGGTCATAACCCCCAGCCAACAAACCTTTTGCCAGAAAAGTGCTAAATCGGGGACCTTCACCATAAAAGCAAACCCATTTCCAAACATCCACAAGAACAATGAAGTTGTAACTGCAAAGAAGGAAATATGAACTGCCTTCCGATTCTTATTGAGAACAACAATACACCCTAGAAGCAGCACTACAGCTCCAACAAGTAAAAACGGATAAGAATAAAAGTTGAAGCTATAATTTTGGGCAGTTAATATTTCAGACATACAAAACAAAATTTACAATAATTCAAAGCGTCGAACATTAAACTATCTTTAGCTATGTCCTATGACCATTGTTCGATTAAAACCATTTTAGTTAATAAGAATTACAATTGCAAACAACCAATCACTTAAAAATACTTACCCGACTTCGACTAAAATAACGCAACTAAAAGAATAGTATCATCATACTATTTACTACTGGCCACTAGATAAAGCAGGGCCGAAACGAGACCTCATTTCAGACACAGGTTGAAATCTTTAGTTTCTCTCAATCTGTATATCCTTTTCGCTTTTCGAGCTCTGTAATCTTCTTTTTCATCTCAAGTAACTTCATCTCTCTTCCTACCATAAGCTCATTTATTCTCTTCAATTCATCTGTTTGTGTTTTCAGTTTTTGCTCATAATCTTTTCTCATACTGATATCTCTCCCGATCAGAATAAATCCTTTGACCTTGTTATCGCTTCCCTTTATCTTTGAAACAGAGAATGAATAAATTTGATCTTTTTTCGTTTTAATTCTCATTTCATAGTCACCTGTATCTTTTACACTTATATAATCAAGAAAGTCAACGTTTGTCTTCAAACTTCTATCTTCCTCTTGAGCCGATATCTCAACATATCCCCGGATATCCATCCCGACGATTTCCGAAGCGGGTACTCCAAATATTTTACTGCCTATTTTATTTATCTTATTTATCCTTCCATCCACTTCTATCAAAAAGATTATATCTGATACAGATGAGAAGACCTCTCTTACAGCAGAAGATACAGATAGAGTAAAAAGTTCATATTTCCAGATTCCATACCCTATCATAAGCGACTGGACTCCCATCCCAAGATTCGCTAGCTCAGGTATATCATTCGATAGTTTAAACTGCTTCATTGCAAGATCAAAAACTGCAAAAATTATTGCAATAAAAAAGCCTAATAATACGATTAATATCTTTCGTTTCTCTCTGCTCTCATTATTCTTTGAAAATTCTCTAACTAAAAGCCTTACTGCGAATGCAGTTGCAATAAAGACCCACAACATCCATAAATAATCCCAGAGAGTCTCACTCGATTGGTAAGTCCAGCCATAACTTCTTCTTACAGGATCACCAGTTAAAATGTTTGTAAATAAATCCAAAACAAAAAAGAAGAGCCCTGGTAAGTAAATACACCAAAGAGCCTTTTTCCGTTTCTCCTTCTCCGTCCCAATAAAATAAATAACAAAATGTAGCAATACAGACGCTCCAAGTATCCAAAACGGTGATCTAACTTTCAGCCAAAAGAACGCCATATCGTAAGTATCTGCATTCATTAGGCTAAAGGTTGATAAACCCCAAAGAAATGAAAATAGCGAAAAAAAGTGAAAGCACTTATTTTGGCGGCTTCGTGGATTTTTACTTAATGCCATTAGACCAACACCTAAAGATGCAAATGCAAAAATGAGAATAACTAGTGAAAAGATACTCATCGATTTTGAAATAAAGTAGATACATTCTAAACATAAAAAAAATACAATTGCAAACTGTCACATCTATTGATAAAATAAAGAACAATGTATATGAAATTAATCAATAAAACTTTTATTTTAGAAATGTTCCTAACCCCTCCACCCCGCTAGGGGTGAAATACTTTTATCACAATTATCTAGATACCTTAGTTACCTGATTACTTAGTTACCCAGTTATCTGGCCAGCTGCCATTGTTTTTGTGACACTTTTCTTGTATCCTTAGCTAATATTAGCAAATCAAAAAATGAAATATTCAAAATTATTTGGGAAAACTGTCCGGGAAGCAAAGAAGGAAATGACTGCAAAGTCTCACCAGCTTCTTTATACTGGAGGATTTATTCGTGAGCTATCAGCTGGAAGATATGAGTTTCTACCTCTGGGATTCAGAGTTTGGAAGAAGCTTGTAAATGTAATTGATGAGGAAATGGAAGCAATTAGTTCTCAGAGATTCAGTATTCCCATTCTTCAGCCAATGGAGTTTTGGGCAAAATCCAATAGAGACAAAGCATGGGGAAAATCTCTCATGAAAATCAAGGACCGAACTGGAGCTGAATTTGCCTTAAGCGCTACTGGTGAAGGAGTTGTTACCGAAATGGTAGCCGGAACAAATCCTACCTACAAAGATCTTCCTGTTATCGTCCATCAGTTTATCATCAAGCTGAGAGATGAAAAAAGAGCAAGAGGAGGTCTCCTTCGAACTCGTGAGTTTGTCATGAAAGACGCCTATTCCTTCCATGATACAGAAGAAGATTTCATGAACACTTATGACGACTTCTACAAAGCATACTCCAGAATTTGCGAAAGGATTGGTCTCAACTATTATGCTTGTATAGCAGACAGCGGTCCTCTTGGTGGAGATTATTGCCATGAGTTTCAGATCCCTTGCGATGCAGGAGAAGACCATATCGTAAAGTGTGAAAAGTGTGATTATGCAGTAAATGTCGAAAAGGCTGAATTCGTAAGAAAGGAAGTAAACAAGAAAGAAGAAATGAAGGAATACAAAATGGCAGACTTGCCGGAAAAAGTGCAGAAAATCAAAGATCTGATGAAACATTACGATATGCCTGCAGAAATGTTCATAAAAAATGTTCTTTACAAAACTCTTGATGGAAAAAAGCTGATCATCGCAACTGTCACTGGTGATCTTGACGTTAATTCCGTGAAATTAGCTAAAGCAGTAGGCGAAGATGAACTTGAGATAGGTGAAGATGTGGATTTGAAATCTATCGGCTCCAAAACAGGATATCTGCACTCATGGGGCTATGATGAGCACAAAGACAGGATAATTTATGTCGTAGATGAGGGAATAACCAAAACAAGAAACCTCTACGGCGGGTACAAAACTGCAACCCAGGATCCGCTAAATGTAAACTACGGACGGGATTTCGAAGCTGATATCGTAGCAGACATAGCCGAACCTTATGATGGTGCTATTTGTGGAAAATGTAGAGGAGTGCTAAAGCTCATAAGATCGATAGAATGGGGTCATATATTCAAATACGATCACTTCTATACAAAGCATCACGACGGATTTTTTACAGACCGGGACGGACAAAAAAAGTTGATGTACATGGGTGCCTACGGGATTGGGATAGGCAGATCTTTAGCAACTGTAGTGGAGACACATCATGACGATAAAGGCATCAGCTGGCCTATAAGTGTTGCACCTTACAAGGTCCATCTGGTATCTCTAGGAGAAGACAAAGCTGTAAATAAAAAGGCGCTGTCTCTTTACGAAGAGATTGAAAAAGCCGGAATCGAAATACTCTGGGATGATCGAATCGATGTGTCCGCAGGAGTAAAATTTAATGATGCAGATCTGATTGGGATTCCGATAAGATTAATAGTCAGCGAGAAAAGTCTAGGCAAAGGTGGTATTGAAATGAAGTTAAGAAAGAATAAAGAAAGCGAGATAATAAAAGCTGATAATCTCTTAGAAGTGTTGAGAGAGAAGATTACTCAACTTGAAGATGAGCTAATACCGAAAAAGTAATTTTGATAATCAGGTAACAGGTATCCTGTTTCTGGTATCCAGTGATTGTGAACAGCTACCTGTTACCCGTTATCTTTTCCAGTTCTCTGATACAAAATGTCAAATAAAGGTTACAACCAATTAATCGACGACCTCATTCGTTCCGGCTATCTCAAGACACCACGAATAATATCAGCTTTCAGAAAATTCGAGCGCAAATACTTTGTTCCGGCTTCTATGTCAAGTTTCGCTAATGTTAATAAGCCCCTTCCCCTAGGTTCAGCGCAGACTATTTCACAACCGCTCACAGTAGCTTTCATGCTAGAACTTCTGCAGCCGGCAAAAGGAAATAGAGTTTTGGAAATAGGCGGAGGATCCGGATGGCAGACGGCAATCCTATCAGATATCGTGGGAAAGAATGGTAAGATTTATTCGTATGAAATTGTTAGATCATTAACCGAGTTTGGTAAACATAATCTAGGAAAATTTCAGCTTGAGAATGTAGTTTTCGAGCATAGAGACGTATCATTAGGTTACCCAGAAGAGGCTCCTTATAACAAAATAATTTCTGGTGCAGCTTTCGAGGAGATACCTCAGGAATTAAAAGAACAGCTCGAAATAAGCGGAACACTCGTTGCTCCGACAAAAGCTGATGATGTGAGGAGAATTCGACGCACCGCAGAAACGGAATTCAAAGAAGAAATATACCCTGGGTTCGCTTTTGTCCCCATAAGGCAACAATTGTAGAACGATTGATCAACTGTAGTTTAACAATTGTTTTACAGTTATCCCACAATCGTTCTACAATCGCCGCCTAGCACTCTTGCATACCGACTGCTAATGAGTTATACTTAGCTCGTTTAATTTAGAAAATCAATTCAAATGATCTGCCAAAACTGCAACCAACGCGAAGCTACAACTCAAATTACACGTGAAGTAAACGGCCAACGTTCAACTGCTGATCTTTGCGCTGTATGTGCTGCACAGCTTCAAAATAGTGGAGGAGATCCTTTTGGAATGTACGGCTTCTCAGATTATTCTGCTCCTTCGGAACGCACTAATATTGCAGACTTGCTTTCAGAAAGAGCAAAGGAAGCCATAGGGGAGGCACTCAAAATAGCATCTGCTAAAAAGGCAAAAAACATGGATACTGAGCACTTGCTTTACGGATTGACACAGAACGATGAGGTAATGGACAGAGTATTCAAAGAGCTGGATATCGACAAAGAAGCTTTAATCGAGTTTCTAGATGAACAGATGAGTGAAGGAACATATGAAGGTGAGCAGCCTGGACTTACTCCAAGAGCAAAAAGGGTCTTGGAGCTTGCATTTCAGGAAGCAAGGGAGCTTGGGCACAACTACATCGGTTCTGAACATATTTTCCTGGGACTAATCAGAGAATGTGAAGGACTTGCTGCTCAAACTCTTGGCAAATACGGCATATCACACACAAAAGCTAGGCAAGCAATAGTCAAGGTTGTAGGAGAGGGAGATAAAGAGGGAAAAAAGATAAAGGATAAAAGCGAAACTCCAAATCTGGATAAATATTCAAGGGACCTGACTCAGATAGCAAAAGAAGGAAAAATTGATCCTGTGATAGGCAGAAGTGACGAGATAACCCGTGTTGTAGAGATACTTTCCAGAAGAAAGAAAAACAATCCAGTACTAATAGGCGAACCCGGAGTGGGGAAAACTGCCATAGCAGAAGGACTTGCTCAAAGAATTGCCACAGAAAACGTCCCAGAAGTTTTGAGAGGTAAGAAGGTAAAAGCCCTGGACATCGGTCAGCTGCTAGCCGGATCAAAATTCCGAGGAGAATTTGAAGAGCGGGCAAAAAAAGTGATAAATGAAATAGAAAAAGCCGGCAGAGATGTAATTCTCTTTATAGATGAGCTTCATACTATTGTTGGTTCAGGAGCTCAGGAAGGGCAACTCGATCTTTCAAATATGTTGAAACCTGCTCTTGCGCGCGGAGATCTGCAAGTTATCGGGGCTACAACTCTGAGTGAATATAAAAAGTACATAGAAAAAGACGCTGCACTGGAAAGAAGATTTCAGCCTATACTGATCGAAGAGCCGACAGTTGACCAAACGATAGAAATACTGAAAGGCATAAGAGATAAATATGAAGCGCATCACCGTGTGAAAATTTCTAATGAAGCCCTTATCTTTGCCGCTGAGTTGTCCGATAGATACATCAAAGATCGTTTTCTGCCAGATAAGGCAATCGATATAGTTGACGAAGCTGCAAGCCATGTACGTTTAGATGTTACCAGTGAACCTGAAGAATTGAGGAGTAAGCATTCTGAGATCAAAAAACTTGAATCTGAAAGGGAATCGCTCACTAGAGGCAACAAACATAAAGAAGCAGCCGAATTGAAGCAAAGAATTGAGAAGCTCAAAGAGGAAATCAACCCGCTTGAAGACGAGTGGAGAAAGAAAAGAGGTACTGGGACACCAGAAGTGCAGAAAGAAGATATCGCCGAGATAATCTCTCGATCAACTGGAATCCCCGTTTCCGAGCTGAAAGAGGAGGAAAGAGAAAAACTTATAAAACTAGAAGAAAGAATTCACGAAAAAATCATCGGACAGGATGAGGCAGTCAAAGCGGTATCTGAATCTATACGCAGGGCAAGAGTAGGACTGAAAAACCCAAAGCGCCCAATCGCCTCGTTCATATTTCTTGGGCCAACCGGAGTAGGCAAGACTGAGCTGACAAGTGCATTGGCGGAACTCGTCTTTGGAGATGAGGAGGCTATGATCCGGCTCGATATGAGTGAGTATATGGAAAGACATGCAGTATCAAGACTTGTCGGTTCACCACCGGGATATGTAGGACATGAAGAAGGCGGCCAGCTGACTGAACAGGTACGCCAGCATCCATATAGTGTGATCTTGATTGATGAGATAGAAAAGGCTCACCCTGATGTTTTCAACATTCTTTTGCAGATTCTCGAAGACGGAAGACTGACAGACGGTAAAGGAAGAACAGTAGACTTCAAGAACACAATAATAATTGCAACAAGCAATGTAGGAGCTGATATGATCCTTGAGCATCTTGGTGGGACGAAAGACACTGATGACGGGAAAATGATCAAGTTCCAGGACAAGAAGGGCGAAAAGAAAACAAAGTCCTGGGACGAATTAAAAGAAGAGTTAATGAAAGAACTTAAGAAAGTATTCAGACCTGAATTTATAAACAGGGTTGATGACATCATAGTTTTTCATGCTCTCGACAAGGATCAAATTCTCCAAATAGTAGATCTGGAAATAGCAAAGACATCCCAGCTATTAAAAGGACAAGGAATAAGTCTCGAAGTAACTCCAAAGGCGAAGTTAAAGCTTGGAGAAATGGGCTATGATCCGCAGTTTGGAGCCAGGCCGCTTAGAAGAGTTATACAAAAAGAGGTTGAAAACCCGCTGGCAGACAAGATGCTTTCAAGCGAGTTCAAGTCGGGGGATGCTGTGAAAGTTAAGCTTGCAAAAGGTATGTTTGTATTTGAAAAGTAGCTATCAACGACAAATTTAAATATGGAAACAATATCAGTAAGCCAAGAATTAACTCCCCAGAGCTTTTGGAGGAAATGTTTTCCTCTTGTCACCACAGAGACCTTAACCCTGGCAAAGGCTTCGTTAGAACAAACAAGAAGACAAGCATTCGAACAGTTTGAGACGCCACATACAATAGATAATATAGAAGATCAACCTGATTTCGACATATCGTTGATTATTGAAGATTACAAAAGAACGCTTGAAGCGCTTGAGGGACTTAGAGAGCGACAGGAGTCAGATTTGCTTCCTGAGCGATTAAGAACAGCATTGACTTGGTTTTTTAGTAACTACGATCAAACTAAAAATCATCTTCAATCTCCTGAAACAATCCCTCCGCCCAGAGTGCTTGTCGCCATCATTCCTTCGGACACAGCGACAGCAAATGCTGCACTGGGAATTGCTGGGAAGGGAGTTAACGGAGAAATTCATTTTGTACTTTATTTATACGCTACAAATTTCAGTAAGCTGGATATTGACTGGCAGGCGGTAACAATTGGACATGAATACTCACATTTTTTATTTGCAGACTCCATACCACAACCAGATGAAATATCAGCAATGATAGTCTCAGAAATTATTTCGGAGGCCTATGCATTTCATTTTGATCTTTCAAATTTGGTTTTTATAGCGTTGGCTTATGGCAAAGAACCTCATCTGGATGAAATGTTTTCAGAAGAAAATTACACTTTATTTTTATTGCAACTAGCCTTTTCAACGGTAAAACGAAAATATCAACTACTAGATCCGGAGAATTTGACTGGCGCACTAGATGTAATAAAAGGATTGGAACAAGGCTGATGTATAGAATAAACTTTACGCCAGCAAAATTTTCAATCCCTTCATAATTTGCTCTCACATCCTAAAAGTACTAATATGTCATCAGAACTTTACACTTTTTATATATCTTCTATGTCGGATCATAATGAGTCTGCAAGTCAGCCCAAAAAGAAAAAAAGTCCTTGGATCTGGATCGCAGGTTTAGGCTGCGGATGTTTACTCATACTCGGCTGCATCTGCTCTGCGTGTGTTGTTCTCTCTCTGGCAAGTGAAAGCTTTGCAAACAGCTGGAAGGATGAGATGAAAAAGCAGGGATACTGTGAAGAACTTGAAAAGCAAAACATCGATCCTAACGAAGATCCGTTAGGGATTTGTGAGTAAATCACTTCTCTAAAACCATTATTGTCACAGCTAACGCCATTGGAACACCATTGGCTTGATAATCAGCCATATTCAAATCAGTCTGAGATTTTTCGGCTTTTTTTGCAACTTCTTTTCTAATCCAAGTTATAGTATCCCTATATTGATTATAGGCATTATCAAATTCAGGATCTGGAGGACGTTCAAAATCTCCTTGATCTTGTAATGCAGCCATCAGAAATAAAGGGGCAAAATTGGTAAAAACATCGTAAGTTCTAACCCCATCCATTCCAGCTAATAGAGAAAATGCGAAAACACTGTTCATACACCTTGTCCAGGCATCCTCTGTTTTCCTTATGAGTTCTTGTGCCATCTCCTCTTGTGAACCTTCTGCTGAAAGTAATATAAATCTTCCTGTATAGCCCAGATCTGTAATCTTTGCTCCCAAACTATCTTTTGGACCTAGTGAGTCACGTAAATCTAGTCCAAGGATAAGGCTGTTTGCCATGTTTATTATTGTCTGTCGCATTTCCACTGCTACCCATTCACCGGCCTGGGTTATTACTTCCTCGGGTAATGCAGCCACAACCCTCTGTAAATAAGCCAAACCATCTAATTGCCTTAAAGAAGTTGCTCTTGCTTCACTATTATAGAGTTTTAGGGCAAGACTTTCGGCATCCCTTACTAAAATCTTGTTTCTCTGTGCAGTCCAATACAATCTATCCAAAGCTAGTCTATCTTGTCCTGTGACTTCGCCTTCATCCAATATTCCTATCTCCCGTTCAAGATCTGAGAATTTCGGGAAAGCAAAACTCGTTGGGAACTCAACTCCTATTACATCTTCAAAAAACCGTACAGTGATTTGCTGAATAAGTCGCGCTTGTCTTTCAAGGCTGGTTTCTTCGAAACCTAAGTGCGCTTCAAGTATAAGTGGATTTTCTACTAATCTTATTATATCATTACGGAATGGTGCATCCTGCTCTACCCTAACTTGATAAAACCCACATTCCCTATGATATCTTTCAATCACCTCTTTATCAGTAAGAACACTAACGGCCTGATCAGATTGTAGTGAGATAGCTACAAGCTCTTTTCTCATAAGTTCTATTTGATGAACTCTCATATCATCATTAAATTCCCAAGGAATTGTATAAGCACTAATTACGTCCCTTATCTCTACACCTCCACGACTCAGAGGAATAGGAATTTCCTCAAGCTTTACTACCTCTTGTAAGTGCATCAAAGAGAAAGAATTCCTCAGACAGACTGCATCCTGCATAAAAGTAGCTCGTCGAATTATCCTCCTAGCTTCTATGTGATCAACAACATTAAGAACTGAATGGCCAAAATCATTGTGATCTGTCAGCAGAGGAGGTTCACAATTCAATGGATTTCCTGCTCCTTTATACTGCACCCACCTTCCTCCTTTACGAATGTACAGAGATCTTGGAGCATCTGTTATCCAGCTCCGAGGATAAACTAACGGGCAAGTAACATCTGCATCTAGACTGTATACCTCCTTCATATTCCCTGCCCACGCAGCTTCTGTTTCAGTCACTGCACTTTGTGGATAGACAATGGATGCACGTAAACTAAGAGTAGCAGGAATCTCCTCCCTAGTCTCATACCTCTTAAGTTTTTTCCTCTCATGTAACTTTTCCATATCCATTGAGGTTATAATTTTAATTATACCAAAATCCCCTTCCAAATTCACCCAACCCATTAGCTATCCAGCCATCTAACCATTTCAACCCTTTATCTGTAAACTGTTAACCGTAATCCTTAAACCGTATTCCTCAATAATTTCCAACTACCCATCAATTAATTATTTCTACCGCTTAGATCGACTTGATCGATTCACGCTACACTTTACATTCTACACTCTACATTTTTCACTATTAACCCCTTTCCCCATTTAGTATATAATAAATTCAAGGAATTAACACTGCAAGAGAACTATAGCTAAAAATGGCCAAAATCATTCAAGTCACAACTTTCTTCCATCCAGTACACGGAGGTGTAGAACAGCAAGTTCTGGAACTTTCAGAAGAACTGATAAAACAGGGTCATAATGTTGAGGTCATATGCTCGGATTCTACAAGATCAAAAGAAAGAATAAGTAAAAAGGCCGAAGAGTACAAAGGCATCAAAATTACCAGATGCAAAACTTGGTTTGGCACTTCGCAGTTCTACAAGTTCTTTCCAGCCCTTTTTATTGAACTAATGAAGAGGGATTTCGATGTAATTCATGTTCACGGATTTAGAAAATTTGAAGTTTATTTTTCGCTTCTTGCAGCGAAACTAAAAAGAAGAAAAGTTGTAGTCACAACACACAATCCGTTTGTAACTACAACGCGAAACAAATTTCTTCAACTCTGGGTAAACATTCATGACATTACATTTGGTAAGCTGTTTTCTCGTTTCATAGACAAGATTATTTGCCTTACAAGGCAAGAAATACCTTATATCGAAAAGTTTGGAGTAAACCAGGAGAAAATATCAGTAATACCAAACGGAGTTTCGAAAGATATCTCCAAAAAAGGCGATAAACAAAAATTTGCAGATAAGTATGAGATACCTGTAGGTAATTTTGAGAATACAGTTGTTTGGATAGGTAGAGTTCACTATGTCAAAGGTCTTGAAAATCTCCAAACTGCAATCAGTCAGCTCAAAAATACTCTTTTCCTGTTTATCGGGCCGGATGACACAGGAGCAAAAGAAATTAAGGATTTGTACAAGGGAAAGAAAAACGTAATGTTTCTTGGTGCAATAGATCATGCTGAAGTACCAAGTGCACTATGTACCAGCGATGTCTTTGTCTTTCCCAGTCTACACGAAGCATTTGGTCTGACAATAGTTGAGGCTATGGCACAAGGAGTACCGGTAATTTCTACCAACAAGGGAGGTCCAGGTGAAATAGTCAAGGAAACATTTGGTATCACTCAAGATCCGCTCGATCAATGGGCATGGATGTTGAATTTGAAAAAACTTCTCAATGACAAGAAACTTAGGCAGGTAATGGGAAATACCGGCAAGGAAGAAGCAAAGAAGTATCTTTGGGAGAATGTGGTAGAGCAAATATTGGAATCGTATGAACTATAAGCAATGACTAATCATAGAAAACCAAAAAAAATACTAGGTATTGAAACAACTTGCGATGAAACCGCCGCTGCTGTAGTAGAGAACGGGAGAATTGTATTATCAAATATAATTGCTTCTCAAGCTAATTTACACAAGCAATACGGCGGAATAGTACCCGAAGTAGCTTCGAGAAAACACCTTGAAGTGTTGCCACTTGTCGTGGATGAAGCGCTTGAAGCTGCAGGGGTAAAAATTGAAGATATAGATGCAATAGCGATAGCAAAAGAACCTGGACTTCCTCCCGCTCTCAGCGTTGGTTACGCCTATGCGTCTGGGCTGGCAAACGGCAATCAGATTCTGCTCATTGATGTTAATCACCTAGAGGCACATATAAGTGGAATCTGGCTGGTAAGGAAAGGAGAGATAATAAAAGAGATACCCTATCCATTTCTTTGTCTCTCTGTCTCTGGAGGGCACACTTCACTGACACTGGTAGCTAATGATCAGAATTCAAAAATCATCGGGAATACACTTGACGATGCTGCCGGTGAGGCCTTCGATAAAACAGCTAGAATCCTCGGGCTTGGTTATCCAGGAGGACCGCTAATAGATAAACTCTCAAAAGAAGGCGATGAGACAAGGTACGACTTCCCCAGACCTATGATACACGATGAAGGATTCAGATTTAGTTTCTCCGGCCTCAAGACAGCAGTTCAAAGAGAAGTTCTGAAGTTAGAGAATGAGTGTGAAGTACATAAAGATAACACCGAGCTCTACGACGAATTATGCAGAAACGTGACAACAGACGTAGCTGCATCTTTCCAAGAAGCTGTTGTAGACGTCTTGATAGAAAAAACTGTGAGAGCCGCTGAGCAATTAGGAATAAACACTATAACGATGGCCGGTGGTGTAAGTGCAAACACAAGACTTCGAGACAAAATGGGAAGAGCTTGCTCTGAAATTGGGTATGAATTATTTTACCCTAAACTCGAGTTTTGCTTGGATAACGCTGCTATGATAGCTGCAAGAGGATATGAGATATCCTCAGAGAAATGCTAAGAGTTAACAATAGCCTCAAAGATATTTTCTCCATTATACACACCAGGTAGTGTAATCCCTGGTATAAAGATGCCCCAATATGTATCACCCGAGCTATTGGATGGTGCTGAAGTCGGTTTGGCAACGCTAATATCTACAGATGTTGGAGTCACACTTAAACTTGTCCCTCCTCCATATGTAAATCCGATCAAGGCATACTCCTGGTTGCCTACTCCAAGTATTTCTCCCGAACAGGTTGGATAATCTGTACACATATTGTTCCCGGATACGTTGATATCTATTATGACGTTTCCTTCATTTGTTACTGTTATTGTCTCATTGCTGGAACCGGTATCATCTCCAGCAGCAAGTGATCCG
>JAHIVN010000097.1 GCA_018816645.1 Patescibacteria group bacterium | reverse complement strand
TGCCTATCAATTTCCTTCTTCTATACTTTGGTATAAATATCAAATGATACGTTAATCTATGTTTTGTATGTGATCCTGTCCAATACCTGATTCCCATATTCAAGTATGACACAGATAAGGTTTTATTAAATTTCAAGGGACCAATCATCCTAGAACTGAAATCAAAAGAAGACACCCTCAAAAGCATCACGTACCTCACAAATCTAGGTTATAAAATATAGTTTCTGACTCATCAAATTAGCTGATTCGCTGATTGGCTAATTAGCTCAACAGATTTTTCTCAAGCGTTGGAATACTACCTAAAATGTTATAAAATAATACTATATTCTACATTTTACATTATTAACATAGATACCAAATCCTGGCTCGAAAAACTATCCGAAACTGACTCCAAAGGCGGTATCCGCAAACAAACCGATAAAGGGATGATGTATATCTCAACCCCAACTGAAATCGGAAAGTTAATAAAGAAAGTACCAAAAGGCAAGCTAACTACAACAAAGTTAATAGCTGAAAAACTTTCTAGAAAGTACAAGGTTGACTTTACCTGCCCGATGACAACAGGTATTTTCACTTCAGTAATTGCAAATATCGCAGAGGAGGAGATCGAGAAAGGCAAGAAACCAACTGAAGTCGTCCCTTATTGGCGAGTAGTCAAAGAGCCGAAAGGATATCTTTATGACAAGTATCTCGGTATGAAGTCAAAGCAGAGGCAATATCTTGAAAAAGAAGGGTTTAAGGTAGTTCCGAGCGGGACGAAGAAAGGACCGATTGTGAAAGATTTTAAGCAATATACCAACTAAGAGATTCTCCCCTTAAACAATGGTATTATCGTCCTTTAGTGAGCACTTCCAATTATGAATGTAGAAATGGAAACCTTCCTTGATTTAGTGGGATCTTGGTTGCCAGATATTGTGTCGCTTCACAGACCTCTTCGCTTGGTGTGTACATGTCCTTTGTCACATAAAAGCTTTTCGGGATACAGCCTCCGGCACAATTCTCAAGAATAGAGCATGTTTTGCATTCTTCACGCTTTAAGTTACAGATATTTCTCACCCGGATTCTTTTTATCTTCTCTGGAAAGTACTTTATCTTTTTAGTTCTGGGATCCCATTTCCCGTATGTCAGTTCTTGCAATAACCCTGGCAGGTACCCTGGACCCAGTGACGTTTCATCACAGCAAGTGACATAGCCATCAGGCGTCAAATGTGGACAAGGAGTACAGGCCCTACAGGCAATCTTTACTTTTTCGTCAAAGTTGAATATCAGATGAGTCTGTATAAACATACCAATCGATTGAGCATAATGAAATGACTTGGCAAATTCTTTCGCAAAATCCAATAGTCTCAACTTTTTCGTATCTGACCCCAGAGCTGTAGAAGAGAAGACCGAAGCAAGGCAGGCATATTTTATTCCTAGACTCTTGAAGTAGTCTAAAATTTCATTTAACCTGTGGAAATCTATAGGATCAACTGTAGCTCTAACTCCAAACTGCATTTTCTTGTTCTTCACAAATTCTCGGATGTTCTTTGTAACAATCGCATGAGAACCTGTCCCTGCCTTTGTAAGATGATTTCTATCTTGAATTTCTTGTGGCCCATCGTATGAAATCCATACAACATCACTGTATTTATCAACCCAGCTTGCAACCTCCTCGTTAAAACATCCATTTGTCTGAAGTTCTACTCTCAGATCTCCTCCAGCCATTTTATTAGCTTCATCACGAATTATCTTCATTTCCTCAAAGGCTATAGACGGTTCTCCGGCCGAATAATAACGTATCATGCGACTTTCATTTGAATCAAAGAAATCCCTAATACCCGCTATTGCAAAATCGATATCTATCCTTTGATGCTCTGGTTTAATCTTCCTAAAAGTAGGATTGTAACAGTATCTGCAGTTTAGGTTACAACTCGCTGATGGAAGAATAGATACCAATTGTTTTCTACAGTGTGCCATCGTACTTTAGTAATAATTTTAATCAGGATTTTGAAAAGTATTTAAGCATGCTGATTTTTAGGTTTTCTCTATTGCCTCATTTGCCATAGCCATTATTCTAGTCTGTAAATTCCTTTTGGTTTGATCTGCCGTTACCTCTATATTTTGCATAGTTTCGTACGCATCTGAAACAGCAGCAAATTGTGCCGCTGTCAAATCCTCTAGAAGAATCGTATCAGCGTCTTGAATAGCCCTGAAATTTTCCAGAGATCCAATCTGTACTTCATGAGTAAGCCCAAACGTCTGTGTCTCTTCCATAAATACAAATCTTGCTGTTATGAGACCTCCCTTTTCCGGAGTGCCTAGCACCACAGGTTTCAGATCTTGTTCCATTACGAAAAGCAGTAACAATTTAACTGAATGGTTGAATTATACTACCAATATATGGTCTCATTCTTTACCCGAACCTTACCTGGGAAATTAATAATCTTGGGGGAAATGGTTTAAATTGCTTAGTGAATTTTTGGATAGCTATTGAAACTGGATTATGGAAAATAGACATACCCCACACCTCTTTTAGTCTTTATCATCTCTGCATTGATCCCATTGAGTTTGAGCTTGACACGAATCTGATGAATAAGCTTGTTGAGATAATAAAGTGAGAACTTTTCAGTGCTGTCTTCGCCCCAAAGCGTATCCGAGATCTGATCATAGGTTATATCGACATTTGGATTATTAACAAATAAGGCCAGAATTCTTGCTTCCTGATTACTCAGTTTCTTCAGATATGACTTCTTCGTCAGATCATAAATCCCTTTAGCCTCAACAACTAAAGGATTCCTGGTCGAAAATCCAAGCTCAGCTAGATAGTCTGTAGATGCATTTGCAAGTTTAGCAGAACCTTCAACCTTTGAAAGATCCTGGATCGGCTTGTAGTCTGGAAATAGCTTCGATAAAGATGTTCTTTGAATTAGAAAATCAGTTATTCGTTCCTTCGAGAACCACTCTCCGGAACTGGTAAGATTGTTTTCGTCTTTCTGAAAATAATTCTTGAAGTGTAGGAAATGCACTATCATAGCAATTATGCCATGAGCGATTACCCATATATCACTGTCAATTCGATAGTAAAGATTGATCGTTTCCAATTTATCCTTATTTGCATACCAATAGCTTCCTCTTGATCCAAATTGAGTAGGAAATATATGCACCTCACTCACATCAAGTCCCGTCCCTTTGAAAACTAACCGTATGAAATCATCGAATCGAGGTGCTATCTTTTCCCATTCTTGCCTTCGCTTCTCTATCAGTTCCTCCTCTATGAGCTTAAAGTCTTTTATAGATTCCTCTACGAGATTTCTTATCGTTTCTTCATTTTCTTGAGCTGGAACTTGGTATTTCTGCTTTGTGACATGTTTCCAAAATCGTTTGTCGCTGTTTAATAAGCTTTTTGGGAAATAGGTAATTGATTCTTTATATTTCTCTTCTAAGTTGGGAAGCACATAGTAGAATTCTCTACCGTACAGCCCTCTGGCAATACTGCTTGCAGTAAATAAAATCCTCCCGATTTCATTCTGAAGATCATACTTCCATTTGTACCTCATAGCTATCAAATACTAATAGTAAGATTATATCACTCCTGACTGCTACTAAGCACCCCTACTATTTGCTCGCTATCTACTATATTCTCTCCAGTCCTTCCTCTGTAGCAAACTTCAGCAGGTCTTTAAACACATTTGGATCAATTGCATATACTATAGCAAATGCCGTGATGAATATTACTACAGCCAGCCACTTTGTATAAATCCCTCGGGTCCTGACAAAAAGCACTACTGATAATACGACCATTACCGTTGGACCGACAACCTTGATATCCCCAAGCGGTACAAGATACCCGCCTACATACTTCTCACCTACTCCGAGAAACTCGGCAAGATTGAAGCTAATCTTGAAAATGATTAGTACAACTTCAGTCAACAGAACCAGCAGCAGAAGTGCAGACGAAGCTTTTGTCGAGGGTCCTTCAGTTCTGTATACTTCGTAGACGGTAGCAGGAAGTAAAAACAACACGATCACAAGCGCATTTGAGAATATAAGTCCAATAATAATCCCAATCAGTGCAAGAATAGTAAACGCTGTACACAAGTGCGGTGCGTATTTTGTTGGTTTGGCCACAAGAGAGCAGTAATAATTTAGATAGTTAATTGTTAATTGTTAACTGTATAACTGCATAATTGTAACATTGTTACATCGCTTCATTGTTTTACTGTTTAGCTGTTCGCTGTAAGCTGTATACTACTATTTCAGACTATACCCCCCATCCACAACCAGCACCTCACCTGTGATGTAGCTGGCATCGTCTGAAGCCAAGAATAAGATTGTATTGGCTAATTCTTCCGGTTCAGCAATCCTTTTCAGTGGAGTATTCTGTCTGAACTTCTCAATCAGTTCTTCTCCAGCTCCTTTTGTCATATCGGTCATTACATTACTTGGCGCAATTGCATTTACGCGAATATGGGGAGCAAGTTCTTTTGCCATTGATTTAGTAATATTAATGACTCCAAGCTTTGAAACTCCATAAGCTAACACAAACTGAGAACCAAGCAGTCCCACAGTAGATGTGAGATTCACTATAGAACCCGACTCCTGTTTTTGCATAATCGGAGCAGCCTCGCGAATCATAAGCCAGGCACTGGTCAGATTTACATCTAATGTTCTTTTCCAGGTCTTAACATCACTTTTCCAGTCACCAGGTCGAAGTATCTCCCCTGCATTGTTGACCAGAATATCAATTCTTCCAAACCTATTTACTCCTTCACTAATTAATTTCTTCACTTCATCTTCTCTCGAGACATCCGCCTGAACTACTATCCCATTCTCCTTGCCAATCTCCTCTAGCACCTCCTCAGCCTTCTCGACATTCTCCTTGCAGTTGATCACCACCTTTGCTCCTTCCTTAGTAAAAAGAATAGCTGTCGCTCGCCCTATCCCTCGGCTGGAACCGGTAATAATGGCTACTTTGTCTTTCAGCTTCATATAAATTTCTTATCTAACAAATATAATTGACTACTTAAGGTTGAACCCACCATCGACACATATTGTAGCCCCAGTCATATAACTAGCATTACTGGAAGCAAAGAATAAAATTGCATTAGCAACCTCCTCAGGTCTCCCAATTCTTGGAATCAGAACACCTTTCAATGTTTCCTGAAGAAGTTGTTCGTCGGCATCCTTAGTTAAATCCGTTTCTATGAGACCTGGGGCTACACAGTTAACCCTAATTTGCTTCGAAGAATAATGTCTTGCAAAGGCTTTTGTTAGAGCTATTATCCCTGCTTTTGTCGCAGAGTACATAGCAGCAAATGGCTCTCCAATTATTCCATCAACTGAACTAACTGTTACTACACTACCACCTTTAGATAATCTTTCCCCGATGATCTTGAGTGTCTTATATGTTCCTTTCAAATTCGTATCAATAACCTGATTTATACTTTCTTCAGTTGAATCTTCTATCCCACAAGGATCTGGAACTACTCCCGCATTTGCCACCAATATATCAATCCTCCCAAACTGCTTCTCTGTTTCGCTGATTAGCCGCTTAACTCCCTTTTCTGTAGAAACATCCGCCTTCACAACTATTCCATTTCCCTTACCAACTTTTTCTAACACCTCCTCAGCCTTCTCGACATTCTCCTTGCAGTTGATCACCACCTTTGCACCTTCCTTAGCAAAAAGAATCGCTGTTGCCCGGCCTATGCCCCGGCTGGAACCGGTTATGAGGGCTACTTTATCTTTCAACTTCATCCGTTTGCTATAATAATTAAACTACTGCTGTAAAACAACTGTTTAACAATGGTTTTATAATAGTGTTACTCTAACTTTACACTACTCTCCCTCTCAAACGCCGGGCAATTTATAAGCACTAATTTCAAATAACTCTTCCCTTTATTCTCAAAATCATACGGCGTATCCTTCGGCACTATAACCACATCCGTCTCCTTAATTTTGAACTTTTCCGCCATAGGCGGACCAGCCTTTGGCTGGGAGTTTTGAATTTTGAATTCACCTTTCCCTTCAACAATATAATAAATCCTATCCGACTTCAAATCCTTCACTTTCCCATGCCTGTACTTCATCTCAAGATAAACTACATTCGCATTCTCGAAATCATCTTTAGTATTATAAATCCAACCCTTTCTCCCAGCTCTTTCAAGCATCTTTGCACCTCTGAGTGTAAATTTCAATATTTCTGCATCGGGCTGACAGCTGAAAGCTGCTTGCTGATCGCTGAAATCCACAACACTTTTCTCATCAAACGCCGGTGCGTGAATCATAAACATTTTCAACTTGTCTGAACCAATTCTCATGTAATCATACGGCGTGTTCTTTGGAACGATAACTACATCCGACTTTCCAACTTTGAGATTTGATCTTTGAGATTTGAATTCGCCTTTACCGCTCAGAACATAATATACTCTATCCGATCTTGTACTCATCGACATCCCGTGACCTTTCTCGACTTCAACATACAAAGCACTGACTCGGGAGAAATCCTCTTTGGAACTGTAGGCCCAGCCTTTCCAACCATCCCAGGATATTCTATACGAATTTTGGAGTAAAATTTCATAAGGAAATCTTACAAGAAAATTTGAGACATGTAAATCAACACACCCACTGAAAAGGGATGAGAGAATTTAGAAGCCGGGAGAAAATGCACTAGGATATCATCGTTTCTTCTTCATCAAGAGACTATTTTCAAATTCAGAAACCTTCTTCTTTATTTCGTAAGCTCCATCCGGATTCACACTAATTGCTGAGGCCCCGAGCTTCACTATCTGTTCAAGAAGCTTCTCATTATCTAGGAGAACATTACCGCGGATGATCGAAGCTACCTTATATTTATTTGCTGTTTTGATTATCTTCTCCAGTGACCACATCAAAGCTGAGTGGTTTACCTTGTAACTACTCTTCTGCAGAGAATCGAGATCAGCATCCGTGCCAAGAAGCATCTCTGAAAGTTTATTTAGATCTACGACAACCCCATCGACTTCTAAGTCTAACAGTCTTTCAAGATTTAGAACGGCAGAAGGAATATCAACACTGAAAAGGATCTTGAAAGTGGATGACCTTCTGAAGCCAAATGAGCCAATAGTACGTTTCATCTCTTTCAATTCTCTGAAAGTTCTAACATAAGGAACTACAATTGAAATGTTTTTGACGTTTTCTTTATTCCTGACCACACGTATAGCTTCTAGTTCAAGCTCCAGCTCCTCAGGGTTCTTTATAAATCGGCTGGCTCCGCTCAATCCCATTTTGGGATTTAAACCTTTCGGCTCGTAACCACCGCTGCCTTCAAGTACAAAATATTCACTTGAAAGCATACTCGAGAGATGATAAAAGACAGGTTTTGGCTCGAAAGATCTTGATACTCTATAAAGACCCAGAACAAGTTCATTTATGAAATCCTTTTTCAGCTTATTTTTCTTCAATATTACTTGAGGATGAATACCCGATTCACGTATTACCTTCTCAGAGCTGTAAAAGCCTACTCCATCAACGTATCTGTGTGCTAAATTTGGTGCTTTGTTTGGATCTTCTATATCAATATACAGCTTCGTTGCAGTCTTAATATCGGTCTCGGGCTCTGGGGTCGATACGTCAACCGCCCAGCTAGATTTTTCCTGAGCCGGCTTTACAACCTGTTCCTCTTGACTCTGAAGAATTTTCTCTGCCTTCAACATCCCTTGATCGTTTTTACCAGAGTATACCTTCCCGTCACCCCCATCAACAGTGATGTGCTCACTGTTGCGGAGAACCTTTGTGGCAATTTTCGTATCAACGATACAGGGAATCCCCAGTCCTTTCGCAACTATCTGGGCATACGAATCCCTACCCACCTCATCAGTCACAATTCCTACAACTCCGTTTAGTTTCCCCTCAAACTTTGGTGTAACTGTTTCAGTGACAAGAACACTTCCTCTTTTCACGCTTGAAAGCTGCTTCGGGAACCTAACTATATTTACTATGCCACTGGTTAACCCAGCATTGCCACTTTTCCCGACTATCAGGACCTGCCCTCCACTTATGGTGGAATCAGCTTTCAGATTTTCAACTTTAAATCCTTCACCTGTAGACTTCTTAACATCGACTTCGGGTTTTTTGATTTGTCCTTCATATTCTACTTTCGCTTTCAGTTGGGCAAAAGTCGGAGTTGTTTTCCAGGAATCCTCTTTGATTTCCAGCCTGGTTATCGGCCTAGCCTGAACTACCCATACTCTTCCCCCTTCATAGATCCATTCGATTTCCATCGGCTGATCAAAGTGTTTCTCTAGAGAGATGCCCAGCTTCACAAGTCTAGTTATATACTTATTCTCTAGTTTTTGCCTTACCTTCCAAACTTCGCTCACCTTTACTTTGATATTTGGATCTTCTCCTTTCCTTACTCTTCCTTTTCTGACAAGCATCCAATCTTGTGGGACAATCTTCTTTTCTAAAACTTTTAATCCTTCTTTTTCTACTAAATAATTATCAGGGACAAGTTCACCTCTAGCAAGAGATTCGCCAAGACCAAGGACACACTCAATAGACATCTTCGACTTATCATTATCTACCGGATTCTGCGTAAATAGTATCCCGCTCGCTTCCGCCTGTATCATCTTCTGGACTATGATAGCAACCTTAAGCGAAGAAAGATCATGTCCTTTACTCAATAAGAAAAATATATTCTGGGGAGTATACATCGAAGCCCAGCAATACTTGATTTTTTCAACAACATCTTTTTTACCCTTTACGTTCAGATAGGTTGAACTCTGTTTACTAAAAGGGTCACTTACAAGGTCTTCAAAAGGAAACGAACTGCGTATCGCAACATATGCATCCGAAAAACCTGACAATGAAGTATATGCCCGTTCAAAGATCTTTTTTGCCTCACTCTCCAGATCACCCTTTAAGATAGCTCTTCGAATTTTCTTGGAGGCACTTTCAAGTCGCAGACTATCTGAAGGATCTAGATTCGAGAGTTCCTCTGCTATCATC
This sequence comes from Patescibacteria group bacterium, assembly GCA_018816645.1. Taxonomy (GTDB): domain Bacteria; phylum Patescibacteriota; class Dojkabacteria; order JAHIVN01; family JAHIVN01; genus JAHIVN01. Next base: position 5,922 of record JAHIVN010000097.1, on the reverse strand, counting down.
TGTTCGAGTCTATTTGCGAGAATGAAGTGATCATGAGCATGAGTTGTTATCACAAAGCCCAAAGGTACTGGAAGACGAATACCATACACCTTCCCTATATTGAAAGCTTTGGTGCCAACTATACCCGGCTCTACTTCTCCAAGTTTTGAGAATGGAACGACAATGATATCTTTCTTTGGTTCTTCCATGGGCAGTATCAAAAAAATACGATAGCCGCAAAACAACTAGGCAGTAAAATCACTCGTTTTTCAAACTAGAAGTGATATATTCAATTGTGCTGTAGTGTTCTCTTTACCTACAGCTTGGATCCCCCCTAGGCTATCCAAAAGCCTAGCCGCAAACCCGATCTAACACATGGTTCACTTGCACCTATCATAGTTTAAATAGATAATTGTGTCAACAGATATATGAATTTTGGTCTTTATATGGAATCCGCTGGCCAGTATTACTTGGAGTAATGGTTATTGCTTCCTAACTTGCTTCTTTGCCTTCTTCTCGACTTTTTAAGATAGCCGCCGATATTCAGCTCCCTTCTTCCATAATAATTCAATATCTTTTTTGCAATCGATACGGCAGCTTCAAATTCAGGCTCAATAGTGATTGTTACACCCTTGCTCTTTAAACGCCCGTCTTCCTCGGGGATATGGCTTCTGGCTAGAACCTTAATATTTGGATTTAGGTTTCTTGCATTTGAAGCGATTATCTCGGTCGCCCCTTCCTCTGGCAAAGCAATTACTATAGCCTGAGCTCTTTCGACATCGGCCTTTTCAAGAACGTCGATATTTGATGCATCGCCAAATACCACTTTTATCCCTCTTTGCTTGCAATAGTCAGCTGTCTCTACACTCGAATCTACTACTATGAAGTCAATATTTGTTCGTTCAAGCGCTCTTCCTACATAAGTACCCACACGTCCAAATCCACACACAACAACATGGTTGATCATATCCGGCTGATCTACGTCGACTATCCTATCAAGCTTCACGAACAAGAACCGGTACAATTTCATGTTTTTTCTACGAACAAATTCCCGAAGCGTCAAATACCAATCCCCGGATCTTCTGACGAAAAATGGCGTCAGGAAAAGAGATAGAACATTTATTATGATAATCATAGAGTAGAAATCTTTGTCGATCCAGCTATTATTCAGACCGATTTGAGCAATGATAAATGCAAACTCTCCTCCCTGGATCAAACTCATACTCACCAGAAAACCAGTACGGGTCTGCTTCTCAAGAGACGTTGTAACTATAAATCCCGTGATAAATTTGAAAGCTAGAAGCACAAGTAGGATCAACGTGATTTTTACGATATTGCCAAACAGAAAAGGTAGAGAGATCAAAGCTCCAAGAGTCACATAGAACAGTACCGAGAAGACGTCTCTGATAGGTTTGATCTCCGAAAAGATTTCATGATTGACGAAGCTTTCAGATATCATTACACCGGCCAAAAAAGCGCCAAGCGTGTAGGATAAACCTATCTTCTCAGCGAAAAAGGCTACTGTGAGACAAAAAACAAATGCCAGGATTAGAAGTAACTCAGATGTATTGGTTTTTGAAATGTTTTCAAATATTTTCGGGATAACGCTTTTCCCTAGTATCAATGATATCCCGATAAAGAGACCGCTTTTGAGAGCAGCCTCAAGCAGCTGAACTAGCTGAATACCACTCCCGGCTGAGTAAGAATTGATAAATACTGCAATAAGCACCATAGCAATATCCTGAAGTACCAGCCAACTCACGATAGTGTCTGTTACCTTGATATCAAATTTTACCTCCTCAATAAGTTTCAGAACAAGTACTGTCGCACTGTTGGAAAAAGCGGCTGACAAAAATAGAGCCTGAAAAGTTGACAAACTGAAGAATTTCAAAAGGACAGTTGCCCCAAAGACAAACAAAACTGCATGTAAAAATGCTCCCAGTATGACACTTTTCCGAATTGAAAGAATCTTTGTAATCGGAAATTCTACTCCTGTCGTAAACAGCAGCAGGGCAACTCCAAGCTGAGCGAGATTTCGAGAAAAGTCAAAGTCAACGAGTCCTTCAAGAAAAGGTAATGTCAGAAGTACTCCGCCAAGTAGGTAGCCTATGTGGACAGTCTGCCTAATCTTTAACGCTATAAACGCTCCTATTAGACCGACTACCAGAACAACTGCTATTTCTCGTACAAATACTTCTTCCATGAAGAATACTTTATCCTAAAAGGATTTTATATTCAACCAAACAGTTAATTTCCTAGAGCGAAGAATCTATCATACTACTCATTTTCGATTTTCGATAACCGAACTTGTACTCTGGTCTTTTCAGAATCTGTATCTTTCTCGATTTTCTCACCATGATAATAAAGCCGTATAAAGAGATCCCTGCGAGTCCACAGGCGATAAGCCAACTTAGTGCGTGGTACTTTGAGAAAGGTCTGCTAACGTCAAAATAGAATGTTTTCGAGTCTTTCCGTTCTCCCAGAGTTGATTCTATTTTCAACTCATAATTTTCAACACGTTCAAGAGACAATTCCGGCATCCCTGAAAGATCTACTGAGAAACTGGCTGAGTCACCTGGAAATACAGACTCAACTAAACTTCCCTCCCTATGAGAAGGCATCAGCTTGACAATTTTCCCGTCCACTACAATACTATCCAAATGCAGAATGCTCTTTGCATTATTTTGAACTGAGAGAACCAAGGGGACATTATTGAAAAGCAGATCTGGACTTCCAACTTTGAATCCGATGTCCACATCACCCTGCCACTCGAAATCATAGTTTGAAGATCGGATCTCCAGGTTATCTACACCATTGTTCTGATAATCTGTAAAAGGTACTATAACATCCGGACTATCGCCTTGAACACCGCGATAAGCAAGGATTGTTCGCTCAAGATCCAAGTTATCAAAACCATGGTAATCAAATAAGATCTTGATACAGGGATCAACTCCAATCCATCTATTTTGTTTATCATCATAAAATTCCACCCACCAATGCAGGTCTTGAAGATTTTCCCTCAAGGCAGCAGTTCCCACAGCTTCCCTAGATGGAATCCCTACAGACCGGAGAAAAGCAACAAACTGATCAGAAGTTTCCTTGCAAGAAAATTTGTCCCCAGAGTACTCAAAAAGAGATTCTGTTCCTGTTTTTTTCTTGGAGACACGAGATGAGTATTCATCTGATACCAGATAATCGTAGATAAACCGGGCATTTTCGTAGTTCGTATAATCCGGTCTTGTTATCTTTTCTAAGATATTCTTCTTTTCACCGTCCGGAAATTTCCATGCCTGAGCCTCAGATGTGTAAACTGTTGTAGCTTCCTCACTCAGCTCACTTTCCACACTTTTATTTCGAAACTGAAGAAAACCAGATATTCGGACCTCTTTTGTCTCATGCGGGTCAAGCTTATATTCAACTATGTTATTCCCATCGAGATCAGTAAGTGCTCGAAGTGGCAGCTCAGAAATATCCAAAAAATACACATTTTGAAAATAGCTGTCCGGAGGAAGAGTGATAGAAAATATTCTTTCCTTATCTAGGGCATTTTCGATTCTGTATTTATAGTTAAATTCCTGCTGCTGAAAATCCCCCAAATGAATCACTAAGCCCTTCGGGGCATCCTTTTGAGAATAACTTAATTTGTATTTCCCTGCATGCATCTGGAAGTCTGCGTCTTTAAGCGAAACATAGTCTATATTACCTAGGACTTCTGGAAAATTCAGATTGAAACGTGCTTCTATGAGATCCTCTTCTGACTTTATCGTAGGAACATAGATACGCTGAATGAAGCCTTGCTTTTTGTATAGCTGTCCTGTCTTGTATCTTATCGTGATGTCTACCTTGTCGCCTAAATATATCAGCTCTTTTTTGAGTAAAACCCGTATCCTGACTTTGTCCCCAACATGTTCCTTGGTAAACGAAGCCTGCTTATTGTTTTCCTTCACGTTTACTTCAAAGAGGTCAGAGTGATCGCTAATGAGAGAATAGTCTCTTATAAAGAATTTCTTACTTTGGTTCTCAAGTGATATTTTATAAGTCATCTCAACTTCACCGCTTTCCAAAACATTGATGTTGACAACATAGCTGCTCATAGCTTCCATAGCCGCCTGAGCTTCATCAGCCGGGAACAACGGCAGAAGAAAAGCTGCCAGGATCAAAGTCACTATAAGTTTTCGAAGTCTCAATCTTTTAAGCATAAGAATTTCTATCTAAAGTTCTCTAGCCGTTCAAGTACCTCTTGTTTGCCCAGGATTACAAGGCTTTCATATAGAGGGGGGGAAATCGGACTGCCGCATATGACAAGCCGTATCATCATAAACATATCGCCATGTTTGATTTTGTACTTGTCTGCCAGCTCCCTTATATTCTTTTCCCAGTCTTCATGCGTCCACTGGGAAGTAGCATCATCGTATCTGGAGATGACTTCTGCATAATCAACTACTGCTTTTTTCAAGTTAGAAACCTCATAGCGCTTGATCCCTTTTACCGTTTTCGTATCAGGAACGGGCATCCTTTCATAGAAGAACTGAAGTGAAGTTACAGCCTCGCTTAGCAATACTATCCTTTCCTGAATCAGTTCAAGCTTTGCAGTGAGATCAGTGTCTTCCAATATAGCCTTCTTCATCTTTTCATCGTCACAGTACTCCCTCGTCCAGTCCAGAACTTTCTTGGCAAAATCTTTCGTAGAATATTTGCGAATATACTCACCGTTGAACCAGAGAAGCTTCAGTCTATCAAAAACTGGGCTTGCCCTATTCAATCTCTCAAGGCTAAAAACTTTTACAAACTCTTTCAATGAAAAAAACTCACGATCATCATCTGGAGCCCACCCTAGAAGCATAAGAAAGTTTAGTAGAGCTTCAGACAAATATCCCTGTTTTAAGAAATCCTCTACCGAGACTGTTCCTTTTCTTTTTGAAAGCTTTCCTCCTGCAGGGTCAAGTATAACAGGCATATGAGCCATAACTGGCATCTTATAGCCAAATGCCTCGAATAACAGAATATGTTTGGGGACGCTTGCCAACCATTCAATACCTCGAGTAATGTGAGTCACACCCATAATCACATCATCAACAACAACAGCTAAATGATACGTCGGAAAACCATCACTTTTTAATAATACCTGGTCATCAACTTCGTCACTATCCCAGCTAACCTTTCCCATAACCTTATCATCTATACCTAATTTCCTGCCCGAGGGAACGTTCAAACGAACTACATATTTTTCTCCATCTGCAATTTTCTTCCTAGATTCCTGGATATCTAGATCTCTGCACTTTCTATCATACATTGGCTTTTTTCCCTCTTTCTGTTGCTTTTCCCTCAACTCCAGTAATCTTTCTTCAGAGCAGAAACAGTAGTACGCTTTTCTATTCTCAACAAGCTCCTCAGCTTTTCCCTTATAAATGTCAAGTCTTTGAGATTGGATATATGGAGAGTATGGCCCCCCATTTCCTGGTAACTTTCTCAAAGGAGTCGAAGGACCTTCGTCAAAATCGAGCCCAAACACTTTCAAAGCTTTTACTATATCCTCAACTCCACCCTCCATTTCTCTTTTCTTATCTGTATCCTCTATCCTGAGTATAAAGGTTCCTCCGTGCTTTTTCGCATAAGCATAGCTGTACAAAGCTGTGCGTATACTGCCTATATGTATATATCCAGTCGGACTTGGAGCAAATCGTGTTCTGACCATAAAATCAAGTATAAAAAGTAGTGCCTAATGTTAGAACAAATCAAGTTATTTTTCAAATGGAAAAATGTTATTATGACAAATATAACAGTTCTTTCCTATGCTCGTTATATGAATAAGTTGGGATAGATATTACGAATTCGGGTGTGTTAAAGTAATGTAGTTAAACTATTACAAAACACACCCATGAGACATGGTACACAAACTCGAGCAAAATATCTACTACCATATAGATGGCAGTGGAAATCAAT
>JAHIVN010000096.1 GCA_018816645.1 Patescibacteria group bacterium | reverse complement strand
TGTTTTGTATGTGATCCTGTCCAATACCTGATTCCCATATTCAAGTATGACACAGATAAGTAAAATTTGAAAATTATTTTCAAATTTTACTGCTTCATCCCCGGGCTAAAGCCCTGGGATTTCGCCTAGGTTTTATTAAAAGGATGTTTTCAAAACTTCTCATATACTTAACCGTTATACGCCATTATTAAACCTTTATTATTATGGATAGTTCAAAATATATAGTTAAACAAAACTCTCTCCACAAGAAAGCCCTTGAAATCATCAAAGATTTAAAGCTCATTGAGCTACTCAATAAATTTGGCGAAGTACATGTTGTTGGCAGCGTAGAGCTAAAACTTATGTCTTGGCCAGACATAGATGTTGTTGTATTGTCAGAGCCCAATGTTACCAACTTTCTTAAAGTTATCAATGAGCTTTTTACTAAAGATGATGTTTATAGCATTAATCTTCAGGATTTTAGGAAAAGTATTTACCCTGATAGACCCCAAGGAATTTATTGCGGCATAAAATATTTGGAAAAACCAAGGACATTTTAGAAAATTGACATTTGGTTTTTGCCAGAATCAGAAGATAAGGCAATAAAAACTGTAAGATGGGTGAAAGAGCGCATCGATGATAAAAATCGGGAAATAATCCTGAAGATTAAATATGAAATGAGAAAAAAGCTAAAGCATGGAACAAAAATATCAGGTATTGATGTTTACCGAGCTGTTTTTAATGAGGGCGTTAAAAATTTAGATGAGTTTAAAGATTATTTAAGAAGATTTAAACCCAATTTTGTTTAAAATATTGTAGGGTTTAATAACAGCGTATATGAGGAAAACTAGCAAGAATAACTAGTTTTCCCAAATCCTTCGATAAACTCAGGACTTCTCATACACGCAAACGTTAGGCGAAATAATATTTTTTAATTTTCTATTTTCTAAACTTATGGAGCTAAACAAACTAAAAAGCATAATGAAAAAGTACGGTGAGGCCTGGGAAAAACAAGACCCTGATTTACTGCTAAAAATATTTGATAAAGACGGAACGTACCAAGTTACACCGTTTGAAAAACCAATAGAAGGACATTCAGCAATAAAAAAATACTGGATAAAAAATCCACAAAAAGATCAAAAAAATATTAAATTCAAACTTGGCCGATGTGCCGTTTATAATGGGTCTGGATATGCTGAGTGGATTAGCAAATTTGATCAAATCAGTAGCAGTAAATCAATTGAATTAAGAGGGATAATAATTATAACTTTAAAGAACAATAAAATAATAAGCTTGCGTGAATATTGGCACGCAACAAAATAGAAAATTAAAAAATATTACATCACACAACACCTGCATATGCGGTTCCAGAAATTTACACAATCTAAACTTTCTCTTTCGCTATCGCTTCAGAGAAATATAATAATGAGTATAAATTTCTTTCATCCAAATTTTTGATATAATTAATAAGGGTAATGTATAAAAAGGAATATCAAAAACTTCGCATCATGCGGATACATTATGTGAAATAAATTTCAGAGGCTGGTAAAGTTTACAATAAATATACAACTACAACTTTATATGAATATTAAAAACCTAAATAAATTTCGAGAACTTTTGATTAATTCAAAAAAATCCGTTTCTGAACTAGAATATACCAAAAACAACTATGACCATTTTGGCAATTTAATAGAAGAAGATTTGCCAACTATTACAACGGATTTTTGTGAAATCGGATTATATAATAACGAAATTTATTTTGTCTTCGTCGTAGAATCAAAAACATTCAATATTAAATTATTCGACAAGTTAAAAAATAAATCAAATGTAAATATATATGGATTTATAGATTTCAATAAAACTCTTTTCCCTACAAAAGACTTTAACTTTGACAACTTTGTGAAAGAAATTAAAAATGATAAATATCTACAAATCCAATTTGATTTTAAGAATATAGATACGTTTGATTTATTTAAAAAATATTCTAATATAGTGAATGTTTTTGGAAAGAATAAAGTTGTAGTTGTTAATCAGTTAAAAGTTGATTTAACTAAACATAAGTAAGTCATCCCCGGACTAAAGTCCGGGGCTTTGTACCTTGCGTGTCATACTTGAGCACTGTTCCCTTATGTAACTTCTTAACCTAACTTCACTTAATCTCCCGCTCGTCTCGGCAAAGTATCCATCCGACCAAAACTTCCCTCCCCATACAAACTCTTCTAGCTCTGGATACTCCTTCTGTATTTTTATACTACTTCCCCCTTTTAGTATCTTCACCTCCCCTGATACCTTATCCGTTGGCTTTATCTGTATCATTACATGCACATGATCTCTCTTCACATCTATCTCATGTATCCACCATCTATTCATCTCACATGCTTCATACATCAAGCTTCTTATCTTTTTTGCTACTTTGCCTACCAATATCCTTTTTCTATACTTTGGTATAAATACTAAGTGATAGACCAGTTTATGTTTTGTATGTGATCCTGTCCAATATCTTATTGCCATACTCAAGTATGACACAGATAACGCAAAATTTTAAGTCCTACTTAAAATTTTGCTCGTTTCATCCCCGGACTTTAGTCCGGGGATTTCACACTCAAAGCATTAAGTGGAGAAATCGGCAACATCAGCTATATTCGAACATTTTATAAAAGTAAATTGAGCTGTGGAAGGTCAGATAAAAACTTCCATTTGTACTCAAATTCTTTGATATATGAGATAATCGTATCTATATAAATGAGAATCTATTCGTGCATAGTACGTCACCCCGACCAAGTTGTACAAAACCCTCCCATACCAGTGTAAATCAGAGTTATCACACTGATACACTACATTTATCATTCTCCTGAGTATTCAGAGATTCCCTTGTTCTCACGTAGTTTTCTGCCTATTTGGTGGGTTCGAATCCTGTCAAGGGAGCCAAATTGTATGTTGCGAGTTGTTTCTCTTAATCAGAGAAAAGCGGAAACACACCTCATTATTCTGGATTTTCTTTGAAAAAAGTTCGGATTTCGTTCAGCGTTCGGGGGTAGTTGATACTACACTTGAACTCAAATTTATAGTATGGATAACATATTTAAATTGTTATTTTTGGTTTATGAAAAAGAAAAGATTTAGATTAAATATTATCGACAATATTTACAAAGGAATAAAATCGGGGGAATTGAAAGGTTTCGATAATCCATCACCTAAAGAAATGAGAAAATAGCAAGAACTACGAAGGGCCCATTGTCGTTTACGGGGGAGATTTCAGACAAACACAAAGTATTGGACAATAAATGTGGAACATTTTATGTAATTGGAGCAATAGATGTAATTACAAGGATAGTATTTCCATACGCTTGCACAAGATATACAGTAATATGTGCAAGAGATTTTCTATTAAAGCTCAATCAAATATTTGGTATTTTGGATTCTGAAGCACATTTACAGAGAGACGATGGAACAGAGTTTATGGGAGAGTTTGAAGAAGCTGCAAAGAAATTTGGCATAAACCTCATAACAAATTATGCAAGATGCCATTTGAAAGATAGAGTGAGTTAACTTTTGGAAAGCTCATAGCCTTTCTAATGAAGTTTCACACCGGTTTGTTGCATATGTTATGGACTCAGTCTAAATTGTTAGATAAGTTCCCTTCTAGTATAATGAATAGATTAAAATGAAGAAATGTTTGACAAGTTTGTCTCTAACTTTTTTATTGACAGATAGTGAAAAATATTATTTTTGAGGAAAAAGAAATCTTACCACTCAGGTTGTTTCTCGAGCAATTTAAGTCTCCGTTTATATATATTTTAATCTTTGCTTGCTTATTAACCCTCTTATTCAAGGAATATACAGATACCCTTGTAATATTTTCCGTCATTCTTATAAACTCTCTTCTGGGCTTTATTCAAGAATACAAAGCCCAAAATACACTATATCACTTAAGGAAATTGTTAAAACCGAGAACTATTGTCATTAGAAATAGTAAAAGGGAAGAAATAGATTCGGAAAATATAGTAGTCGGCGACACTGTTATCTTGTCAAAAGAATTTAGTATTCCAGCAGATGGAAAAATTATTGAGGAAGAAAACTTATCAATAAATGAAGCAATAATTACAGGCGAGTCGGTTCCTCTTATGAAAAGGGATGGGGATGAAATATTTGCAGGAACAACTATATTAAATGGAATAGGAAAGATGAAAGTAACTGGGATTGGGTCCCAGACCCGTGTCGGAAAGATAGGTAAATATGTGCTTAAGCAAGAGGATGCAAAAACTCCATTGCAAAAACAGACCACTAGGCTTGCAAAATCATTATCCGTTGTTGTGGTATTACTTGTACTCTTTCTCTTTGTAGTAGGATTAATTGGTGGCTATGGCACGAAAGAAATTCTATATACAGCTATTGCTGTGGCTGTCGCAGCTATCCCTGAAGGTTTAATTATTACCCTTACTGTTATCCTAGCTTTAGGTATGAAGAAGATTTTAAAGAGGAAGGCTATCGTCAGTAAACTTATTTCGGCTGAAACTTTGGGATCTGTAACTGTTATTTGTGCTGATAAAACTGGGACTATTACAGAAGGGAAACTTACTGTGGTCGAACAAAACTTTATCAACAAAGAATTCGGTCAATATTCAGCCTTGCTTTGTAACAACCAGATCGATCCCCTGGAAACAACCATGATGGAATGGATTTACAATGATAAAGACTATGAAACCATACAAAGAATAAAAAAAGCCAAGACCTATGGGAGAATAGATAGTATACCTTTTAATAATGGGAATAACTACGCAGCAACTCTGAATAAATTTCAGAACGGGAATATTGTATTTGCCTTTGGAGCTCCGGAACAACTCATAGAAAGATGTAATATTGAGGCATCTGTCAAAAACGAATGGATACAAAATATACAAAAACAGGGGATACAAGGCAGGAAAATACTAGGTTTTGCTTATAAATTTGTAGATGCCAAAAAGAAAAGCCTTTCAGAAAAGGACATAGTGAATTTGGAGTGGAATGGAATCTTGATTTTCGATGATCCGATTAGAAAAAAGATAAAACTCCTGCTGGAAGAATGTGCTGCTGCCGGTATAAAAATTAAAATGATTACAGGAGATTATCTGCCAACTGCTTTAACTGTAGCTAAAGAAATAGGCTTATTACCTAAAACTATTTCAGGCTCAGAAAGTCCATACATCCTAACTGGAGAAGATCTGAAGAAAATGTCTCCCGAAGAACTGAAAGAGAGTGTTGATGATATAGTTGTGTTTGCCAGAACCGACCCTTTCCAGAAATTAAAGATAGTCGAAGCTTTAAGAGAGAATGGTGAGGTTGTTGCTATGACAGGCGATGGAGTAAATGATGCTCCAGCTTTAAAATCAGCTGATATTGGTATCGTTGTCAATGAAGCTTCAGATATTTCAAAAGATGTTGCTGATGTAGTTCTTTTAGACTCGAATTTTAACACGATAGTCCATGCTATCGAAGAGGGCAGAGTGATTTTTGACAATATCCGCAAAAGCATAATGTATCTATTATCCGATAGTCTGAGCGAGGTTATACTGATAATTGGATCCATTCTTTTGAAATTACCCTTACCTGTTACCGCCATACAAATCTTGTGGATCAATTTAATGGAAGATACATTACCAGCTTTCTCTCTTGCGTTTGAGCCTAAAGAGGATGATGTGATGAAGAGGAGGCCAAGACCCAAAAATTCACAAATTGTGAATAAAAGAATGAAGGTAATGCTTGTCGTCTTTATTCTAATAACTGATTTTTCGCTTCTGCTCATATTTCGTTACTTCAATAGCACAATTGACGATTTAGCATATGTCAGAACGATGATCTTTTTGGGGCTTGGTATTGAAACGGTCTTTTATATATATTCATGTAAGTCGATCTCAAAAAACATTTTTCAGTATAATCCATTCTCAAATAAGTTTTTAAATGTTGCTGTAATTATTGGTAGTGGACTTTTAGCTACTGCTGTGTACGTACCTTTTCTAAATACGCTTCTTGAGACAAAGCCGCTAAAGTTAAATCACTTGGTTTTAATGATGGGACTTGGAATGTTTAACTTAGTAGTAATCGAATTAGTGAAGCTTGTAAACAGATTCATCAAAGAATCAGACTGTCAACAGTCCGCTATGATAGAAAGTTAAAAGCTAGATTGATATACATCACATAGGATAGCAATAATAAACCACCCTCCCAACGAGTAATTTCTTTCTCCTGCGTGATGAAAAAGTATAGTAAAGTCGAAGCGATAAGAGTTGGAATTGCCAACTGGAAGAAATCTGGTGAAGCAGTTAATGTTCCCAAAAGTCCAGCAATTCCAAGAACCCCAAAAAGATTAAAGATATTTGATCCCAAAATATTACCTACAACAATCTCAGATTTCCCCCGGATTGCATTTCTTATAGTAACACTTAGTTCTGGGAGATTCGAACCTAATGGTACGAGAGTTATAGCAATAAGTTCGGTTGAGATACTAAAGCCTGCAGAAGTTATAATAATTGATTCAATAAAGTATTTTGCGCCGATGAGAAGAAGTAATAATCCGACTCCACCTTTTGGAATATCTAGAAATGAAAATTTCTTTGTTTTATGTTCTATATTAATTTCTTCAAGAATTCTTGCATTTTTCATATCTTTTCTAACACTAATAGTATAAAGAATATATAAAAGTGCTCCACAAATAGCTATCAAACCTTCTATTTGCGAAAACTTATTATCCCAAAGGGCAAGTACTATCATAAACACAGAACCTACAAAAAATGGTAGGTCCACATGAATAAGTTCATGAGTAACTTTAAGTTTTGTAGTTTTCATAAAAAGAGTGGCGACACCAAGTACGAGGAAAATATTAGTTATATTTGAACCAATAATGTCTCCAAGTGCAATTTCAGTTGCTCCATGAAGGTTTGCACTTATTGCAGAAAAGAGTTCTGGAAGGGAAGTTCCAATAGAGACAATAGTAACTCCAATAATAAAAGGAGGTATCTTGAAATGATAGGCTAATCGTTCAGCGAAATCTGAAAACATATCTGACCCTTTCACAAGTCCTGCAAGACTAATAATAAAAACACCTATCCCTATTAAAGTAGTAATTGACATAATTTGAGTGCTCGAAATAAAAATGGATTGATTGATTCTAATTGAATTGAATCAAAATCACAAGAAGATTGGTGACAATTTTTAAGTCATGTTTATGAAGCACATTTCAAAAGAGACTTATGTAAAGGATGTTTCCTTAATGTTGCGAAACCACACAAAACAGGTAGCACAGTGTGCTTCCGGAATAGCTATTTATATTTAAATAATTTGTTAATTCAAACCGCTATGTCTGAAATCTTGAGTTAAAAGAAGGTAGATTACTTGGTTACAAGGAACTTGGAAATACCTGTTGGAAACCGGTTTCTTCTTTCATGATTCTAGTGTTTCATACGAATTAGAATGTTCCAATAAGATCCCTAAGCGACTTTTACCAAGATCAATAGAAGGTGGATTTGTACCACCTAACTTTCAAATCATTTAAACTCTGAAAAATAAGTTCGAGCAACTTTTTAGAATTTACCCGGATCAGAACAATTTATATATCATATTTGCCAAAACAGCGTCTTTAAGTTCATAATCGATATTTCTGTTAGTTATAACCTAATAATGTTATCTACTAAAAAGATTTCTAATTATAGTTCCAATAGCGACTGCTATAACTTGAATTGGAAACAACATCTATGCCACCAAACACCCATAATTCCCACCTGTCCGCCTTTGGTGGAAATCCGCTATTTCTATAAATACCTGCACCTTTACCTCTTGAATAGATCATAATCGTTATGTTAACAGCTTAAATTGAGCTTAGGCAACTCAAAAAGAAACTTCCATTTGAGATTGAATTCATCAATAAGTGACTCAATGGGTTCTAATACCGTATGGTCAAGCTGACCAGTTTTCGAGATCATCAAAAACCCAAATCCAGGAAAACTCCAACGCCAACCCTCGAAATCTTTCATAGCAGTTAAATCTCATAAGTGTTATAATAAACTATAAATACAATCCTAACCAAAAACATTTTCTTCCCCAACTGAAAATTTCGTGGGCAAATTTATCTAAATACAAAGGAGGTTTCATGAAAAAGTGCAATTACAGGGTTATCAAGCCATTTAACCTTGAAAAGTCCAATGATAAACTTATCATTGTTGCAGATTCAGGTTTAGAGGTAGCAGGATTTAGACGTAATGCACAGTACGTTGATTATGTGTTTCCCAAGCAAGGACTCGACGAATCAGGTATAACAAAGGAATTGCTTGACAGGAAATTCATCAAGCTAGTTTCAGAAACGAAGATTTAACACCCTTCATACGAATCCGGAATACAGATGACTTCTTCAAGTACAAATTTCAAGCTTACTACAGTTTTCTACGGACACAGCATCATCGTACAGTTGACTCCTCCGTTTAGACATGTACAAGTATTGCATCCGTCAGTTGATGGGAATGAATCCCCGCTCTGGTAATTGGTTCCATCATAAGTACAACATGTTGCATCCATCACACAGCCCACACTTCCACTCATACAGCTGCAATTCTGGCATCCATCAGTAGTAGTCCAATTTTGGCCGTCTGCATAAGTTGAGCCGTCATACGTACAGCCACCTGTTGGTGCTATACAGCCCGGATTGACGGTACAACTCCACGCTCCATCGTTACAGGTACAAGTCTCACAGCCATCAAGAGTAGTATACGATTCTCCATCATTGTAGATTCCATCATCAAACTTAGTGGCTTTGCAGGTTGCAGACGTCGAAGGAGTGGTTGTAGTTGAGAAAGGGATGGTGTTGTTGATATTATCCATTATCTCATCTTGAGTCTTGTTGAATTCGTCAAGCTGCTCATCTACCATATTTTGAGTTTTATCAAACCTATCGAAGAAAGAATCCTGTCTCCTTCTCAAAACTAAACCGACAGCTGTAGATCCGATACACAGCAAAAGAATCACAAGCAGTACCACCACAACGATAAGTAAAGATTTGTTCTTTGCTTTTGGCTTCTGACTTTCATCAGCCCTTTCAGAAATCAAATCTTTAGCTTCGTCTTTTTGGGATTCATCCAGCACACTCTCGGATTTATTTTTTGCCGGTTTAGTTGATTTATCGTCCATAGGACAATTTAATGAAATAAGATAAGTTTAGGCCATTTTGAACGGAACACCGAAATATGTCAAGCAAGAATTACAGTTTTATCTTGAACGGAGCAAGAACAGTTCCCAGCCTCTCAAGCCTTTCAGGCGTCAATATATCTATCCTCTGACAGAAAACTGTCTTCCATAAAATAGTTCTGAGTTGGTAAATATTCATCTTTTCTATAAAGTTTTCCGGAAGTTTTTTTACCGACTTGTAGCCTTCAATCAAAATTTTCTCGCGTGGATAATGCGTTCCCCAGGTCGGGCAAGACGCTAGATCGAGAACCGAATCACCTACGACGCATGCCTCCCAGTCAAATATACCTGTAATTTTATCATTCCTGAAAAATATATTGTGATCAGCTAGATCATGATGTACAAGCGAACCCTTTTTGATTTTAATTATGTCCTGATGCTTCGCAAAAATTCTCAGGATCTGATCAGATGTTCTTGTATTGATCTGCTTAAAGTCAACTAAGTACCTCAGATCATCTTCAAGTTTAGTGACCAAATAATCGTAAAAGGATTTTTTCGTCCCAGCAAGTTCTCCTTTTAGAGCAGAGTTCTCATCAAACAAACCAAATAAAGGAAATTGCAGTTCGCTGTACCGTGCTATATAAGCCCCCAGATCAAACGACATTTTGTCATAGTCTGCCTTTATCCCCTCAAAGTGATCCTCGAGATCATTTCCCCCAAGTTTTTCTTGAATTTGAAAATCAAAAGGATATTTCTTCCTAGTAACATCAACATGAAGTACCCTATTAGTAGGAATGCCCATACTGTCCACCATATCAGTCACAAGCTTTTCCACCTGCATGACCACTTCCGGCTCGCATATCCCAAGGTTTGCTCTTAGCACTAAAGTATCCTTTCTCTCTTTTACCTGGACAAAGTAAACCACATGTGAGCTTCCCCAGGACCGGGACTGTTTCCAGCTCAAGACATTGTACTTCAGACTTTTTTGGAAGATACCCGGAATCAATGATGTATCAAAGTCTTCATACCGCGTAGCAAAGGAATCCATTTCCTTTTGACTTCTGTGAGCAACTTTGTAATATATGTCATCCATAATTACTCTGCAACAACAACCTTTAAATCCCCGTCGTTACTCCAGTCCCGGAATTGTACAGTGCTGACGTCAGACCAGGAAATGTTTGAATACAGCTCTATCTCACTTGGAAACTGCTCTCCCTTTCTTTTATAGAGAACCCGATCGTTTACCATAAAACTGATCTCCTGTGGACCAAAATCTGAGAAATGCGCAATATATCCTATGTAAGCTACTTTTTCACCTGACGGAGATAGAGTAAATTGTGATCCAAGATATCTCTTCAGGTAAATAAGGTTTTCATTTTCCACTTCATAAAAGTACAGTTCCCCGTAACTCGGATTTACATGTGTTTCAAGCGCAAACTTATCCTTATCTATCCAGTAAAAGTTCGTCATCACAGTTCCAAGAGATTCGGGAAGCTCTGATAGACTTAGATCAGCGATCAGTGAATTCTTTTTAAAGATGGATGCTTTAGTGTTTTTGAGGTTAAACTCCCCGACATAGTCTTTGCCTACAAATCTGTAGTCACCCAAACTCTCATAAGTAGAATAAATTCTGTCAATGTTTGTCCTCACAAGGTCTATATAATTTAGCTCCTGCCCTTCCCCGCCGACTGTTTTTACAGCAACGATTTGTGCTCCCTGATCTTCAAGAAAACCTGTTATCTCTTCATTTGAGTAAAACTCATCTTTTAGATAAAGACGTGAATTATACTTATCTGCTGACTTTTTCACCTCAGCAAGATCCTTATTCTCCAAACGGTTTACAACCTGAAAGCCATAGTCCATCAAGAAATAATCTGAGGAATCAGTAAGCACCAAGACTCTCTTATCATCTATGAGTTTTGACTGTTCATCTATATAGCTTCGAGCCTCATCCAGGCTTTGAATATAGCTTTCATAATTCTGAGCAAACTCATAAGAGTACTGAGGCTTTTTCTTTGCTATTTCCTTGTACACCACCTGGGCAATAGTCTTTGCGTTCTCTATAGAGAGCCAATAATAAGGATTAGAAGTTTTCTTAGTAGTCTCGTTGGTGCTTGAGTCAAATGTACACACAGCAACACAAACAGCTATGCACTGTTCTTCATTTGCTTCATGTCTGCAGGCTGAAGCGCAGCTGTCATACTTGCCCGAATGAGAAGCACATAATTCTTCACTTGAGTTTACACACTCGTTGTAGTCAGAAAGCCACGTTCCGCTGTTATCAGAACAAATCTTTTTATAATCAGTAATAACCTTTTCGTGAGCTCCTTCTTTCAACTCTATAAAACTGCTCAAGTCTACTTTGCTATCAACAGCAAAGGATCCAAGGGAGTCGTCATATCCTGCCCCGACAAAGAAAGACAGGTCTGAATCCCTGATTTTATCCTTATCAGTATCGGGAGGCTCATATAATTGTAGATTTACCGATACCGGCACTACATAACTCAAATCGATCTCCTCATTCTCACCTATGATGTTCCGAGCAATATCATAAATCGGAAATATAGATGTCGTAACTGTGATCTTTTCGTTATTATACTTCTCCTCGCGGCTTCTCTTCAGATAGAAGAAGTACGAAAGGCCGATAACAACAAACACAATAAACACTAAAAGAGCTGGTACAGCTCTCTTATCAAAATTCGATAAATCCACTTGTTCTTTCTTTACTTCCATATTCTTTCTAAATATAATCAAATTATTATGAGAAAACAAGTGGAGTCCAAAAATAAAAAGTCACCTAACTTGATATCAGCTTATAGGACGGAATCCTCCGAAGTATTCTCCAGACCAGTTAATTCAAAACCCCCCATTGTAAATCAAAGAAAAAGTCAACCCCTACCACAGAAACCAAATAAAATACTACGAAGGAGGATAAAAAGAAACTCTAAATCCGAAAGTTCTTACGCAAAAGTAAAGATTCTCCAGGTAGGATACTCTAAATGGAAAGGTTATGCCACGCAGTGTGCTTGCGGGAGCATAACTCTGGTAATCTCAGAAAGCAATCTCATCGAAAAGGCAAAAAGAAATATCATCATCGTAGACACGGGAGTTCCAAGTTTTAGTAAAAAGCTTTTGGATAGTTTAAAGAAAGAAAAGATCTCGCCCCAAGAAGTATCCTACGTAATATCTACACACAGTGATATCGATCATATCGGAAATCTTAACCTGTTTCCTGAAGCAATATTTATAGCTGGAAGCGATATCATAAAAAAAGATGTATTTATCGATTTTTTCGAAAAGAGATATACAGTTGATGAGAATGTAAAGATAATCGCAACCCCTGGTCACGATTCAAAGAGTATCTCCGTAATAGCAAAAACTGAACAGGGAATCGTCGCTATTGTCGGGGATCTTTTTGAAAAAGAGAGAGACTGGAAGGAGGAAGGAACTTGGGAACCTTGGTCGCAGGACCCTGTAAGCCAGATGAAGAATCGATCCCAGATCTGGAAAATCGCCGATTATATCATTCCTGGCCATGGGAATATCTTTAAAGTTGACAAAACTGTTGATATCCAATCTCTGGATAAAAACCGTATAGAGAAAAACAAATAGGCCCAAGAGCTATTGCTCTCAAGCCTATTTCTTCGAATCCAGCTTATTTCTTTTCTTCCTCTACTTTATCCCCTTTCTTTCTTGTCATCAAGACTACCAGAAGCACAACAAGTCCTACTACACCGATAACAGCCAAGGCTATACACAAGAACCAGTATTTGATTATTAGTGTCCCGGCTATTACTATACCTGCTGATACTATAGCAGCAATAATCGATGCTACACAGCTCGCAGCTTTTCCTGCAACAGGGATGAAGTCAAGCAGAGAAAGTATCGGGCCCAAGATCATCAAGAATCCAAAAGTCAGCATCAACCACACAACACCTTTCATTATCCAGTACATTGCCGTTTCTTCGCCCTTCAAATCACTAAGAAGCTCAGTATCGCTTTTGTTTGATACTATAAATGTATCTCCGCCCGAGACTGTAGTTCCAGAAATCTCACCTATAACGAGCATCTCAGTTTCTAGAGGCAGGTACTCAACAACCAAACGATAATCACCGATATCAGGGGTGATATTCTTTCCTGAAATATCAACATATTCACCAGGATTTACAATGGTGCAAACTTCAACGCATACATCAGTACAATTCTCCATCACAGGATTATGCCTGCATGGCGATTCACACATCTTATATTCACCATCGTTAGAGCCACATATTGTCTTTCCAATACCTTCACATTCATTATATTGGGCAAGCCATGTACCACCGGCTGATTCACAAATGCTCTTGTAATCTTTCTGGGCAACCCCTTCGATCATATACTCCTTCTTTTGAAGTTTAAGCTCCAGATCTGCCCCGTTTGGACTTATAGTATAATTTCCAAGCTTGAATCCAGCCCACTCTGACTTGCTTTCTTTATCTACCCACTCATCAACTAATTTAACTCTCTCAATAGTTTCTTCGACTTCCTGGCCGTTCTCTATGGTCGTAATTGTCTCCTCCTCAGTTTTCTCTACTTCTTCGTATTTTTGTTCTTTGTAAGAATAATACAGCACATCTCCAACCTCTGGAGCTTTTATAGGAGTATCCACAACCGGAGTTCCTTTTATCTTGTGCATACCAGAATCTGCGGTTACCTCTGTTGCTGTTTCAAGTGTCAACTGCTCTACAACTTCCGAGTTTTTCTTAAACTTTTCGCTGTAAAATAGTATGCCAAAGGCAATAATTATAAGAATAGGGGCAATGCATATCCCGCCAAAGCTTCCTTTAAAGCTGCGAAACTTCTTAGCTATAGGATTTGCACTGCCTATGACTTTACGAGATACAACCCGCTCAGAAAGAATTTTTTCTGCCATGAAGAGAGATTTAAAAAAATTAAATGTGGTCTTTTAACAAGATAGCGTGTTTAGAAAGAAAGATCAATAGCAACATTGAGTATAGAGAGGAAAGCAGGCAGATGTCTGAAGTTTGGATCGTTTAAACAACAGTAATGTCAAAGATTAGTTAAATCATCGAATTTGACTCTGAGTTTTTCAGCCATTTCAAGCGTACTCAAGTAAGATACAACATCAATTTCACCTTTCGTAATCTGGATCGTATCCCACCCGGTCCTTTGGTACATTTCGGCACCTGCATATTCCTTATTGATAACTTTTTCTTTTAGGTTAGCATATTCTTCATCATCAATAATAAAATCAACGTCTCCTTTGTACTTTCCGTATTCAGATGGGTCGTATTTTCTTATATAAATATGAGTCAATATAGCTGTGAAGTTCTTGTCTTTTAGAGTTAACCCTTTTTTCAATTCGAAATACTTTTGATTGGGATCGTTTATTTTTTTATGAGTTCGTTGGCAATTGATTTAAATTCCTTGTACTCCTCCTCACTCTGAGAAAATATCCCAACATTTCCTACAACAGAAAAGTCTCTGCCAAATGTTGAATTAATCAGATGATGACAATTTGAAAAAACATATTGAATACGCTCAAGAAGGTTTTGATTCATATGAGTATTATAGCAGGCAATGGCTATGAGTTCGTGGTAAGTCCACTATGTTCACTTTCAACCTATTATCATTAGCTTGGTAATTACTATTTTTGATATCTATAAACTCTGTTAAAATAATCAAGAACATATAAAAAGATAAACTGTGTACCTAAATCCACTTTTCCAACTTTTTAAGTATCTTTTTCCCTATCAAATTATGCCCTTTTTGATTTAAATGCAAACCATCTTCATATAGATATTTTTTCTTCCATTCATCTTCATTCATTCGAATTTCAATAAAATCAACACCTTTTTTTCTACAAAGTATTTTTAACTGATTTTCGAACATTTTCCTTCGTTTATTTGTAAAGTATGATTTACCCCCAGTTAAAGGATTCTGTTTAGGATTTGTTTTTGCTCTCATCTACAAAACCACTTCCAACAAACATTACTTTAGAGCTTTTCTCTTTTAGTAAATCAATAAGTTCAGACATCTGATCAACATATTCGTCCAATGTAGACACAAAATTGTCTGGTCTATCCTCCGCTTTGGAATTATTTCCTCCCACATTTGCCACAGTTATAACTTTACCTCCCCGTCCAAATTGTTCAAGGAAAATGGGAAAGTTCTTTATAACAAAATCTACAGTAGCACCTGATTTGCCAAAGTTGTATATCTCATACTTTTCACCGATTCCTTTATCTGAAAACATTCTTCTGTGAAGTTCACGTTTTACATAATCAGAAAAACCGACTTCACTAGCACCAACACCATAAACGCTGCTTGAACCCAAATATAGAATCTGTATCATAATCTAGGATTTAACAAATATTGATTTATACTGAATTTCAACTAATAGTATTCGATCAATTATCAAAAAAGGACTCACCAAAATAATACATTAAAGGACTCTAAAATCCAAATATACTAACGAAAGTTCAGTTAATAAGAAAGTGACAATTTGAAAAAATATATTGAAAACGTTCAAGAAGTTTTCTGTTCATATGAGCATTATAGTAGGCTATGCATTTCAGTTCGAACCGGAATTCTAAACAATATCGTCATCTAAAGAAAGAGTTAGATCATAATTAGCATGATCGTATCTTTCGAACTCAGCATTTATCCGAAATCCAAATTTCTTGTAGTAATCGATTGCCCTTTTGTTTGATTTTTGTGTTCCTTGCCAAAGGATAATATACTTAGCTCCCAAATTTTTAGCAATTTTTATTGTTTCTTGCAACATGAAGCCTCCAATACCCTTTCCTTGATAATCATCTGAAACACATGGTGCTATACATAAATCCCGACCTTGAATCAGTTCAACATCATAGTTCTCATAACGTTGAAGCTGGCTTTCTCTCAAGGGATAAGAAATCACTATATAGCCAATTATTTCACTATTTGAGTTTGAAACTATCATTCTAAGTGTGTTGGAAAACTTGGTCTGAAGGCACATTTTCCCGGCTTCTTCCTTCGTTAATGGATGAGGGCCAAATAACTTTTTTGTCTCTTCGGACAAACTGGTTAAAAATTTCCCAAAAGCTTCTGCATCTCCCTCTTCAAGTGGACGGAATACGATTATCTCGCCGTCTTTTGTTTTGAACGAACTAAAATTAACATTAAACCACTTCATATAAATTAGTAATTAATTTATCAATACGATTCAAATTCTATCATTTTTAACAAATTCAGGAAAACAATTTTAGATCGATGCCAATTAGGATTAATGTACAGAGTCTAAACCGCCTTTACTAACAGTGGTTTTCAGCTTCTTGGTCACGTAATTGAACTCTGTGATTAGGAAAGAGAAAATTGAAAAATCACTCGATACCTAATATAATATGAAAGCTCTTTAAAGCGGCGGTAGTTCAGTTGGCTAGAATGTCTCCCTTCCAAGGAGAAGGTCACGGGTTCGAATCCCGTCCGCCGCTTAGTTCGACAAGCTCACCAAAGGTGAGTTTGTTGAACTAAAAGGATCACTTAATGAAAACCCGGAACGGGTTTGCTCAATGAATCCTTAGCGAAACCAAGCGGAGCGACGGTTGAGCTTAGGTTGAATTAGTCCTGCGAAGCAGGGAATCCCGTTCACCGCTTTCTTAGCGATCCCGAGCTTGTCAAGGGAAAGCTTAGGTGCCAAAGCTTTGGCGTAGGCATGGTTTGCCGCGCTGAGTTCAGAGTGCGCTAAAAAGGTTATTATTTGAGTTATCACTTCTTCCTAGGGTTTTTAAACATTTTTCCATGACCGGGTATTATCCAGTCGCAGCTTTCCAGGACTAACTTCCTGGATTTCATCAAAGCCTTTTTATCCGCAAGATATGGATCTTCCCAGATCCAGCAAATCCGCAAGAGTTGGTTTCGCAGGCTGATCGCTATCTGTCCACCAGAATACATCTTGAGCCACACAAACTATTCCTTTCTTTTCGGTACGCACAAGCAGCGAAGCATGCTCTTCCCTATGGCCTGGTGTGGATAAAATTTTGATATTCGTTCCAGGGATCTTAGACATCACCTCATCTGAAGCGGGGAAATACTCCTCTCCATCATTCTTCCAGATAGTCGTGGCATCTACGATATCGTGTCCTGGAAATAATTTGATATTTAGAAAATGATCAGGATGCCAATGAGTGAGAAACAGAATATCTATATCACTTGTATTCAGGCCTTCCTTATCCAGATTCTTAAGAAGTAAATCTCTATCAGCTCCCGGATCGACAAGTACCTTCAAGTCTTTGGAATATAGCAATGTTGTCGTACAGCTGGCATAGAACTCTTTATCCGACTTGCCTGGCCTAGCATAGCCTTCAACTATAATTTTAAAATCATCCATTTGGAAAAAAGATAAGAATTAAAGTAATCCCCGTCACGAATCAATCTTGTCTTCTGAGTTCTTATCTTAAAATCAATTTATCTATGAAACTTATTTTCTGTTGGCTGTATAGATCTCTCCCCTATATTTGTCTGTCACTTTCCTCAGATCGACAGAATCCCCTTCGTACAAACCCAACTCCAAATCTCCTCTCAACTCAAGCATCATTTCCGCCGGCTTTTTGCAATAGTACCTACTAGCTGTTTTGAAATTCTTTTCCCCTTCGCCTTTCAGATTTACAAATATCCCGACTACTTCACCCGAAGACTTTAAAAAGACAACAGTTAGATTCATTCTTGCACACATTGAGACAAACGGCTTTTTATCTGTTCCTGGGATTTGTGTTTCTCCGTAAAGAAATAACATACCACAACCTTGTGGCAGCTCATCCACCCTTGAAAGACCTACTCTTCTATGCTCAACCATATGAGCTATCTTCAGACTGAAGCTCTGCCTAGCAATCAATAACTTTTCTAGAGGCATCGGGATCGAAAGGAAGTCTTTTAAGAGCTTGTTCATAAATCCTGTGTCAATTTATTAATTAGTGGAGTTCCATATAAATACCCCTTCCGCATATAATTACATGCGGGAGCAGGTTTCCAACCTGGTCCCGAAAATAAATTAATAACCAATTCATCACTCAACAACCTTATGCTGCTCCGGATACCAAGTAGGCACATTTATAAGCATCAGCTCACACTTCCCTTCCCAATAATACTTCTCCCCAGCTTCAATCAACACCTGATCATCTTCTTGAAGTAAATACTCCTTACCGTTAAGTACTAATTTCACCTCCCCGCTCAATACATGCACTAGTTCTTTACAGACTTCATTCACCACTCTTCCCTTTTCAGGATACCTCCCCTTTATCATTCCAACCGAAGCATTTACACTCTTATCTCCCACGCTATACTCCCAAACATCAGCAGTATTAGAAGCATCATATTTTGTTGATTCTGACTTCCGAACAATTTTCATAAATGATTTAACCTAAATTATTTCGAAACCAATTGCTACGTACAATGCGATATCCTTGTCGCATACCCTCATCAAAGCATACTCTTATGCGACCAAGCGGTCGCATTCTACAACTTCTTCACCGCTATTACCTCAATCTCAACCCGGCAACCATCCTTAACCAACTTCTTCACTTCAACTAAGGTCGAAACCGGTTCGCTTTTCTTAAAATACTTGTTTCTCACTTTTGAGATCTCAGAAAAATCACCCATATCTGTAACAAATACTGTCGCTTTCACAACATCATCCAGACTTGCACCGGCTTCATTCAGAATTTTCTCTAGTGACTCAAATACAAATTCTGCCTGCTTCACAGGATCATCCGGGTAGAGCACTTTTCCACTCTTATCAAGAGCTATCTGTCCGGTTGTGAATATCAAAATAGCATCTCCTATTTCAACTTTGTATCCATGAGAATAGGAGCCCTGCCTTTCAGCAAATTCTGATGAGTTAATTTTTGTCTTTTTCATGTTAAGTGCTAGTAATATACATATAAAAGATATTTTACAACGAAATTCAGATCATATAAAGAGAGCTATTTTTATACTAATCTATCAAAGTATTTCTTTTTTGTTATTTTCTTCGGAAAATTATAGAATTAGATATTAGATATATGTTTTATCACGCCCCTAAAGGTAAACAAGAAATGAAAAAAACACTACCACTCATCCACCTATGCAAAGTCGCGAACAGGCTCAAACAAAGAGGTAAAACTGTTGGGCTTGTAACGGGGAAATTTGATATTCTTCATACAGGTCACCTGGAAATCTTTGAGTACGCCAGGAAAAGAGCCGATTTCCTGATTGTCGGGATCGATAACGACAAAACGATAAGAATAACAAAAGGAAAAGATCCTCTCTTTGATCAGAAGGAAAGAATCACTCTCATATCAGAACTAGAGAATGTAGATTTCAACTTCATTTTCGCTAAAATATTCAAGTACAACTCATACGAAGCGGATAAAGCCCACCAAGAACTTTTGAGTGAACTCTCCCCTTCTTTCGTCATAACAAATGAGAATACAGATAAATTCCTAGAAAGAAGACGACAGAGAACAGAGAAACTTGGCATAAAATTACTTATCCAAAAAACCAAGAAGAGGAAATCCTCATCAGAAGTTCGTAAAAAACTATGAACAAAACATCGATCCGACAAATGAGAAAAGTAGATCTAAAAGATGTTTCGACAATAATGAAAGAAGCTTTCAACAGCGTAGATCAAGGCTGGTCACTTAAAGATAGCAAAATCTACATAGATGAACATCAAAAATGCTCCTTCAGACTCATAGCTGAAAAAGAAAGTAAAATAGTAGGATTCCTAATCGGAGACAAGGATGTTGACACATTGATTATTCACTCTATAGGAGTTTTGCCTGAACATATGGGGAAAGGTATTGGAAAAGCGCTTTGGGAAGGTGCTCTGAAATATGCGAGAAATAGTAAGCTCGATAATATAAGACTCGTCGCAGACCCCAAATCAGAAGCATTTATGTGGTATAAAAGAATGGGTTTGAAAGAGAACGGCTGGGTCGAGATGGAGGCAAAACTTTAATAACATTAATAAACCAATAACAGTTAACAAAAAATGAATAGATATCTACAAAAGATAATCTCTAAGATCAAGAAAGACAAGGTCTACAAAATCGTCTTCTACGGTGACTCTATAACTTCTACTGAATGGGTACACCCAAACTGGAGAGAGATAGTTGAATATGTTTTGAAGGACTACATAGGCTCTGTTACAAAGGATTGGACCACACCTTCTTGGAGAATCCGATGTATAAATTCAGGTATGGATGGTGCTACAACCAAAGATTTGCTTAAGGATTTGAATGAATATGTACTTACATATAAACCGGATCTTGTTTTAAGCATTTTCGGAAAGAATGACATGTATCTTGGGATAGAACCAAAAGAACACAAACGAAACATTAGGAAAATTGCATTAAATATCATTGAAAAAGATATCGATTACGTATTTTGTACTTCAACTGCAACTCTGAACCAGAAAAGGAACATCGATTTTCTTAGTTACAAAAAGCTGACCAGTGAGGCTTTAGACAAATTACCTGTAAAGATTGTTGACCTCTTCGAGGAATTTAAAGCACACGACCTGGAAAAGTTTTTCACATTCATATCAGAAAACGGCAATGATGTTGCGGGTATCAAGCCAGGAGATATTGATTATCTTCATCCAAACCAACTCGGCAACGCTTACATAGCAAAAATTCTTCTAAAAGAGGTTTGGGGTATAGAATTTGACCCAGAACTGTATATAAAAGAGACACTGGCTGGAGTAATGTATCCAGAATATTTTCACTCGTAAGTTACATCCAATATTCACGGCTTTGCTCCTACTTTCGCTTCTCGCTGAAGAGTTGCACTCTTCAGTGTATATATTTTGTCACAAATTTTACTTTGCGTTTTTTTTCCTATAGAATCCTAGCTACAATCTTCGATCATTAATCATCGGTCAAGACAATACTTTACATTTTACATTTTACATTTTACATTTAATATCATGATCAAAATTTTCGGCCATAAATCACCCGACACAGATTCTACCTGCTCACCAATCGTTTATGCGTGGTATCTATCAAATAAGAAAAATACCGAGGCAGAAGCTCTTCGTCTGGGTAATATCAACCGTGAAGCTGAGTATGTCCTGAAGAAGTTTGAAATTGAAACACCTAAGCTGTTAGAAAAACTCGAAGATGATGACAAAGTAATTATAATCGACACTAACAACCCAAAAGAACTTCCGGGTAATCTCGAAGCAGTTGAGCTAATAGAGCTAATCGATCATCATAAACTTGCAGGAGGACTCTCAACATCTACCCCGGTAAAGGTGACCATGAGACCGATAGCCTGCTCAGCAACAATTATTTGGGGGATAATGAAGAGTGAAGGAAATACCGATATACCAACAAATATGGCAGGATTATTAGTTTCGGCCATACTTTCTGATACGTTAAAGTTCACAAGCCCGACAACAACTGAAGAAGATAAGCAGGCTGCTGAGGAGCTAGCAAAGATAGCCGGTATAGAAATAGATATACATGCAAAAGAAATGTTTGAAGCTAAATCTGATTTGAACGGAATGAAACCAAAAGATATACTTCTTTCAGATAGCAAGATTTTCGAACTGAATGGTAAGAAAGTTAGAGTCTCCGTACTAGAGACCACCAAGCCTGAAAATGCCATCGCAATGAAAGGTGATCTACTTAAGGGAATCGATGAACTAAAAAAGGAAGAATCGCTTGATTTTATGTTCTTTTTCGTAGTCGACATTCTGAATTCTGAAGCAGAAGTGCTCATTCAAAGTGATTCAGAGAAAGAAATAGCTGAAAAAGCATTTGATTGCAAAGTTGAAGACAACCAAGCAAACCTGCCGGGGGTAGTGTCAAGGAAAAAGCAGATTATTCCTGAACTGGAAAGAGTAGTATCTTAAGTCCACTCAAGACAAGGAGCTTTCCTGACCGCCTCTGGCGGTAGCCGCTTGCCTCAAAAGACCCTAGTTGCTGGCTCAATAGTCCAAGCCATGAACCAATATTTTTCCCAGTAGCTGGATCAAACCCCTGTGTTTGATCCAATTTTCCTCACTGCCTCCCTCACAAACAGCCCATCCCTTTTCTGCATAAATCTACCGTGATAATCGTCTACATTATGTCGTTCAAAAGCATTCACAGCATCCTCTATACTCATCCACTTAAATTCAAAACCTGCGGACTCTTCCTGCTTTGTGTATAAGGCCCTGCCTTCCTTTTTGACTCTAGCTGTAAATCCATAAGATAGCTGTACAAAACCCAGATCTTCCTCAAGAATGCTTCTTTGATCAATTATGATCCCAAGTTCTTTGAATTTCCCACATTTACAACCGCTCTCTTCTTTTACTTCCCGTTCCAGTGCAGCAGCGATATCCTCGTCAGCTTTAATTCCACCGCCCGGTATCTTGTAATAATCCTCCTTATTTACATAGATAACTCCTACCTCACCATTTCTGTTAATAATTACAGCTCTAGCTGCCCTCCGGAAAATATACCTACGGTTCTTATCAGGTACAAATTTTGGATTGAAATCTTTATCTGTTACTTCTGCAAGTAGTTTCATACTTGAATTGAACTAACTTAGCTGAATAGCCGAATAGCTGCTTGTCAATCTTACCACATTGGCAGACACCTTTAAATGACCTACATTCGCTTCTTGATCCGAACACTTGAAAGATTCTGAGCAAAAACTTCGTTCGGTGTACTGTATCCCAGAATCTTTCTAGGACGATTGTTTATCTCCTCGATTATATCATCTATTTCTTCCTGCTCAACCTTTGAAAAATCTGTTCCTTTTGGAAAGTACCTCCTTAACAGTCCATTATGATATTCATTACTTCCCTTCTGCCAGCTTGAATATGGATCACAAAAGTATGTCCTCATCCCCAGTACCTTTACTAATCTTTTATGCCTTACATTCTCTTTCCCATTGTCAAATGTCGTTGACCTTCTTGCCCTCTTTGGCATCTCTCCGAATATCTGTATCTGTACTTCTGATGTTACATCCCCTTTTATTGCTGACACCTTCTTTGCCTTGTATAGTCTTGATACTCTTTCCAGTTCTGTATGTACCCCATCTCTATGCCCTTTCCCCTCTACTGTATCTCCCTCCCAATGACCAAACTCTCGACGTTCCGTTACTTTCTTTGGTCTTCTGTGTATTGATATTCTTCCTTCAATACGGCACTTTTGTACTTTCCTCCCATTCTTCTTCTTTCTTTTCTTACGCTTCCTGGGTAGATATTCCCAAAGTGCCTTCTCTTTGTTTGCTTCTGAATAGATATATCTGTATATTGTTTCCCAATGTATCTGCATTGATTTATCTTCAACACATATCTTCTTCAGCCTTCCTGCTATTTGTTCCGGTGACCAGGCGCTTCTCAACTTCTCCAATACATATCCTTACAACTTCTCATTCTTCAGTATACTTCTTTTGTGTGAGTTCTTCATTCTTTGCTCTGACAGATACTGAGCATGTATAGCTATGTATTCTTCATCTTCAACATCTTTACTTCTGTTAATCTCTTCACTTATTGTTGACGGTGATCTATTCAGCTTTCTTGCAATCGATCGAATGGAGAAGTTTTTTGCCCTCATGATTGCTATTCTGTCTCTCTCCTCGGGCTGTAATTTCTTGTGTTTTTTCATAATCCGAATTATACCTGATTTTATCTAGGTGTTCGGATTCTATTGCGAACTTG
>JAHIVN010000095.1 GCA_018816645.1 Patescibacteria group bacterium | reverse complement strand
TAGATTTGAAAACACCAATGGAACAATATATGATGTTACTTGATAACTACCCGAATTCGTAACATGTACCCAACCTATACAATCCCTTTACACCTCCCTAGAATCCTTGTACACTAATAATAGTTATCTAACTAAATTCTTACTTTCTATCTTCATATCATGAGCGAACAAAATGCTCCCCCAGAAACCGAGTCTCCCGAATCAGAGACTACTCCATATCCAAAGACAGGGGAAGAAAAGCCTGAACCAAAGAAAGAAAAGAAAAAAATGCCACAGCTACTATTTTGTCTTCCCGTTTGTTTTCTTCTATTTGCAGTTTCGGCTGTAGCAGTATATCTATATCTTGATAAAAGAAGTGATTACAACAAACTGTCATCAGATAATTCATCGCTGCAGACAGAACTTGATAAGTATTCAAATTATACCGAAACCATAGAGGGTTATGAGACCGAAATAACGACGCTTGAAGAAGAGAATGATAAGCTAGAGGAAGACAAGAAAGAACTGACAGACAAGAATGCTGATCTCAAGGAGGATAAAAAGGATCTAAATGCGGAAGTAGATACGTATGAACAGAAGCAGGCAAAGATATCTGCATACAACGTTTTCCTCAAATATGTAGTTGATGTTGTAAATACACATGGCGGTTTCATTAATCTAACTGATGCTGAGTATCAATTGGCACGGCAAAAGGCCCAGGCAACTGGCGATAATGATCTTGTCTCTGCAGTAGATACTGCATGGAATAACACCGAGCTTGATCAGGTGCTTCGATTCATGAACATCTTGGATGCAGTAGTCAGCGGGATAAACAAAAACATATAGAAAGTTACGTTAACAATAGCACTAGAGATACGGTAATAGTTGTTTATACCTCTCCACTTTTTCTGATCTAGTCATCGTTGCATAACGCGGTGACGGAGAAGGCAAAGTCATCAGTTCAATGCTAGTTAGTTCTTCCACTAAATCACCAAAAACTTTCCGATATAGCTTTTCTACAAATCGGCTGGTAAAAAAGATTTTGCTTATAGGTTTCCGAGTGAGAATAGTTCTTAGTCTCGGATTGTAAACTATCCCAGTCAGATTTGCATCAAGACTGTTGCCGGCACTTCTCTCGCACTGACGAATGATATCGGCGACTCCGATTCCAAGATTTCGTAAGAATTTTTTCTTCGCGGCAGTTGTCGCAAGACGAATATCATAAACTTCTTCGATAATTGGCCAGAACTGATTTCTGCTGCTACAGTAGTACCAGTCATAATTTGAATCTGTGGTAACGGTTTTAGAAGTAAAGCTTCCAAGAAGAAGATACTTCACATTTCGCGGAACAAAGTTTTTGAATGGATGAGTTTCAAGCATAGAGAGAATTATAGTGTGAGTTGTTTGATGTGGCAAATTGAGTGGGATGGTGACCCCACCCTGCCTCCGCAGGCAGGCGAACCTTCCGATGGAGCTTGATTCGTTGTGATACAGTGAAGTGAGATCAGCTCTGCTGATCCTACTTCACTGACCCCAAAGGGAGGTTTTACAAACCAAATCCCTAAAGAATTGTATCAATTTTCTTACTTGCTTAGTATAATCAACTTATGAATAAGCTTAAAATTGCAATAAGCCAGTTTTCAGTTTCTTCAGATTTAGCAATAAACGAATCATTTATACTCAAACATATTCTAGAAGCATCAGAAGAATCGGCAGATATTATTCATTTCCCTGAAACTGCATTGTCTGGGTATGAAACAAAATCAAGAGATATAAATTGGAATTCATTGAGACAGAGTTTAAAGCGTATAAGGATAACAGCTAATAAGCTGGATATATACGTTATTCTCGGTTCACATCACAGGGTTCGCTCAAGTATAAAACCTTTCAATTGTACATATCTGATTTCTCCCAGTGGAAAGATTATAGGAAGGTATTTTAAAAACAAATTATACAAAAAAGAGAAGAACCGTTTTAGTTGCAAAACAAATTTCCTGATAAAAAATATTAAAGGAATTACTTGTGGATTTCTAATATGTTATGACTCATGTTACCCAAAACTGTTTGAATATTATCGCAGTCATGGTGTAAAGCTTTTATTTTTATCTTACTACAATGCTAATAGCAGTAGAGACAAAAACAATATGGATCACTTAATGAAAGCTCAGATAAGTTCTAGAGCTTCAGATAATCTTATGTACATTTCTG
>JAHIVN010000094.1 GCA_018816645.1 Patescibacteria group bacterium | reverse complement strand
CAAGCTTCTCATATGAATCCCTTTTGGGCAGATCAACATCCTCAAACATAGCTTTATAATAAGCGAATCCTTCGATGTTCGTTGGTTTCAAAACTTTGAAGTCAACAAAAGTTTTGCTAAGTACATCTGTAACAATGATACCATCTGGATTCACTTCTCGGAGATACTTATATAGCTCATACCTGTCCTCTTTACCAATTTGCGCCTTTTGTATAGCCGCATAACCGTCAAAAGATAAATATAGACTCCATGTTAAGTGCAAAGTAACCAATAATACGGCTAGTACTTTTTTTATCCTCCCACTAATTAGTGTAAATAAAACAGCAGAAAGACAAGAAAGAAAAGCAAAAACGGCTATCCAGTATCTACTATAAAATGCAATAGAAGACCTGTGGATCCAGCCCCAATGGTATGCCGAGCCTTCAAAATAAACAAGAAAAACACTAGTAGCGCCTAATGCTAGCATCCAACCCGGAAGAGTCTTTCGGATGCGAGCAAAGAAAAGAACTAATAATAGACAAAGCGTTATATTCACTGCTGGTGCAATTCTAAAACTATAAAGGAAATAGTTATTTAGAATCCACTGGGTACCTTTAACAACACCTAACCCCCTAAAGGGCTGTCTAACCAGAGGAAACCTGTCAAATATCTTTTCGATTGCTCCGGCGTCTTTATCCTGTATAGTTGTAGAGGTACTTTTCACCTGACTTGTATAACCTATGGAAAAAGGGTCACCATACACCTTATTGTTTAAATACAAAAATGGCAGAAGAAAAGCAAAAATAAAAATAAATCCGCTTAATACTATTATCTTTGCCTTCCTGACACTGCTATATTTTAAAAAGAATACTAAACTCGAAATAATCACAAAAACGGCATATTCATTTCTAACCCATACAGAGAACATCAAAAGGACCAATCCAAAGATAAAGGATTTTAAATTCCCTAGTTTCATTACATACTTGTAAATGTAATAAATCCCAGCGATAAAAAATGAAAAGGCAATAATATTCCCGTACAAATAATTGTTCCAAAATATAAAGGGGAATGAAAAAAGATAGAAGAAAACTCCTAGCATAGCATATTTCCGCTCGAAATCTAAAACAAGAAGCTTATATAAGTATAATGCCCCAATTATTCCAAGAAAAGAAAAAATGATAAATATACCCTGATAACCGAAGATAACACCAAGGGACGCGACTACAATCGTACCATAGGCCACTTTAGGCACATAATAGCCGCCCTCCATTCCTATTGCGTCCGGCTTAAAATATAGCGGATCGATATCTGGAATTTCGAATGCCTTCTTTTTAAAGCTCCCCGTCTCCAAGAGATTCTTTGCAAATATTGCTACTTCACTTTCACTACTAAATACAAACCAGTTATTACTTTTCAGCACTATGAAGTTTGACAACAAGAAAGAAAATGTGAAAATAAAAAACAATATAAGTTTTTCCTTATTCAGGCCGAACAATGTTTTCATCATAGCAATAATCAGTAATTATTTTATCATTATACCAAACAACTTCATTTGGTTCTTTTAATCCTGTTATCGGCAAAAAAAACAGGTTCAGTGGAGTTAATTAGAATAGTCATAGAAGAAAATCTCCTTTTCGTCCTAAAACTTCCATTTTCCTTGATGGGCCCAACTTCACCAATCCAATCAGAAACACACTGCTCATCCTGACACTTTATTAGGATTCTCTGGTATTTTTCCATCCCTATCTGACCAATACGCTCTCCATACACAGACTTACCCTTGTAATCAATCATAACATTCAAAGAAAAAACACTTTTCCGATTTGTACTATTTGGAATTATATGAATGTACAGAGAATCCTCATCTATCGGTTGAATACGAATTACCGGTTCCGTCTTTCCCGAGATAAGAAAGATAAGACTATATCTTCCCCTATAACTTTCTCTCAGATTATGTTTGTATTCTTTAAACGAACTCGATTCTTTCAGTAATAACTCATGATATCTAAACATATCAAACGGAGTCCACTGGACCTCCTCAGAAACTCCTGCCATATAGTTATCCCTTGGAAATAATTCTGTCAGAGTATTTGTCGGAGTAAATCTATATAGAAGAGTTAAACCACTGGAGTATAAGGTTAAAATACCAAGAATTATATACATACATATACGTAACCACAGCTTGGCCTTCACCATAATTTTATCTATTAAAAATGCTGCTCCAACTGAAGTAAACGGCATCAGAACTATAAAAAACCTTTGTCCGAGGCCCGCGCCACCATACCATATCGGCCAAAAAGAATATATTAGAACTACTAAGACAATTGGAAGTAATGTATACGTAAATCTAATCAATTTAGCCTTTACATAAAATAACAATGAAATTATTGATATTAACATCAAAGGTGAATATACAAACCAGCCGCGGAAATTAGAAAAAAGAAGGTCGAAAAGATAGAACTCATCAAATCTAAACTGCGTGGATCCCAAAACAGCATAGCCATTCGCAAAAGGGTTTCCAAATGTCACATAGTTAAACAGCAAAAAAAACAAAAAAAGGGGGAGTGCCCCTATTCCTATATATATGCCCTGTTTTATATAAATACCAAGATTCTTCTTTTGAGATAAGGTCAAATAGAGAATTAAAGCTATAACAATGAACACATTTGTAGGCCGTACAATTGTTATTATTCCAGAAACGACACCAACCCCTATAAGCACAAGCCATCTTCTTTTCACTGCCACTCTTTCCCTTGCAAGTAACAATATTAGGTACAGCAATACATTTGCTCCAAACAGATCATATGCATGTGAAACAGCCGGTGTCTCGAAAACATAATGCCACGCATATGTTGAAAGGAATGAGGTCGCTATTGCAATAACTGAAGATGACTTTGAGAAGTTCAGAATCCTCAGGGCTTTATATAAAGCTAGTAGTCCTATTACTGTATATGTCACCGAGGCCGAGAGAATCGCCAGCCCTTCAGCAAGGGAATGCCCATTATAACCCTTATAATAATCATCGTATTTGGTTCCAGAATCAAAGAAGCTAGCAACTCCCATGAACGGTCCCCAAACGACTGAATTCCCCGGTAAATATCTAGTTACATATTTACCATTTAATTCCCATAACCCATGCATAGAATATTCATAGTAATCTGGTTTCACATCTGCAACAAGCTGTCCATTTGATACGATCTGCTTTCCAGTATGATAATAACCCCATCCATCTCCCCAAACAAAGGGAGAGCCGTCAAGCAAGGTAGCCACTATGACAATTAAGATGAATATAATAAGGACAAAGTTTTTCCTGATCAGCTGAAATATCTTCATTTAGAAAGTTACTATCATAAACAGATTTAGACTTACATTCACTTTGACTAGATTATACTCAAATATAGCCAAATAATAAATCCACAACATCTTTACTGCCAACCAGTTGTACTCACTCGATTCACCCTGGATAAGTAACTTTACTACATTCCACCCCTAATAATAATCCCGGAAGTTGTTGGGTAATTTCGTTACATAGAAATTTAAGGGATTATTTTTGTTTATTTTCTGTCTATTCTTTGTACAAAAAGTTCATTTCTCACCCAAAGTAACCGTTCTTAAACTTGATCACTATTAGGAACAATCTTATAGATATACGCATGTGATTTTTCGAACTTTTCCTGTATTATCCAATCTTCTTGAAAATATATAAGTAGCATCTTCCTCTGCTTATGGAATCGTCTTGACAATGAAGCCTCAAAGGGCTGTCTCATAACTATGATATAAGGTTTTCTGGTACCATTCGTTGACTCAATCAGCTGATCATATGTTCTTTTATATTCTGCATCACAATTCTTTCCATCACAAATATCACCTAGATGATACCACCACAGTTCATCCGCTAAATTGAAGTTTAGTACAACATATCCTGCTTCATAGTTTCCCTCTATATATTGTCTTGCCTCAGGCCAGGCATTATAGTATCTAACTCCTTCTCTCCTTGCTGTCTCTTTGAAATATGGAGAGAACAATAGCAAAATAACTGAACAAGATAAAAATAAGCCAACAGTCTTAGATTTGGCTATTTTAATAAATTCTCCTATTCCTACGGAAATAATTATTAGTACAAAAGGCAAGGTAAAAAGCGTTACCCTATTACCAAGGAAAACATACTTCTTGAAGAAGGATGCTATAAGCAATAATGCTAGAACCCCCAGATAGTAATAATAAACCCTTTTTATAGGAAAAGTTAGTTTTAAAAGCAGAGGAATTACGAGAAGAAGCCAGATAAAATTCATGTTTTCTCCAAATGGATAAGATACCAAGAAATCTTGTAAATTGCTACTAAGCCAAATCAATACATTCCCAACCGTATCTACAGGTGGAAACGCCTGTTCAAGTACCCAGAAATCCAACAAATTGGCGTCACCCATCTGATCCTTCGCAAAGATAATATAATATATTCCTAAAACTAAAAAACCAATTACATAACTTGTAGACAGACGTAACAGATCTTTTTTATGTGAAAGAAATTTGTTGAAAAGGATAGGGAAAACAGTAATAACCAAAAATGCTGTTGGATAAGAAAAAAGGCAGGAGACAACTATAACCAGAACACCAATAACAGTTTCTCGAATAGAGATTTTTTTTCTAGATGTAATGATAAATTCTGAAAGTAAAAGAATCAGAAGCGTAAAGAAAATGTCACAAGTATACTGTTTTAGATCCTTGCTGTAGTTTACATGTCTAGAATTGAAAGCTAAGAGTATCATAGAGATAAATCCGACTGTTTGAGATTTAGTAACCCTTTTTGATACATGATAGATTAAAGGCAAACCTAGTACTCCAAAAACAAAGGGGACAATTCTCAAGGAGAGTTCTCCTTCCGGGAAAATCTTGTTTACAAAGAAAACCAGAAAATTGAAAAGCAAAGGTGTAGTTTTTATTGTTCGAAGCATATCCGTGACATTCGCCTGCCGGACTGAAAATGCTACCCACGATTCGTCAAATATCACTTCCCTATCAGTAATATTGATCAGCCTGATATAAATCCCTGCTAACAAAATTATAAAGAATAGAATTGCATACCTATACTTTTTCAGGAAAGTGTAGACATCTTTAGTATTTATGGATAGTTGTTCTCAAAAATTTTTCCTAAAATTCATTTTATATGAACTACATTTTTATTTGACACCTTTGTACTGATTTTATCACCAATGGGGCATTTGAAATAGCAATACAAACACCAATTTTTATTTAAACTTAAATTTTATGTTATTTCCATTCTCAAGATCACTGCTAAACCCTGAAACAACGCCCGCGATAGTTCTAGCTCTAGCCTGAGCATCTTTACTAAATATCATAAAATATCCTAGTTTTACCGTTAGTACTCCAAATAAATTTAGGAGTCTAGCAAACCCACTGAGATTCTTCCTGGCAAATAATATATTGTTTCTGATGATGAGGAATGTCTGCAATGCTGAAAACTTCCGGCTTCCTTCCACACCAGTAGTTGAAGATTTCTTATGCTCCACAACACTTTCCGGGACCAAGATTACCTCGAAACCTGCTTTTTTACAGCGGAAACAAATATCTACATCCTCCACGTAAGCAAAGTATATAGGGTCTAACATACCAATCTTCCTGACAATAGACTCTCTAATCAACAGTGCGCAGCCACTTACAAATTCTACCAATTGAGGTTCCTTGACCACCTCCTTGAATTCGCCATACTTTTTCCCCTTCCATAGTTGCTTTGCAAGTCCAAAGTAAATATACTTTCCCCCTGCAGACCAAACTCTATCAGAATTGTAGTATTTAATCACTGGACCACATATACCCACATTCTCCTTGGTCTCCATATAATCAACCAATTTGCCTAGAAAGTCTTTATGAAAGTAGGTATCATTATTTAGAAAAAGAATATATTTTGCCCCGCCTTTTAGAGCAATTTGAACTCCTTGGTTATTTGCAACCACAAACCCTTTATTGCTTTTGTTCTTTATAAGTATTATTTTGGAATATTTCTCTTTAATTCTCTCAGCTTCATTATTCTTAGAGCCGTTATCCACAACAACAACCTTGAAGTTACTATAATCCACAGCTTCCAATTGCTTGAGACATTCAACCGTTTCTTCAAACCCATTCCAGTTTAGGACAATGATGAATACCAACGGTTCCTTCATAATAACTCTCTACTCAAATAATAGAGGATATATTTAAATCCATCTGTTTTCTTGTTTTCCAAGTTACATTATAATAAAATCCTCTGGAAATTACGAATTAGTAGCATCTGGATAAAAAATTGACGAAAGTCTCCAAAATTATGAATCTAACTATTGTTATAAGACATTTCTACCCATTCACAAGGCCCTCCGGAGTAATTTCATTCATTCGTTCCCTCGTGAACAAATTGCATAAAAACAATACAAGCGTTTCAATCATCTGTATAAAGAGGAAGGGAGAGAAAAGCTATTATGATTATAATGGAGTAAAAGTTTACAAGTTCCCCCAGCTTAATCTCCCAATGTATAGATCCTTACTGAAAAAGACTCATCCAGACCATGTTCTTTTCATATCAAGTATGCCAAAGGCCTCAGAAATATTTTCTTGGTGGGGGGTACTGAGACTGTTTACAATCGGTTACAAAACAGACTTCTATCAGACTACCAATTTCTTCAATCTCAAAAAGAATTTTTTCTTAAATGTTTTTTTAAAATCCTTCAAGATAGTATTTTCTGCAAGCAATGCAATTCAGAGCGACCTAAAAAAATTTGCTGGAATCAACTCACAGATCATCTATCCTGGGACAGAATTCCCTCCTAATGTAACACTAAAGAAACAGTCTATTTCAAACCTTGGATTTTCCGGCCATATAGTCGCTGCAAAAGGAATTGATCTTTTCGTCAAGCTATCGGAACAGTTTCCGAAATTACATTTTTTCCTTTTAGCTGGAAAAACTAAAACTCAGAAAAACACTCAACTAGAAGATTATATAGAAAGAAAATCAAAAGAACTGAAAAACCTGACTTTGTTCGGATTCATGGATCATCCTTTAGATGTAATGTCCAAGTGCGACGTCTTAATACTTCCGTACAGGCACGGTGGAGCTATCTTAGGAACGGCACAATCTGCAATTGAAGCTATGTCTATGGGAATACCAGTTATCGGGACAGATAATTCTGCACTTTCTTCAATACTCAAGGACAATTATAATGGTCTGGTCGCCAAACCACATTTGGCAGATATTAAAAAGAAGATAAATCTTTTAATCAAAAATAGGAACCTATATAATAGACTTTCTAAAAATGCTAGAATCACTGTAGAGAAAAAGTTTGATATTTCAAAAATATCCATTTGTTTATTAAACCATCTTAAATGAAAAATTATAAAAAGATTAAGAAGTATTATGATAAATACGGCTCAGAATACGATGAGGAAAGAATCGAGGGTTATTATTCATTTATCAACAAGATTGAAACAGAGACCGTCAAGAGATATGGAGAAGACAAGAAGACACTTGAAATAGGCTGCGGAACAGGAATTATATTGAACGAGGTCAACAAGTTTGCCAAAGATGCTTGGGGTGTTGATTTATCGAATGGCATGCTTGAAGCAGCCAAAAGAAAAAAACTAAAAGTGAAACAAGCAAATGCAACTTTACTTCCTTTCGAAGATGAATTATTTGATGTTGTATACTCTTTTAAAGTTTTAGCACATATTCCAGAGATTGAAAAAACGATAGCTGAGATTCATCGTGTAACCAAAGATAACGGGACAGTGATATTAGAGTTTTACAACCCCCTCAGTTTAAAGTATATCGCTAACAGGCTTGAGAAGTCTCAAAAAAAAGTCTATATAAGATATGATTCGTACTCAAATATTAAGACTCTGTTAAAAGAAAAGTTTAGCATTATAGAAATTGTTGGGGCAAGAATTGTCACACCTTTTTCTTTCTTGCTAAAAATCCCCCTTCTAAACAAGATCATAATTGCACTGGAAAAGGCTCTTAGCAGAACATTTCTAAATAGATTCGCAGGCTATTTCAGTGTAATCGCAAGAAAGATTTAATACTGATCGAATATTCAAAACACACTCTTACTTTATATCTTTTTAGTTCTCAAGAACATTCATAAACTCCTTCTTATAGTTATCCACCAAAACTTCTACTGAAAACCTTCTCTTCACCTCCTCTCGTACTTGATCCCTATTGAAGGAACCTTTGCTCTTTTCAATTGCCCTAATGAAACCTTTGGCATCTTTAGTTTCAATAAGAATCCCAGTTTTTCCATCCACGACAGAGTCTTTTATCCCTTCGATCGCACTTCCAATTACTGGAAGCCCGACCGTTCCTGCTTCAATCACAACTATCCCAAATCCCTCTAAGTCACCTTCAACAGGTATATTTGGCATTATAAATAGATCCGAAATCTTGAGGAATCCTTTGAAATCATCAAAAGGCAATCTTCCTAACCAGAAGACCCTATCTTCAAGTTTCAGATCTTTGATTGCTTTTTTAAATTTCTCCCCATAACTAATTTTCTTCAGACCTAGCCAAGATTTTAAATCATTTACCTCAGTACTATCAGGACCTATCCTAATATAGATATAATTCTCAGGCAACTTGAGCATCACATTTTGAATGAACCAAAGTCCACCTTTTCTTTCTGACAATCGTCCTGTAGTTATTAAAATTTTTCTATTTTCAAGATCCA
This sequence comes from Patescibacteria group bacterium, assembly GCA_018816645.1. Classification (GTDB taxonomy): domain Bacteria; phylum Patescibacteriota; class Dojkabacteria; order JAHIVN01; family JAHIVN01; genus JAHIVN01. The sequence continues at coordinate 2,847 of JAHIVN010000094.1, read as the reverse complement.
GTTTATATCTCTCTGACAACTCCTTTCTCAAAACATTTACTGACTTGTTTACTCTAAATTTTTTCATATCAACACCATCAGGGATAAAAACACATCTTGATCTTTCTACTCCCACTTTAATGCATTCTTCTATTGTCTGATTACTTATGCAAATAATTTTATCCATTCTTCTAAAAAACCAGGGCATGATCATTTGATATAGTCTAAACTTCAAATTGATATCTTTCCCATGTGCAGTTATTACAACTTTTCTACGAGTTAATAGTTGCAACACATACCCCATAGGAGCCATTACGCCATCCCCAAGATGAATAATATCAATCTTCTTTGTAATGCAGGTAATTAATGCTCGAAGAAACAAGTACGGATAAATAACGGGGAGCCATTTCTGTTTCCCTCCAAACGTGACTGCATAATTCTTACTGTTATAATTCTTAATTAAATCGTAACTTAAATTTTCCATACCTCCAGTTTGAGGAGGATATTTCCTTGTTACGAAAAGTGTTGTGAAATTGTTTATAATATTGCCCATTTGACGTAGACTAAGTATAATATGATCAAAAGATTATATATCATCTCAACAAAAAAAGAAGCTTCCTTTTTAATATAATCAAAGGGTCCTAATATACTTTATAGTTTATAGGTATGGAAATCAATATGAAACGATTTAGAATAGGCCTTATATTAGGATTTCTTATACTTATTCCACTGAGTCTTAGCGCATATAATCATTTCTTCGTAAGTGATAAAGCAATTTATCCAAACATTATAATAATCATAGCAGATGACTTATCGCCCAATATGATAAGCATTAATGGAATCCCCGATAATCCCTGGATCGAAAATAGCATTGAATTAAAGAAGTATTCTGTCCCAATAGAGACTCCAAACCTGGAAAAGATTGCAAACGAAGGAATATATTTCAACAAAACTTACCTTCCTCTCCCCTCATGCGTGCCCTCCAGAGCCTCGTTATTAACAGGAAAGATGCCTACTGCCACAGGAATCGAAGACAATAATGGAAAGTTTGATGTTACAAGAAATCAAAACTCCATATCTTCGATACTGAAATCTCTTGGCTATAGTACTCACTTCATAGGAAAGTGCAATCTGGGTGGAAGAGACTATTATGAGGGTGCAAGTTCCGAGGGAAAAGATATGCCTGCAAAGAAAGACTTGCGGGAAGCTCAGGCATTATACCATTTTCTTAGTGATCAAAAGTTTGATGATGTATTACTTTTAAACCCTGATGCCGGATGGATTCCAGACTGGTACAATTACACGATTGCAAGAAATGGAAATCCCGAAGAAATAAACATTGACAAATTTCCAAGTCTAGATATCAATGAACAGAGACAGAAAACATATGTCACAAATTTTTTCACAAATGAAGCTTTGGATATTATACAAAACACACCAGAAAAAGAACCTTTCTTCATTTGGCTGGCCCATGTTACTCCCCATGCTCCACACTATGGATACGAAGATGAAAAAAAGGGGTTACCAAATAACTTGCCTCCCGAAACCAGAGAAGCTGTTGATGAAATTGGAGAGAAGGGCTACAAGTATTCCATAAATGAAATTCCTGACCTCCCAAATGTGTACGATGATCTGAGTACAAAGCCAATCCAACAACTGAACACCTACCCTTACAAGATACATCAAGCAAATAAAACCGATACTAGTAGACGTAAAAGAGTTGCTTATGAAATGGTTGATAACCTCGACTCACAAGTTGGGAGAATCATGAACAAACTTGAAGAAACAGGTAAGCTAGACAATACTATAATCATATTCTTAAGTGACAATGGTCTTATGTTTGGAGAACATGGTATGTATCTTAAAGGCCCAATGATGTATGACGAGCTTACGAGAAGCCCTCTCCTAATCAAATACCCTGCCTCAATCGATGACCATAACACAACCGATTGGGTAAAGGGAACAAACAGTTCTCTAATATCAAGTATAGACATTGCCCCCACTATTTTAGATATGCTAGGTTCTGAAAAACCAGAGGAAATGCAGGGTGAAAGTTTTTTTGATTTGATATCTGGAAATAAAAAAAATCATAATACCTCTGTTCTAATAGAATTCGAAAATTGGTTACGAACAGAATTTCCAATTAGAGCAGTTGTTACTGATAGTGGCTATAAATTCGTACACTATTACCCTTCAGTAGTTAAAGAAAGATGTGCAAAAGCGCTCGGACTTTACAGTTACTGCCTAGAAGACGCTACAAGTGATGGATTCGATTATGAATTATACAATCTAAATAAAGATCCATTTGAGATGAATAACTCACTTGCAAGAAATAACAAAGAAAATGTAATTCGAGAATTGTTTGGCTCGTACTTAGATAACAAACAGATAATCTCAAATCAAAATAAGCTTACCAAAAAACAAAAAGAACTGATTTATATTGGGAAAGAAATGGGGAAATTACAAACTTCATACAAAGATCCGCGAGGGATTACATTTGAAAATATCTCACAGGAGGGCGATACTATACACTTCACAACAAATATGTCTTGCTTTTTTGAAGTAAATTTCAAACAGAAAGATTGCGAAGAATGCAAGTGGGAAAAAATAGCTTACTTTGATTATGGCACCAACCACTCATTTGCAAACCCGATTCTTGAAAGTAGCGATTCATATAGCATTAGAATTTATGCAATTACCTTAGATATAAATGGAGGATTGTATGAGTATGAAACCTAATACATAGGGTCTTGCCCAGTTAAACTAAAAATTACGTAACAATTTTTCAATGTCGTGCATTACTGTTTTTCGATGATTGAATCTCCATTCGCTTTCTAATAAATGCCTTTGAAAGAATACTTTTCTAAT
>JAHIVN010000093.1 GCA_018816645.1 Patescibacteria group bacterium | reverse complement strand
TATTCTTCCCATATCATTGAATCTCACCAGAGTTGATGCCATACTTCCTGTGCTGTCCTCCTCAATCGCATAGTCGATAAGAGCTAGAAACTCTTTTGACACTTCGTCAAAATGAAGAGGGTTTTTCTCACCTTTAAAATTTGCAGACGTAGCAACTAGCGGAATACCAATATTCGAAATAAGAAGTTGTAGCTTTGGAAAATCGGGAACTCTTATGCCAACCTCAGAAGCTCCTCCCAAAATTTCTGAAGGAACAATATCCGAAGCTTCAACAACAATCGTCAACGCTCCTGGCCAGTACTCCTCAAGAATTGACACCAATCCCGGATCAGGATTCCTCATAAGCGACTTAGCCATCTCGGCATCAGAGACCAATACAGCGGTAGGCTGACTAAATGGCCGCCTCTTTATCTCATAAAGCCGACGAATAGCCTTTGCATTATCCATCCTGCATCCAACCCCTATCACTGTGTCACAAGGAAATACTATTACACCCCCATCGTTCAAAACTTGTTCAGCTTTTATGTAGCCCATATCTCGATAAAATAACAGCAATTATACCGCTAAATGAATAGTTTTAAAACTACTCTAAGCTCTAAAAAAAGTCTAGAGAATCATTCCGGCAATAAGGGAGAATGCAGTTATTCCTACAAGTATCTTAAATAAAGAATTACTTTTGTTCTTGATTCTAAACCATATTGCAAATATTGCCACACTTTGAAGTGCAAGAGCTATATTTCCAACTCTTGACACAATCGTCTCGAAATCGAGTACTTCGAATATCATGAGCCATATGAGTAGTGTTGCTATCATAAGAAACGTTGTCTTTTGAGGGATCTTATAGTCATAATTCAGAATCTCTTTGACACTGTTTGAAACAAGAATAAAAGACGTAAATACACCAACTAGCGCCAGAATCGATACTATATAAGAGACGGTTCGCTGTTCTAGAGGAAAGGCATTAACTAGTTCTCCTGTAAGTGATCGGCCTAAGTTCAGCGACAAAACGAGCGCAAAGACAATGTAAATGACGACAGTAACTAAGTTTGCAATTAGAATAGCCTTTCTAAACTTTTTTCTATCATAACCAATTATCTCGTCGATGACTGGGATTGATGCTGCAGAATACATAGCAAATATCGATACTCCATAGATAAATGGAAATTGATCAAAGTCAAGAGGTGACACATTATTTATATCTATGTGTGGGATAGAAAAACCAACCAAAACTATCATTGCTATTACTAGTATCACGACTGCAAAGGCAGAAACCTTCGAAATAAGCTGCATCCCATATCTCATGACGCAAAGAGCTACACCTATAAATATGAGAGATAAGAAATTTGGACTTACACTTACCCCCAGTGGCGATAACAGAACTCGTAAAGCTGATCCAGAGAGCAATCCGTATGCATAAAGCACTCCAAATGATCCTACTAATATTACAATCGTAATCAAATGAGCCGTAACTTCTCCAAGATGTTTTTTTGTATATCCACAAATTTGAATATTTTCTTTATCGTTAACAATTATCTCGCTATAAGCGATATTCGTTATAACTGTGATGATACATACGAGAATCAGAACACATATTCCACCGATAGTTCCAAACTTGTACAATGAGTAGGGAAGAGCTACAAAACCAACTCCTATAGTTCCAGCAATTATCGTACTTATGGCTTTTATTTCTTTTGACAAGGCAGTTTCTGCTAATCACATTTACTCTTTGTATTTTGGCTTAAACGCCAAAAATTTGCAAATTCTTCAGCCACTTTGTTATAATCAGCCCATAAGTGAATAATCATTGCTACGAAAGAGGAGAAGTAGTTTTGGTCGAGACACAAGATTTTGTGTCTTACAGAAAGTAATTGGCAATGCAAAATTACACCAGAACCAAGCGAATTACCCTCTTGAGCAATCGCAGAAAAAATGCGAAACGAAGTTCCCGTTCTGGAACAAGTCCATTCCGTAAGTATTCGATTTGTCGAATGCACGATGTGGATACTAAGTTCCGACTGGCAACAGTTGGATAAATTGCAGTGGTAACGTCTTGAAGAAGGGCTGCAGTAAACTACCAAAATTTGGAGTTTACTGTGGCCCTTTTTTGTTATATAGCTCAAGAAAATTCAAGAGAACAAAGTGAAATCAGAATTTCCGTTGAGATATATAATCCCGTAGAGTTGAGCCAACCTGTCAATAAAGAGCAAAGCGAAACTTCTACGGGATGTTAAATTGATAAGAAACTAATGAATAGCAACAAAACATTAATAAAAATGAATAGCTACTACTATTATCAACTTCTCTATTTGCGGTGAGGTTTATCCTTCACTTACCTGGGAAACCCGCTGCAAAAAGGCAGGTTCTATTTTTATATAAGTTGATAATAAAAATTGTTATGGAAATCATAAAAAGTAACACAATTGAAACCCAGACTGCACAAGCCATTGAACTAATCAGTGCTTGTCAAAATCCAGCGATTCCTATCGCTCATCCTGAGCTGCTAGTGACATCTGTTAGAGAAGCTGTTCAAAATACAGAGCCTTTAAATTTTGTAACAATCAGCTGTCCAAACTGGGTAATTTTGGAAGGGGGACAAAGAACAGTTTTGCCGATTACAGAAGACACACAAAGGGCACAGATTTGTTTCGGGCAAGACCTGCCCCGGTTAATATGGCAGCTGCAGCAAATCGGCATCAGCTCAAGAACTCTCATAATTATGTCAGATGTCTTCTCGCCTGATTGGGTACAAGTAAATGATGAAATGAAGCAAAACACAGCACAAAATGTCAAAGCTATAAAACAAACACTGTGGCATGCCGCATCGAGATGGGGAATTTCTGCTAAAAATAATCATGAGGCGTCAGCTCAATTAAAAGTCCTTGCACAAATGCCACTTATCGGAAAGATACCAGAAGCAAGATCACTTTTTCAAATCAATGAGACCTTGGTTCTCCAACCGACTTCTCCTGTAGGCCAGTTCTTCATCAAAACCTGGATCCATTTTGACCAGTGGAAGATTTACGCTGAGAGAAGAGAAGACAACACCGGACTGAGAAAAATCCGGGATCGAGCAGAGTTCTTGATTAAACTCTATGCAACTGACGGACAGCTTATGCCGTTATTAATCAGACAGGCCTTTAATCTTGTCTCAGAACCAGCTGTTATTGGAGTCAATCTCGAGATGGATATCCCTTTCGCTGAAGCACTGATTGGTGGATGGAATATTCACACATCCATGCCAGTGATTACACCAACGCAAAACGGGACAGATTGGTCTGCACCACCTGTGTTTATTTAATATTTTAGGGTCTAGACAACTTTAGGATGATATAATCTATCTTAAACGATACTAGACAATGAAAAACAAGTATTTAAACAAGGCACACATTTCAGAACGAAAATTTAGAGAAATTTTA
>JAHIVN010000092.1 GCA_018816645.1 Patescibacteria group bacterium | reverse complement strand
TGCAGTTTCATCTTCAGTGAAAAACCTTAAAATTTCTCTAAATTTTCGTTCTGAAATGTGTGCCTTGTTTAAATACTTGTTTTTCATTGTCTAGTATCGTTTAAGATAGATTATATCATCCTAAAGTTGTCTAGACCCTAAATAATTGCTTAAAAAAGTTCTATTAGGTAAAATATACTTACCTATAGTTATGAGCTAACAATAATGGCAAGAGTAATTGTTTCAGCTGGACACACGCAGAATGAACCTGGTGCAGTTGTTGAAGACCTTCGAGAGGTTGATCTGACAAAGAAAATAGCAAATAAGATTACCTCGGAGTTGCGAAAAAATGGCATCATAACTCTATCTGTTCCTCCCGAGCTGGATTTACTTGCAAGAATAGACTGGATTAACAAAACTGGTTATAGTGAGGAAACCGAGGATGTCTGCATTGAGATCCACATAAATGATGGCGGGAAAACAGGTATAGAAGGCTGGTACAAAGGAAACGAAGAAAACAGTTCGAAAAAGCTCACCGAAGAAATCGTAACCGCGGCTTGCGCAGAAACAATATTATCTAGCCAAGGAGTAAACAGCGAATTCCAGCATCCTTTACAAACTTTAGCCTTCCTAAATAAGGTTAAGCCTACCAGTTCGCTGATTGAATGTCTCTACATAGACAATCCAGCAGATCAAGCATTCTTAAGAGATGAAGAAAAACTCAACCAGTTAGCAAAAGGTGTTGTGAGAGGTATTATGAAGTTCTTCGGAATCTCCGAGAGTCAAACAAAAGCTCCCGTACAAAATATCGACACTCCATATTATGATGATCCCATTGGCAGCGAATTGTCCTCACAATCATTTGGCATGCAAACTCCTCAGATGCCATCTCCCAGAGTTTCTAGTTCGCTTGGTACACCAAATGCACCTTGGGGAGGAAGCAAGACACTAAGTCGAGAGGAAAGAAAGAGGATGGTCGAAGAAAAGTACCAGCAAGTTCTAGGCCGAAAAGTTGGAGAGCAGGACTTAAATTACTTTCTAAATCTTGGACTTAACGAAGACCAGATGAGCAAAAGATTAGTTGAATCTCAAGAACATGTAGATATGGTAAATGAAAGCCAAGAATATAAAAAGATAAAACCTGAATATGACACCTTGAAAATAGAAAAACAGAGAATGGAAACACAACTTAGAGATAAAGATGAGATCGTTAAAAAGCAAAATGAACTAATCGATCAAAAGAACCGTTCAATTCACAACCTACAACAAGGTAGACCTGCAGCAATTTTAGAGTCAACAGAGCAAAATTCCCCAGAACTGCAAACTCAACCCTCAGCGGGTCAGGATCAGCAAGTATACCCAACTACTCAAAGCACTCGAAAAGAAGGCTTCATCGATAAGATTCTTCAGAAGTTGAACGATATATTCGACTAACTTCTAAAAACCTTCTGCACTACCAACATCCTCAACTATCTTCATTGTTTTTTCGTTACCTGTCAATTTCCATTTGCCCTTCAAGTCATCAAAAAGATCGTCCCTAGTAAATAAATCCTTCTTTTCGATCCACAGTAATTCTGCCTCCTTTGATAAGCAAAGTTCGCCTTCTGGAGACTCCCCTAAAAATATTAAAAAAATGCTGTCCTGAAGGGGTGTTCCCTTTCTGTTCTTTCTTACTTTATGGTAAACATGACACAACTTTAAACCTGCCTTCAAACCTGTTTCTTCCAACAGTTCTCTTGCTGCTGCCTCGTAAAAGGTTTCCCCAAATCTTACCTTCCCAGTAATTCCACCGATCTTCCCCAAGTAAGGCCGTTTCATTCTTTTTGACATAAGATATTCATAGCTGCCCCCATTGGTTCTCTTTCTTACAAAGATAAGAACACTAACCTTTGGCCCCTTCTCCTCTTCTAAAGTTATCTCATCCAGCTTTCCAACAAAATCTTTGCCTTTATCTGTAAGCTGATAAAGATTTCCTACCTTTACGACAAACCCCTTATCTACAAGTTGGCTCAAATGATAGGTAAAATGTTCTGAACTGAGCGCTGTGTCTTTAAGATCAGAAAATCTCCCCTCATCCCTGTAAAGAAGTTTATTGAGAATTTTTAATTGGTGTTTGTGCATGACCAACATAGAAAAGTTTAATTATCTTTAATTATATTAAATCCTTGTTCCAAAAATCTAGTCAAATGAGTTTGAGTAGATTCTGCGTCACTTAATCAAGACGTCTTATTCGAAATACAACCAAGAGCTTCTCAAAACAGACTTGGGCTATAACATCAGCAACTTATTCCATCAAGAGCCAGCAACAACTAGCTGTTTAGCAGTTTCAAGATCTCATAATATTCAACCTCAAGTCTCTGCAAATTGATTGAAATATATGGGGTTGGGGTGAATCACGTTAGTTTGTTATCTGCACAACTATCGTATTACTGGAAACATTGATTTCTCTCGAAAATTTTTCTCCTTTTGTTTGCAAAATAAGGAATGGGAGGAAAGACTTTGTAGAATAGTTGGATGTTAGCTTGCAAAAGTACATAAATACACTACTAGTGTACAATGAATGAACTAATTATCAACAATTAAAAAGTATTTGTCGAGCTATTCTAAATATTTTGTAAAAAAACATTTAACTATAAAAAGCTTTGCATTTTAAATGGTTTCAGCGAAAACTTGCAAATTTAAGTATAAAAAAGTATCATGTAAAAATCAGGAATAATGTTAATGGGTATTGTCAGAAATTATGAATATTAGAATCGCTAATTTAAATAAAATATGCATAAAATCAAAGTTATCTGATGATATTACATATCTTCAAGCAAAAACTTGAACAGTATGTAAACTATACATAGGTTTAGCCCTCTACGTTATTTCCACAAAAATTATATTTTAATTCAAGCAAGATGACAGTTCCAACACTAATATCTTTGCTTATTGGAGTATCTGGGATAGGTATATCATTTTACCTGGTTCAGACAAACAAAAAACTCAAAGCAAAAGTCAAAGTACAAAAGGAAACACATCTCTCCGAAGAAGATGCTATTGCAAAAGCAAGCGATAAGGCCAGGAATATTCTCTTAAAGTCTAAAAACGAAGCCCTGGAAGAGAAATCCAAGGCAGAGAAAAAGATAAAAGACCTTTATGACGAGATAGATGAAAGAGAAAAAAGAATCGACTTACGAGAACAGAAAATTTCCCAGCGTGAGAGTGCAGTTGATACTGAACACGATGAACTCGAGAGACAGAGAAGATCTATTGAACAAGCCAAGAAAGATGTAAAAGGCCTCAGAAGTAAACTAACCACAAGTCTGGAGAAAATCGCGGAAATGGACAAAGAAACCGCACAGAAGAAGCTCCTGACTGAGGTTGAAGAAGAATTGAAGGAGGATATCGCAAAGAAAGTTAAATCTTCTGAAATAGAGGCTCAGCAAACCGCAGAAGAGAAGTCGAGGTGGATTTTAGTTGATGCTATGCAGAAATCAGCCACTGATTATGTGGCCGAAACAACAACCACAACCATCGACATTGAAAGTGAAGAGCTTAAGGGAAAAATTATTGGAAAAGAAGGGAGAAACATCCGAACATTTGAAAAGCTAACTGGTGTTGATATCATTGTTGATGAATCTCCTGAAGCTGTTACACTATCCTGTTTTGACCCTGTGAGAAGAGAAGTCGCATCAATTGCACTTCAAAAACTCCTCAAAGACGGAAGAGTCCATCCTGGAACAGTTGAAGAAACTATCATGAAGGTCAAAAGGGATATTGCACGGGAGATTAAGAAAACCGGGGAAAAGCTGGCATATGATGCCGGATTCCCGACTATGCCTGTTGAAATCATCCGCCTTTTAGGGCGTTTTAAATATCGATACAGCTACGGACAAAACCTAATCAAGCATACATTGGAAGTGATTAAGCTTGGAACAGAACTTGCAATCGAGCTTAATGCAGATGTCAACCTAGTAAAAAAGGCCTGCTTACTTCACGACATAGGGAAAGTCATAGTACACGAGGTCGAGGGCAAGCCCCATCACATGATATCCGGAGAAATAATCAGAAAGTACTTACGTGATGAAAAATTAGCAAATGCCGCAGAGGCACATCATGGTGATATTGAGGCTAAATCTATTGAGGCAATAATCGTCGCCATAGCTGATGCGATTTCGGGGGCAAGGCCTGGTGCACGAAGAGACAACTACGAAGAATACGTTAAACGCATCAGAGCCCTCGAAGACATAGCAAATAAGCACAAAGAAGTGAAAGAGGCTTATGCCATACATGCAGGCAGAGAGATCCGGGTGATACTTAAGCCCGAGGATTCAGATGATAATGACGCTGAAGTGCTTGCTCACAAGATCTCAAAGGAAATCGAGAAGACTCAGCAGTACCCTGGAACAGTCAGGGTAACTGTTATTAGAGAATTCAGAGTTCAAGGGAATGCAGGTTAATTGGCGATAGAGAAGTAACCGATAAGTATCTGAAACGCTGACTTGCGAGATAAGTGCAATGAGTTTAGATTTGAAAAAGTGAAATATGCTCCGCATACTACTTGAGGCACTGTTCTATATTTTGCCGGCGTACATTGCCAATTCTAGTGCCACCTTAACAATGTCTATTCCAGTGTTGAAAAAATGGAGAACTCCTGTCGATTTTGGTCTCGGCTGGAAGGACAAAAGGATATTGGGTAATGGAAAGACTTATCCAGGACTGATCTTTGGAACCTTATCAGGGTCATTATTTGCTATCCTCCAGTATTTTATTGCAACACGCTCTCACTTTACATATGCTACAGCTTTCAATAGCTACACTCTTCGAGACTTCTTGATAACAGGAATGTTATTGAGCCTAGGTGCACTACTAGGTGATTTAGTAAAAAGCTTAATCAAGAGAAGACTTGGACTAGAAAGAGGCAAATCTTGGATACCCTTTGATCAATTAGATTTTCTTGCCGGCGGTATTCTGCTTGGATCATTGGCCTATTTTCCCGGCTTA
>JAHIVN010000091.1 GCA_018816645.1 Patescibacteria group bacterium | reverse complement strand
CTCAACCTCTCGGATTCTTGGGATTTTTGCATTGATTAATATACTATTCGCTACCCTTATCATTACCGGTGTTCTTTCGGTTCCAGTCGGCGGATTGGTTCTACTCTGCACTCTTGGAATAGTTAGTTTGCTGGGAGGTCTGTATTTACTTATAATAATTCTTAAAGCTATTATAGCTAAACTTCGGGACCAAAAGACACTTTTCTTCTGGAGGAAGTTTCGATTGGGAATTACGGCTTTGATACAGGGGGGCTTTGCTCTATTGTTACCAGTCATGATTATTTTTTCACTTCTTGGTGGCTCAACTGTGTATGATGCTGCCATCAATGTTGCACCTGGTGGCGGGTCTACTATTCCTGGACCTACATCTGTTACCGGTGTGATGCCGAACATTGCCTTTGATAGTAAGACTTCAAGTGAAGAGCTAGGCTACTCAGTTGGTGGGGCTAAGGATATAAACAACTTCCGAGAAAACATAGAGAATGACTATCTTCCGATACCAACAGAAATCACATACGAAGGGCTTTTTTATGACTATTTCTTTGACACTGGAAAGATTGAAATTTGTGAAAAGCTCTTCTGCCCATCATACAGCTATGCGCTGAGCCGGGATCCGATTTCTGACGAGACAGATTATTATCTGTCGGTAGGTCTAAACTCTGGGATAAAAGAAAGCGATTTTCAAAGGAAGAAACTCAATCTAGTTGTCGTACTCGATATCTCAGGATCTATGAGTTCTCAATTTAGCAGTTACTACTATGATCAGTTTGGAAATGAACAAGAGAGGGAGCAAGATGAGGATAGTGATAAAATAAAGATGCAGATTGCAAACGAATCTGTAGTCGCTCTGCTGGGTCATCTGAATGAAGAAGATAGATTTGGGATGGTGTTATTTGATGAAAATGCATATCTCGGCAAGAAACTCTCATATACCGGTAAAACCGATATGACGGCAATCAAGAATCATATTTTAGAATTGACCCCAAGAGGCAGTACAAATATGGAGGCAGGCTTGGAAAAGGGAACGAAGTTATTTGATGAATTTCTAGATGTTGATCAAACTGGATATGAGAACAGAGTAATATTTCTGACAGACGCCATGCCGAATACCGGTGATACCAGTGAAGCCGGATTATTGGGGATGACACAGAAAAATGCTGAAAACAAAATTTACACGACTTTTATAGGTATAGGGGTTGACTTCAATACAGAGCTGATAGAAAGCCTTACAAAGATCCGGGGTGCAAATTATTACTCAGTACATTCTTCAAAAGAATTTAAAGAAAGAATGGATGAAGGCTTTGAATATATGGTGACGCCTCTGGTATTTAATCTCTTCCTTCAGTTAGACGCGGAGGGGTTCGATATCCAAAAAGTCTACGGCTCACCAGAGGCAAATGAGGCAACAGGAGAGATCATGAAAGTAAATACCCTCTTCCCTTCCAGAACTGTTGAGGGTGAGATAAAGGGAGGTATTATAATTCTGAAGCTTAGAAAAATTTCTAATAATTATAGTCTTTCGCTAAAGAGCTCCTATGAAGACCGCGAGGGGAAAGCAGATGGTGATGAACAGGAGATCGTGTTTGGGAACGAAAAAGCTGATTATTATCAGAACCTAGGAATTCGTAAAGGTGTACTCTTATCAAGATATGCAGATCTCATGAAGAATTGGGTGATAGATGAGCGTGAAGCTTATTCCCGAAAGGCAGATGTCGCAAATCCTCGAGTCACAGAGGAGATAGGTATCAGTGTTCCGGCAGATGTTGAGCTTGGCCAGTGGGAACGGCAGTCCATTCCTTTGCAGGTAGCAGCTGTCTACAAGGACTTCATCAAAAAATTCGAAGCTTACTTTAAACAGGAAATGAATTTTCTAGGAGATGAGACATTGGAACAGGAGGTAGAGGTGATGGAAAAGCTGGATGATTATAGCGGATAGAGATATTGTCTATTAGATATAGTAATAAGGGATTATTGATACTCAGTCTTGATATAAGTATTTAATGATTCATAGAACTTTAGACTGCTTTTTTCTTACTGCGAATAATATTATTCCTGTATTCATGAAGAGTCTTTGCTAGATCAAATGGTGTTGAATTATTGGCTATAAATTTTAAGAGCATAGCAACGATTTCTTTACGGCTTTTTGGATCTGAATCGGCTACCTTTTTAGATTTCTTGTAGAGGATAACATTATCTGCATCAAGAAATACTCCATTTAAGAACAGGAAAAAGACTAGGGAAACAAAGGCTATCCTTTTATTACCATTTACGAATGGGTGTAGCTTTATCATTTCGTAAAATAATACAGCGGCTTGCTCGTAGAGTGATTTATACATAAGTACCCCGCCTATTTCACGACTGGTAATAGCTAATGCGGTCTCTAACTTTTCAGGGTATCTATCATTGAAGGGTGGAATTGGTTCATACTTCCCGAAATGAGTTTTAGCATAATCATAGCAAAGATTTTCAATATCCTTTATGTTTAGGAAAAAAGACATATTTACTCTGTCCCTAACATCTTTAGTAATGTGGGGTATTTTTCAACTGTCTTCTGGATTGATATTCTTGCTAAATCCCTTCTGTCTTTTGGATTTCTTGGATTAGGTTTCGTATTCTTTTTAGACTTTGATTCTTTTTTAATAATTTTTTTATTATTCATACCTAATCATACCACAATAAATATGATTAGTTAAATAGCTGACAACGAGCAGCAGATAACGAATAGCGAGTAGTAAAAAGGAGAACGAGCCTTGTAAGTGCATGTTTGAAGATCCCTTTTTCACTTTGTTTTAAAATCTTCGTATAGTAAAATACTTCTATGTATGACATCAAGCAGTGTCAAAAAATCAAAATACCCGAAGGCTACATGTATCAGGGTCCTTCTACCAAGGAGCAAAGTGTCGGCTACGTTGGGCTTAACCCCTTCTCTTCTCTGGCTATTCACAACCGTCCCACAGGAATCGAAAAACTAACCCAGGTCAAAGGCAAATGCAGTATAGCAATCTGGGATATAGAAAGGGGAAGAGTTGTAACTCTTGAAGAAGGAACGACTCTAGTCCTTAAACCAAGAGGTGTGTGGCACGTTCATGCGAATCCTTTTTCGGAAAAGTCGTTAACTTATTGGGATTTCGAGGGGAATATCCGGAGTATTATTGAAAAAATAAGAAAAGGGAGTGAGTAGCTAACAGCTAACAGCATGCAGCAACCTAGTGGGCCTACGGATTAAAGGTTTAGGGTTAGTGGTTTTCTTTCTATACTTATGAAATCCAGTAATTCCTCTCAGATACTGAAAATGTTTTTTCGTTTTGGTTCAAATGCATTACTCAGAGTTTTTTGACTTAAGTTTAATTACTTGGTAGAAGTATGTAATGTTATTCTATAATAATGCTAACTCAGAAAGATCTAGTAAATATTTCTAGACTTATAGGCGAATCCGTAAATCAAGCTAAGGATGAAATCATGCTTAAGCTTGACCAAAAGGCTGATAAAGCCTATTTGCTTAAAATGAAGAAACTTCTTGATAGTAGGATAACACAAAGACTTGAGTTTATTTGTGAAGTGATGACGACAAAGAAACAAGTTGCAAAATTGATAGAATTCAAAATTGATCCAATAGCCAAAGATATAAATCAATTGAAGGATGATTATATTGCAATTAGAAATGAACTGGACACTGAGCATAATCTCCGTTACAAGAAGCTTGAACAAGTAGTATCAGACGTAAAGCGAATTAAAATGGTTGTTCACCTCAAAGACTGATTTTCTCTTTTTCCAGCATCATCTCAATTACAGCTATATTTTGCATTGGAGTGCCAGTTAGACGGATAAGATTAATCTTATCACTGCTCTTCTCTATTTTATTCTTTAGCACATCGGCGAAATAACTAACATTTTCCAAGTACCCCTTCTCATTAGCTTCTTTCATTTCACTGGTAAATGTTTTGGAGTCCTCATAATCAAGGAAAACCCGAACATTTTCCAGCCCGTAGCATGCCGGTTCTATCTCTCCAGCTGCTGATGTTGTGCAAAGCGAAACTATGCAGGTTCCTGGCTTCATTTTTTCGAACGCTGGCTTGGTGAGACAATAATCTTTGGTTGTTGTTGCAAGTATTATAGTATCATATGCTTGCAGATCAGGGCTTGTGGTGAATTTTGCTTCTATCCCAAATGCCTTAACATTCTTTTCAAATTCAGCGTTCAGCTTTT
>JAHIVN010000090.1 GCA_018816645.1 Patescibacteria group bacterium | reverse complement strand
AATTAAACATAGCGTAGAATTATTTAATATACTTACACGCTTGTGTAAATCTCATGATGAGAAAGAATCCGCCTTTTTTTGTGAAACAGATATGATTGGCATGACAATGAGCTTAGTACAAACACAGGTTCTTACACTTGAGCAGAAATTAGAAATGCAACTAGCGCAGGAAATTAGAATGTTACAGCAATTAGCCACAGAAGATGAATATGATTCTTTGGAAAGACGAATTCCGCCTGCTTGGCGAAAGTTCAAACAAATAGATGCTTTTACACGGTCAAGTTTAGAGCTGGTTACACTAGAATTCGAATATGAGGAGGGATTTGCAGAAGATGAGTTTGAGCATATTTGGGAAAGCGCGCGTGAAGAAAAACGCATTAAATGGTACAGAAAACACGGTTTTTATTTTGAATATGCCGTAATTATGGAAAAGGATTACGGAGATGATACAACCTTTAAAGATATAATGAGGCGAGATTGCGGACTTGCTCATTACAGCGAAAGTGCAAAGCGTTACTTTCTTATGGTTGATGCTGCTTCTTTCCCCGAAGAATTTACTCCGGAAGAATATCTCGAATATGTGGCTATACATGAACGGGGTCATGAGTTATTGGGCGACCATCATCAGGCAACTTTGCTTGAGTTTGCGATCGCGGCCAAAGAAGGGAAGACAAAAAAATATATTAAATTTTTGGAGAAATATAATCCTCAAAAATTCGCTAACGTTATTACTTATGTAAATAAAAGGTTGCCGAAAAAAATCGAAGATAGTCAGGGATATTCTGAATATAAACAGAAACAGGGGCTATTAGAAGAATATAAAATGGCCAAAGAGATGGTGGATTCATTTGAGTGGCCAAAAGAACTAGTCCTGATATTATATATATATGAAAGATTGAATAAAGAAGCAGAGCAGCTTTTAGAGAGCGCATTTAGGATTATTGGCTATGAAGTAGAGAACTGGTCTCCGGCAAAAGGGACTTTTGTTGATTTTGCTAAACACTTAAATTCTCTGCTTACTAATGCAATCGAAGAAATTAATAAACGCGGACATACTTCTCGTCTTAATTTAGAAAGAATCCGGATACAAGCGCCTGAATATGCACGAAAATATATTGGTGCCAAATTACATGAACGATGGAACCAGTATAGAAAATTCAAACAAGGAGATATTCGTAAGACAGATTCTCCAGAAATGATTGATGAAATGGCGCAATGTCAGGGATTAGAATTTATGAGTTTAGAAATTAAGTTTGACAATATAATTGCTGCTTTAGAACGAAAACAAAATAATGTTTCCCCAAGGTCACTTCCTGGTATAACCAGTATTTTACGTATGGAAGAGATAGAAAAGACGATTATTGAAGAGCAACAGGAGTATTTAAAAACAGGCGAAATCGAAGATTTAGAGCCTTTAACCAAAACGGACATTGCTAATCAGACAGATATTGATGGCGGGACAGTGACCAAGTTGTTAAAAGAGAAGAAAGAAATAATATTTCAGGGGAAGAAGTATCCGTTGTCTATTCTCATCCCAGCAGCAGGGTATAAAAAATTACAGCTATGGGATATGCTTGAGAAAATGTGGCAGGAAGACAAGGAGCAATTTGCAAAGTCAATGGGGAAAAAGGGAGCGAAAGAATTTTACTGGAAAATTCGCAATAAGCTTTTGGAAGAACGTGGTATTGTTGTTGAGGTAGACACAGCCAGAAAATTAACTGAAAACTTTGTTAAAAAGAAATTGCAAACAGCTGGTTCGCAGGCAGAAAAGATAGACAAAAAACAGGTAGCTGGTCAAAATATAGCCTTTATTGAGCAGGCGATATAAATTTTATTGTCGGTTGGTCCGATTTGGTGCGCGTAGAGGGGTAGTATTTAGAGGAGGTTGCTGAAATATTCTCATTCGTTGCTGGTTTTGAATTTGCATTTGTGTATTTTTGTAATTCTGATAAGATCTTAAAGTTTCCATTGTTTTTCTTGTCTGCTCTGCCTGTTCGGCACTTTCTCTGAGTCTACGTTGATAATCTTGTAATCCGAAGTCAATATATTCCTGCTTTAAAACACCTAATTCAGTAAGTTCTGAAACAGCAAAAGACGGGTCATTGTCTGCCCAGCTATAAAGTTCGCCGTCAACAAAGATGAGGATGAAATAATCGGTTTTCTTAAGCCAGGAGAGTGTAGCTTTATCATATTCCCAGACTTCTACCGGGTAACCTTCGGACGTAGCCCCCACACTTACTTTTTTGCCTGGATTTGCCCAGGCGGCAATAACTTCTTCTTGGCTCATGCCATGGGTGAGTGCAACCTTCTTTTTTGGTAAGGTAGAACAGCCGTAAATGGCAAGTGTTATTATAACGGAAAAGATGATAAACTTCCTCATATCTTGAAATGTAACATAAATGCCAATATTTGTCAAAGACAAACCAGCGCTAGCTGTAAGGGATTGGTCAAGACATTGTTACCCCCCTGAGTTAAATTATTGATATAAATATTACTCATAACATCCAGGTCAACAGGTGGAATCATCAACAGCCGTTTATCTAGATTCGGATTTTTTT
>JAHIVN010000089.1 GCA_018816645.1 Patescibacteria group bacterium | reverse complement strand
TAGCGTTTTTTATGTAATTTTTGTAAGATATGATTGGAGTCATGGTTGAGACATTGGTAATGTAAAGTATTACCCAATTCTCTCACCTGGCTCCATTCCTTTGCAAGTCTTAGGTGGGTAATATCTTCCCGATGAGTACACTTTATTTGTTGACATAACACCTTTGTTGGTGATATAATCGCCATATATGATCACACAAATTTCAAAAATCTGTTTCATATTTAGATAGTCAAAATAGTAGAGACTCCTTCGGGGGTCTCTTTTTTTGTTATTTCTTACACTTATAAATCATGGATACAATAATAAGAACAAGAATAACTATCCTACAGGCATTTAATGATGAAGCCCTCACACAGGGAGATCTGGTTCGAAAATTAAACATGGATCCAGAGGATGTGCACACACATTTGCAAAAACTTATTGACTTGGAACTTTTGGAGGATAAAATTGAAGAAGAGATTCACCGGTATTATCTAAAAAAGGAGGCTGAGAGTAAAGTAGATCTCATGATAAAAAGTTTTAAAAGCTAGCCTCGCCGGACAACTTTCATCATCAAATGAGAGAAAGTCCTCATCCTCATCCCCCAGCTGGCAACTTCACCTGCCAGAAAAAATAACCTCGGATTCATTTCTCCAGTACAGATGTTACGCTTTTTAATCCCTCGAGCTTTCAAATCACTCACATATAAGTTACTGCTTTCAGACCCACCCTCAGAGACAATGAAGCGAGTCATTAGAAACTTCTCATAGAGAGCAACGCGAATTCTTGCTAATTGTCCATCGACACTATGATTTCCGGCAAACCTTGCATATAAATCCGCGCAAGCAAGCCTCTTTACCGCAAGCTTAACTTCAGCCTCTCGTTTGTCACCTCCAAGAACCAGCTTCATATCTGCCAGACAATCACACTCGTCTAACCATAATACCTTGTATGAAATCATCAAACCATCGGCGTAAAACTCAATCTGCTTAAACAAACCAAAGTAATGTTCTGGAACAAATGTCCTATCAGCCCGGAGAGCAGAAGCATTTATCATAGATATTCTTGTAGGCCACACACCAACAGACACCTCATCAGTACTACTGGATTCGGTACAAATTAGTATAGCTAGATCTCTTACATCTCCATTACAAGAGATCTCAGTAAGCCCCTCCTCAGACATTTCTACTATCTAATAACTATCTTTCAAGTATAGCAACCTATAGGATAGATGGCAATTTATATTTTGTATAATTGATTTATCAAATACAAGCGAGAATCAAAATCTGTTACAATATTACATGTTAAATTTATCCATTTTCAATATGAACACAGAAAACATCAAGAAATTCCGAATTCTCTACAACAACCTCGACGAACTCCTGTCACAAAGAATCAAAGAACCAAAACGTCTTTCCTTTGTGCAGAAGATAAACAAATTTGTAAGTAGATTTCCTGAATATCAGAAAATTAAAAACGACCTTCGGCTAGTACATGATTTTCGAAATGTCCTTGTCCACCAGGAAACGTTTCGAGGAGAAATTGCTGTTCCTACCGATGAATACCTCGAACGTGTCAAGGCACTTGTCACACTCATCAAAGAACCGCAAACAGCGCTGGATATCGCTTCAACACAGATATTTGCATGTTGTCCTGATGATAAAGTACTAGATATCGTTCAGACTATGTCTGAGAATATCTACACTTTTGTTCCGGTTTTTGAGGATAAAGAAAATCTCCAAAACTTCATCGGAGTTTTTTCGGAGAGAGTTCTTCTGACAATCATTGCAAAATCAGAAAAGTTGTCAATTGATGATTCGGCAGCTGTCGGAGACATTCTCGAATATGTGAAAAAGCCTATCACTGCCGGCTGGGCTTTCGTCCCCTTGTATGAAGCTTCATACAACATTCGAACTATGTTTCAAACAAAAACTTTTTCAGAAGCTGAGCTTGAAAATTCGCGTCTAGGAGTGGTATTTGTCACTGAGACAGGAAAGCGGGAAGATAAAATGCTCGGATTGATAACTGCATGGGATCTGTCGAAGATTGATCAGATACGGTTGAGAAATTAGCAAAAAAAAATGGTAGACACTTATCTACTTTCGAGGAGTCAGAATTTAATCTTTACAGAAAAAATTCCAAGCTAAAGCTTCCATCCTCGCACTCTAGTCTTTCAATAAGTATCTACCAAAGATAAATTAACATGACTTCTTTGAATTGTCAAGTTTCCCTTTCAAACAATTATTCTCTATAATTCAGATTGATAGAATAAAGTAATGTTACTCATGATGCAACCTGACCTGTCAAACCAAATAATCTCAGTTTCAGAATTTAATTCTCTCATCAAGGATATTTTAACTAATCTGGGGACATTTCAGATAAAGGGAGAAATCACTGAATTTCGAGTTACTCCAAACAAAGGTTTGTATCTCACACTTTCAGACGACAAGGCAAACCTGCGTGTAGGCGGTTATGCTCCAAACATCAAAGGTGTTGATCTCGTGGAAAAAGATATGGATGTTATCGTGAAAGGAACTGCTGACCTCTATGTACCTTATGGTTCATTTACATTTTCTGCTGTTTCCATCGAACCTGTCGGTGAAGGGTCACTGGCAATCGCCTATCAGAAATTAAAAGAGAAATTAGAAGGAGAAGGCTTGTTTGCCGAGGAGCACAAGCAGGAGCTGCCAATGTTTATTACCAGAATAGCACTCCTGACAGGTAAAGATTCTGCTGCTTATTCTGACTTTGTGAAAATTCTAGAAGAACACAGGAGCAGTGTTGAGGTTGATTATTACCCGGTACTTGTTCAAGGTGACAAGTCCGCAAAGGAAATTCGAAAAGCGTTAACTTCTCTTCAGAATACTGATGTAGATCTCGTAGTACTCACTCGCGGAGGAGGAAGCCTCGAAGACCTGAAAAGTTTCAATGATGAAGAATTGGCTCGTACAATATTTGCCTCACCAAAGCTTGTGATAGCAGGCGTCGGTCATGAGAAAGACGAAAGCATCGCTGATTTTATTGCAGACATCCGTGCATCCACACCTTCTCAAGCTGCTTACTATATCCTTGACCAAAACCAGCGATTCATCGATTCTCTTTCTGAGAAAACTGACGCTATGCTTGAGCATCTAAACGGAACACTTACTGACAGCGGTAATAAAGTTGATTCACTCCAAAGTTCATTAAACCTTCATCTGGACCAGCTTCTGACAGGCTACTCGGAAAAAGTTGCATCTCTAGAAAGAATTCTTGCATCATTTGACATGCAAAATATCTTGAAACGCGGTTTTGCTATAATTCAAAAAGCAGGCAGGCAAATCAAATCAGTTAAGAAATTGAAAACAAGTGAAACCATAAAAACAATCATGACCAATGGCTCATTTGATTCTAAAATATTATATATTAACCCCCACAAACATGACTCAGACAAAAAAGGAAAAAATTAATATCAAGCTTGAAGAACTGGAAAAAATAGTAAAAGAATTTGAAAAGGGAGACGTCGGAATAGAGGAGGGGATAGAGGAATACAAAAAAGCTGCGAAACTGATAAAGGAGATAAGAGATGAGTTGGAAGCAAGCAGAGTAAAGATCGAAGAGGTAAAAGAGAATGGTTAATGAAAATATTGTCAATTACTGAATTTATAGTATTGTCCTACTTCTTTGATGCTACATCCACTCGCATAATGAGCTCTCTTAGGCGTTCAATACTGGAACCATTAATTCTCACACAATCCTTACAATATCGCCCAGGAAAATCAATGAGGTACTTACCTACAAATCATAGCTTTATCCTCTATAAATTGATAAAATCCAAGTAGTTACGTAATGTACTAATTGTACTTAATGTACAAAAAATGAACATTTCTTTAAACATACAAAAGACATTGGAACTAAAACGCACCAAACTTATCAAACACATCCTCGCCAAACAAGATCGTTTAGGCAGATGGGGATATGATATACAAAAAGCAAAAAAGAAGCCTCAATACAAACACTATTTGCCTAAATACAAATCAACTCTCTGGACACTGATCACTCTTGCCGATCTCAAATGTGATCCAAAAGATAAACGTGCAAAGAAGGCTTTAAAAATAATTCTAAAAGATATGTACAAGAAGGAATACGGACTCTTCGGCTGGAGCGAAAATGCCTATGGGGCGCACGAACCAAGCCCATGCTTGCACGGAAATATTCTATACATTCACTTCTACTTTGGAGGAAAGATGACAAAGAAAATAGAGAATGTCATCAAGTTTTTTGAAAAGTATCAGCGCTTTGATGACGGCGACTTCAAGACCCCGGAAAAGTTTCCTTATGCCGGAAGAACCGATCGCTGTTTCGGCAAACATACCTGCTACTGGGGAGTGACAAAACTTTTAAAAGGACTTTCGTTCATTCCACTATCTGAAAGAACTAAGGATTCACACAGGTTAATGAGGAAGAGTATCGGATTTATTTTCGATCATGAAGTCTGTTACAGCTCAAAAAAGAAAAGCAGATTTTTACATTCACTGATCTCAAGACTAACATTTCCAAATATGTATCAATCGGACTTTCTAGAAATCCTGTGGCTTCTGACACGCGAGGGCAAAAAAGACAAAAGTATGAATAAAGCAATTCGGCTTCTAAAGTCAAAGCAATTGAAAAATGGTACCTGGAAACTTGAAAGGCCGATCTCAAATCTTTTAGTTACAATAGGGAAGAAACAAAGGCCGAATGAATTCGTGACTGAGAGGACTGAAGAAGTGCTGGATTTCTGGGATAAAACAGCTGGGTCGTATTAGGATAAATATAAAACTTTTCATAAGCAAAACCCCTAACAGAAAGTCCATTTCCTTTCTCCACATTAGCTCCTATTGCCTAACATCACGATTACAAATACAATAGACTACATGATCTAAAACACTACCCATGAAAATCGGCACCACCTTTGACCTCGAGAGGGCACAAAACTGGGGACTGAATTGCAAGAAATCTCTGGAGAGAATTATTGATCTGGGTTTATCACCTATACGAATTGGTATCAAGTGGAACAAAGTATGTAATAACTCTCCGCCAAAGGCGGACCAGCCTATGGCGAGAAAACTAAAAGATCAAAATTTAAAACAGGGAAACTATAACTGGACCGAGTATGATCACATCTTCGAGTACCTTAACAGAAATAAAATACCCACAATTCTTGCCACGGGCATGAAAAGCCCTCAGTGGCCGGAGTACTATACCCCCAATAACCTAATAACCCAATTCACTATCAATAACCCTAAATTTAAAAATTCCCTCTTCTCATTTATCAATGCATGTATCAAACGCTATTCTCACCTTTCTAACATCACCCACATCCAAATCGAAAACGAACCATTTCTGCCATCTGGACCAAACAAGCGGAGACTCTCAGAAGTCTTATTGACTGAGGAGATTTCGAAAGCTAGAGAAAAAACTAAGCTCCCGATCTTACTTACCGCACAGGGGCTTCCTACTACTGGTATCATCGCTGAATATCTTCGAGGACGACACAAGTATAAGAAAACATTGACTGACCTAGGAAACGCAATTGGCCTAAATATATTTCCAGTCATACATGATCATTTTCTATTCGGCAGTACAAAAACATTTAAAGCTTCAAAACTGGCGTGGAAGTACTTCGACAGACTAGTGAATGAAATCAAGTCCAAAGATAAAGAATGCTTGATAACTGAACTGCAGGCAGAACCCTGGGAAGGTAAAGAACCTGATTTCAAGAATCCCTATGGGAACAAAACTTGTAATCCGGACATGGTGAAAGATTATCTAAAAAGGGTGGGGGACATTGGTATAGAAACAGTTTTACTTTGGGGTATAGAATTTCATCTAAAGTGCGAAACTCAAGGAAACGATACCTGGATAAAAATGATCGAACAAGTTTTAGATAGACGAAAAGAAAAAAGATTCTAGTGTAATTATTTTTCAGCTTCTCCAAGGTTTTCCAGTCGCGAGAAAAGTCCTATTTTCCCGCATTTGCTGCATCTATACGCATCAACCACCTCCACTCTAACTGCTCTTCCTTTTAAAATATCATTACAAATAAAACCATAGATATTTTGATTTTGAGCCATAATTCCACTATATCTTCGATATTTTTCTGCATTCTTAGTCATCCATCCAGGAGCTTTTGGATTTTTGTACAAGTTTCCCTCTTTTATAAAAGACTCCAGAGACTCGCTTTGTATCCAGTAGCCGTCTGAATAGTATCCTTTATCCATATCCATATCTATATTGCAGTTACTGCATTTCATTCTTAAATTTTAAAAAGTAAATTACTATTAAAACCAAGAGCTGGTTCAATGCCCAGCGTTGAACTAATGAAACCGAGGTTCTTTATTCGAATATCATCAATTTCATATACCGGTAAAAATCTGACACCTGCTTCTTGGAAAAATTGACATTTATATTATTAGCTTTGATATAGCTATCCATGGCTCTCTTTATTAGTCTATGGTAGCTTGAAGGAATATTCTTCCTTGCCCAGATATAGGAAGCCGCCTTAGATAGGAAAGCGTCATCCTTGATGACAGCATCGACTCTGATTAGGTTGAGAATTCCATAAACTACTTTATTATTTCCAAGATCATTTTTATCTTCGAGTATTTCTTTTGCATCAAACTTAGCTGATAGCAAATATAGAGCTCTGGGGATATTAATGAAAACTTTCTTTATAGACTTACCGAAAATACACACTCCATACCTTGCCAGCTGGGCAAAATGTATTGGTAAGTTTGGATCCTTTTTTACTGAAACGTAGTCTACTTCCCCGCTCAGGACACCTTTACGCCAATTTTCTGAAAAATGCATCTCAAATGGTGTTGGATATGTAAGTTTTTTAATCTCTTTTTCCAAAACGAAACTAATCTCAAGCCCTCTTTTATTTATTCTTTCACTAATTGGTAAAATAACTTCCAAATTCAATTCTTTCTTTAAATCCGCTTTTATTTTATGTCTAACTACAACTATAATATCAACGTCTGAAGTATCACTACTGAAACATCCAAGAACAAGCGACCCATAGACATAAATACCAACTAAGTTGTCTTTTAGTCTTGTACTCAACTCAAAGATAAGTTTTCTTAGTTCGTTATCTATTTTTTTCGGTAAATTCATATCAAGATTACTACTTGTCAAGTTATAACTTCTCATTAGCTGATAATACCACAGTGTTGAACCAATAAAGCTAAATATCTATTTATTCAGAAGAAAGTTCTTTGTCATAAGCGCCATCTTTGTCGGATGCTGAAGAAACAAGGCGTGAATGCCGCCTTTTACAATTTCAAGTTCAGAGTTCTCTATGAGTCTATTTAATCTTTTCATACTGCTCGGCCTGATGCTGACATCCTTGTCTCCGATGATGATGAGCGTTGGTGACTTGATGCTCTTTGCCTCCTCGGTCAAATCAATATGAGCTATGTTTGCCCAAAGCTCAGCAGCAGCATCGAGGTCAAGTGTCTTGAAGCTGTAGTAAATGACACCGTACTCGTCATCAAAATCCGGGTAGTGACTTTCAAGGAACCTCATGAATTTTACCACTGAATCTCGTGATGTTTTGATCTTCATTTTTCTGAAGAATTTATTGACTCGCTCAACCAAGGGTTTCGAACCTGCAGCCTTCGACATAAGCTTTTCTCGAAGATTCAGATCATACGTTGAAGAGTCATAAGGCGGAGCTTGGATTACCATTCTTTTGACAGAATCAGGAAACATAGATGCGAACTTGATTGATGACATTGCTCCTAGCGACGAACCAGCCAAATGAAAAGATTTGAAGTCCAAGTACTTGCATAACTTCCCAACTGTACCGACGTAATTCTCCAGATTGTGAGCTCTGTCCTTATACTTTTCACTGAGTCCAAATCCGGGAAAGTCTGGAGCTAGAATATCAAAATCATCCTTCAGATATTTGATAGATTCTTCATAATATTTATTATTGCCGAAAAGCGGATGCAGCATAAGAAGCTTCTGTTTGTTGCCTCTTCCCTCACGAATATATGCAACTTTTGTCCCGTCGATTTTAACTTTGTTCATAGTTATCTAATTACCTTGTTACTTGATTACATTTAGTAGCTAGTTCAGTGCCCCAGCGCTGAACAAAAACTCTTTACCCAAAAGTTCTCACCCCACCTTTAGGAGCTAAAGGAATCGCTGAATCTCCCGTTGGCCTCGCCAACGATCTGTCTGCTGAGCCCCGCGTATCTGCTAGCCATTCAGGATAGGTCACCACAAAACCTCTTTTCCCTATACCCCCAAAGTTCCTACCATAACAATGCTCCCAAAAATACTTCAAATATGCCATAACATCTGGATGAGAGGTAAGGTACGCTTTGACTTTTTCGAATACTCTGGAAATTGAAGTCTGAGTTGCAGTCTTTGTCGCATAGCACATTTGTATTTTTATCGCGGGCCTTCTCTTTTCCTTATCTAAGAATGCAAATGCTCCAACAATAGCAAGCAAGGCTCTCCTAGCATCTTTGCTTTCCAGGTCAATAGAAATATCTAGTGGTAACCCCGCATCAGCAAGAGTCGAACCTTGAGGCATACAACCAGTTCTTTCTTGTGCAGTCAGTTTTCTTGTAAGGTCATCTGACAATTCGTGCCCTTCTGCCATTATTTGTTACTAATAACTTATTTCCTATTAACTTGATTACCTTTCTTCTACATATTAAAATGCCAAAGAAATATTTGCAACTACTTTATATGAAAACACTCATCCGACTTCTTATCAACTTCATAGTAACTGCCGTAGTAATTCTCCTTTTACGCCATATAGAGTGGATTGGATTTGACAAGCCGCCAGTACTTCTGAGCGACTCAGCATTTAATGATATCCTTATCGCCGGCATCATTGGTTTCATTCTCTTTATCGTAGGAGAAGTAGCCGAGATCGGATACAAGGCTCTGATTGTCATGACCTGCGGCCTTATGTGCTTGTTCTACCCGTTCTTTGGCTTAGTACTGGGATATACCAAACTCTTGGGTACTCAAATAATCCTGCCGGACTGGTTTACATTTGACCATACCTGGTGGAAAGTAATACTGATGTCGATCGCGATCGGACTATTTAGAATCCCGACCATCAAAGCCGAAAAGAAAATAATAGTGAAAAAAGTAAAACATGATTAGATTATTTCAAGTAAGTAAACATTTCAATAAAAAAGTAAGGATTCTCCTGATTACAAACTCACTGATCCTCATAGCGGGTGCTATGTTCGGGCCAATATATGCCCTATACGTTGAAGAAATCGGCGGAGATCTTCTAGACGCCAGTTTGATTTTCGCCGCCTTTTCACTTGTCTCAGGAATTGTAACATACGCTGTCGGGCATCTGACAGACAAGGCAAAAGAAAAAGAGCTAATTATTGTACTGGGTTATTTCATTACTGGGCTTGGATTTTTGATGTTTTTATTTGTTGATTCAATCCTTTCTCTGCTGATTGTTCAGATAATAATCGGCATCGGGGGAGCTGTTTACTCTCCGCCCTTTGATGCTGTTTATACTCAGCACCTGGATAGCAATAGAGCAGGAAAAGACTGGGGAGCCTGGGAAGCCCTTTATTATTTCGCAACTGCATTTGGTGCGGTTACAGGAGGATTATTGGTTACTTATCTTGGATTTGATGCTATGTTTACCGTCATGGCATTGCTCTGTTCTGCAAGCGCAGTATACATCTACCTTCTGCCGAGAAGGACGCTTTAAATGATTCAATACCCTAAAATGGAGATGTTTCGATGTTTGTTGGTAATTGGGCACTCTGTTCCTTTACGAAATAAGGTCCACGGATGACGGACAGCAATCTTTGCACTTTGAATTTTTAGTTTTGAGATAGTGCTACTTTCCGCTCGACTTCGTCACCGCAACTGAATCTATCTCCCACTCTGTACCAACCTTTTTCAGCTCAAAGGTACCAAATTCACTGTCGTCTTTTGGGATGGATATTGTAGCACGGCTCACCCCATTCACGATCGACACATTTACAGATTGACCGGAAGTCAGCATATCAAAGAAGTTTCCTGTCGACAAATCTGCACATTCAAAGTCGTCTGGAAAGGTATCACTGATAATATCCTGCGCTTCAAGCAGATGAACATCCTCTCTGTATCCTTGAGTAAACCAAGCCTTGTATTCAGTATCGCCAAAGTTGCCATGAGAAGTGCATACATCTGTCAGAATTCCTTCCTTTATTTCTTTTCCACTAGAGTATGTTGAAGACATTATGATCGAAAAAACAGCAATACAGGAAACAATACAAATTCCTAACAACAAAACAATCCCAATAATTATCAAAATGATCTTAGTTTTCTTGGACATAACTGCATCCGCTAACAAATTATCAAAACATTATAGTTAATAGCTTCCATATATTCAACACTTACTGATTTGGTAGATTTACAATTTCATTTTATCTTGACAAGACAGCTAAAATCTTCAATAATGGATATAGAAAAGCAGAGTTGAACTAAGTACTGTCCGAATGAAAATCACATCAAAAGTTAACACACTTCTAAAGGGAACTGTAAAATTCAAACATTTGAAAATTAATAAAAAAGTTTTCCTCATATTTGCCGTGCTATTTTCTATAGCAACTTACTATACTTGTTTCCAGATTTTCCCCAAATTATATGCTGCTACTGAATCCTCTATAACGAAAGATTCCGAAATCGATTGGGAGCAAGGAACGCTAACCGACTTAGAAATCTCTGGGTCGGGTAATCCTGCATTTTTACAACTACAGGGTGACGGAGGTGTAGGTTGGTTTGATACAGACTGGAAATTCCGTAAACAAGTGACAGTAACGAATAGTGGAACTGTTCAAACAAATTATCAGGTTAGACTTGATATAGAGTATGACACTTCTATGCAAAGTGATTTCGATGATCTTCGCTTCGCCAACGACTCGGGAGAAGAATTAGATTATTGGCTACAGTCAAGAATTGATTCTGATTCTGCAGTAGCTTGGGTCGAAATAGACACACTAGCTGGTAGTGGAGACACCACTATTTATATGTACTACGGGAATGAAACTGCTGCATCAGGCTCCAATGGTGAAGAAGTCTTTCTACTTTTTGATGACTTTGAAAGCGGAATAATTGATGACGATAAATGGACACTTGTCGATCAGGTGCCTCCAGGAGAAATCTACATTGCAAATGGAAAACTAATGTTCGCAAGATTATCAAATGATACTTGGAACAAAACTGTATATGCTGATAACACTTTTCCAAGATCAGATATCTCATTTGAAATGGATTATCAGTGGATGATTAACAACGCAAGTTATGATGCCTTGATGATAGGCTGGCACGATAACACTGCCGGGACAAGTTATACGAACCTTGTGTATGCATACTATAACCATGGCAGTGGAAGTGCATCATCAGTATTACAAAGCATATATGAGGATGGTTCATCCAGAGGTTCACCTACGGGACACTATTGGACAGTAACTACAGACTACGATGTCCGAGTTCGTATGCGAGAAACCGGAGGAGCATACTATGATTACAGCACAGATAGTGGCGAGACTTGGACTACTGCCTATACATCATCTTATTCGACTGAAAGCAACGTCAGACCGGGGTGGGCATTTTATAGCGGCACACACGAATTTGACAACGTCAGGGTCAGGAAATGGATGACCTCAGAACCCACATCCTTCACTGGAACAGAAGAATCTGCTCTTCCGCCTACAGGATCTTGGGAATCGCCAGCAGACAGTAACGTTATTGATCTGATCTGGAACGGTGGTTGGGGTAATGGGGAAGATTCGTCCACAGCGTTTTCAGCTACTGTTGCAAACGTAGGAGTGAATTCTTCTGTCACCTTTCAAATGAGAGTTGCCGAAACTGCTGATGACCTGAGCTTAGAGTCATATGCTACATTGGGAATTGCAAATTCCGGAACCACTTTTACAAGAACAAAGGCGGAGCTTGAAGCGCTTGGACTAAGCGATGGCAGCTATAGATACGTCCAAGTAAAAACAGTTCTAACGTCTTCTGACGGACTGACAAATCCTCAATTAGATTCTTTTACGATCAACTACCTGTCTGACAACGAGGAACCGGAGCTCAACGGAACAAACATCCAAATGCTTCATGAGGCTGGAGGAGATGTTGTAACCTCAGATGACTGGACAAATGGAGAAGAACCATACTTCACCTGGACAGCCGGTGCCGACTATCAGTCGGGTCTAAAAGGATATTGTTTGTATCTTGGAATCGATTCTGACGGTGATCCTTCAACTGCGAAAGGTATCCTCGGAAACAGTCCTGTCTCAACCGAAGGCTCTACTTGTCAGTTTATCTTAGGTTCAGAGTCTGTTGACTTCTCACTTGGATCTATACAGGGCAGCCCCTGGCTTACTTCTTCAAACGATACCTACTACTTTAAGCTGAAAGCTATTGACAACTTCGGAAATATTTTTACAGGAGATCCTGAAGAGTTCAGTTTCAGGTTTGATAATACAAATCCAGCTAACCCCGGCTATATCTCCACACCTTCAAATTTCATATCAACAAAAGAAGCGACCGTCACTTGGCCCACAGCTGGAGGTGATGCTCCATCTGACAATCATTCCGGACTGGCAGGTTTACAGTACAAGATAGGCTCATCCGGCGTATGGTATGGAGACAGTCATACTGGCACTCAGGATCTGGATGATCTGCTTGCCAACGATGGATCATACACTACTCAGGATCCACCGGACTACGACTCCCTTATAGAAGGATCAAACATTATCTATTTCCGGACACTGGATAATGCCGGAAATATAAGCTCAACATATGTTTCAGGAGCACTGAAGATAAATACTTTTGCTCCTTCATCTCCTCAAAATCTATACGTTACTCCTGAGAACAATACTGCAAATTCATATAGTTTCGACTGGAATCCTCCAGCAACATACATTGGTCAGGTAACAAATATCACTTATTGCTACACAGTAAATACATTACCTTCGGGGACAACCTGCAACTTCACACCAGCAGGAGTAACAAACCTTGCAGCCGATGCATATGCTACCCAGCCGGGAGTAAATACTTTTTATGTCGTGGCAAGGGATGAAGCACTGAATATCAATTATGACACATACGCAACAGTTGATTTCACTTATTCCGGATCAGCACCTGGAATACCCAGAAGTACTGACGTGTCAGATATTTCTATCAAATCGACTGCAAACTGGAAGCTCGCAGTTTCCTGGGATCCGCCTGAGAATATGGGTATAGGAATTGCACACTATAATGTATACCGATCAACAGTAAATACAACCTGCACAAGCAATTTTGCAGCATTCACAAAAATAGGCTCAATTTCCGGGACAACTTATGCTGACACAAACCTCACCCAGCAGCAATTTTATTATTGCGTAAAGTCTTGTGACAGCGCAAATAACTGTTCAGCCGTATCACAGACCGACTCCGAATATCCCGATGGGAAGTATACCGAACCACCTGTATTATTGACTGGTCCAGAAGCTCATTCGATTACTACGAGAAGAGCAACTATATCTTGGATTACAGACCGTACTGCTGATTCGAAAATTGCTTTCGGTCAGAAATCAGGAGAATTTTTTGAGGAAGAGCCCTCAATTGCTGCTCCTGTCATTGACCATGAGATAACATTGTCAGGACTTGAACCCGATACTACCTACTACTATGTTGGGAAATGGACAGACGAAGATGGGAATACGGGAATAAGCTCAGAAAAAGTTTTCAAGACAGATCCGGCCCCGATCGTCAAAGATGTAGAAGTAAAGAGTATTGGCCTGAACAACGCTCTGATAGAATTT
>JAHIVN010000008.1 GCA_018816645.1 Patescibacteria group bacterium | reverse complement strand
CGGAGTATGATTTATTTTAAACGGGGAACCACTGTCGCCGCTTCCCTGGCTGGATGCAGAGCATAACCCGCCTCCAGCAACCTTATCGCAGACAAACGCATACCAGTCGTTGGATTCAGCGTCGCCTACAAGAGCTGTGTATGAGCACGTTGCCTGAGTTTCATCATTTGTTGCAGTAGATACACACCATGTCCCGACATCACAAGTTGGTGCTACATCGTCTCCAGCACTTACTGCATTTGTTGTACACACGGCAAGATAGTATTGATCGTCCTCAGGATCATCCCCGGTTGCTTCGAAGGTTACATCGGAACCTACATCTGTAGGTGTAGTTGAAGTTGATGCAGGGTTTTCTACTGGGCCAGCTGTGAAACTTGGTGAATTATTTGTTACAGGACCGAGATTGCTGGCATAAACTATCAGACTGGTTGATGAAACTGTTGTTGTATCTGTAGATGAGTTTCTGATCTGTGTATTTAGATTCTTTGAAGCTATAGGCATATTGGCTGAGAGATCAGAACTTCTGCTCCTGTCATATGTACCACTTGTAGTTGTGATTTCCGAACCTGATATAGCTGACGAATCAGAAACATTGTAAAGTTGGGCATAACCGGTTCCTCCAGATGTCTTTATGGTAGATTCAAGAAAATAAGAAAATGCCCCACCATCAAATGCTGCTGGATCAAAATCGTATAAGTGATACAGGCTTGTATAAGTTGAATCACTGTCTGTATGCATATCATTAACCAGTTGATAAATCAATTCAGTGTTTTTCACCCCGTTGATTGCATCTGATTGATCATGAATTATTTTCGCGTTTGATATATAAAAAGGCACGCTATTTGTATCACTTGTTTTTACTCGGACAGCGTATTCTTTTCCAGTTGTGAGACTTATGCTCGATGACCTTACTCTCGTCCAGCTCATAGAGGATGTTGAAACCTCACTACTTGAAACTTGGACTCCATCTGTAACATTATAGAGATCAGCATAAGCAGTCGGAGCTCCTCCTGTTAACAGGTTGTCTACTTGTATGATGAAACATGATGAAGAGACAGATGTTGTGTTTGTTGCAGAATTTTTGATTTGAGTATCTAAATTCTGTGCAAAATATGTTGAAGGAAAACTAGGCATATTCGAAGTTATATCACTACTGCGTACTCGTTCATAATTCGCAGAGGTAGAAGTAATCTCTGAACTTGTTATAGCAGAATTGCTTGTCCTGTTCATTAACTGAGTGTAACCAGTTCCGGCAGAGGTTTTCATCGTAGCCTCAAAGTAGTAGGAGAAATTGCCACCTGAGAATGAAACCTGTGAACTTTCAAGATCGGGGTTGAAACGGGTTAAATATTCCAGATTTGTGTAAGTAGAATCGGAGTCTGTTGAAAGTGTATTCACCTGCTGGTGTATTATCTCCGTTGAAATAATTCCGCTCACTCCATCGGATTGCTGATGTATTATTTTAGCATTTGCTATATACGAAGGAACACTGTCTCCATTGGAAGTTTTAACTCTAACGATATATTCAGTTCCCGAACTAAGACTTATACTACTTGCAGATCTCTGTCTTACCCAAGAAGTTGAAGATGTCGACACTTCAGAATTTGTAACTTCTACTCCTGCTTCAGTGTACAAAGCTGCATATACCGTCGGCGCTCCACTTGTCAAAAGACCGTCTACTTGAATTATTAGCCAAGAGGATGATACAGAGGTTGTGTTTGTAGCTGAATTCTTTATCTGAGTATCAAGATTAACAGCATAGTCAGTAATAGGGAAATGCGGTATAGTAGAAGATATTTCGCTGGTTCTATTTCGCTCATAATCCGTTGATGTAGTGGTAAGCTCTGTATTAGAAACTGCTATCGAATCAGTATCGTTTTTCATCTGAGCGTACCCCGTTCCTGTACTCGTTTTCATAGTAGCCTCATAAAAGTAACTAATATCGGCTCCAGAAAAAGATACTCGGTCATTATCTAAATCAGGATTAAATCTATTCAAATAATCCTGGTCAGTGTAACTTGTATCCGAATCTGTTTTTAACGTGTTTATCTGTTGATGAATGATTTCAGTATCTGAAATACCATTTACTGAATCTGATTGATTTAGGATGATTTTCGCGTTGGAAATGTTCCCTGAGCAGCCTCCACCATTGTCATCACTGCACTTTATTCTAACTGAATATTCATCATCATTTGTCATATCCCAATCAGAATCTCCATCAACATTTGAGAAACTAACAAGAGTCCAATTTGTATCTGCAGTATGTGATATTTCAGCAACTTGAGTAGAATTTGTTTCATTATAAAGCTCAGCATAGACTGTATCTCCGGAATCGTCTATCTTCAAGGAAGCATTGAATGTAACATCTCCAGTAGATTCTACTGTAGGGTTGAACTGACCCTGATCGTACATGTATTTTTTTTCATCATCTAGTGAGGAATAGGAAGTATTTGTAAAACCAGTCTGCGAATTCCCAACTTCAATTTGAGACTCAGTATCTGTAATCTTGGTGCTATCAGTCTGTTGAATTATTAATCTGGCGGCTTTTATAGTTCCGGCCTGACCGTCTTGAGTATGTACTCTTATTGTATAATCCACTCCATCTGAAAGAGTTAATGCAGTAGACCTTCTTATCGTCCAATTACCTCCTTCATAATCATAATTCGTTATCTCGGAACCAGGAACTACTGAACCAGAAGAAGTATACAAAGCTGTATAAAAATTTCTTGCAGTATTAATATTCATCTTATGTACAACCTCAAAATATACCGTTTCTCCTGAATATTTGGAACCATCCCAATGAATAATACCAAGCGAATTATCAGTTGGAACATAGGTTGCACTTGTAGTTTCGTACTCTTGATCGATAATATTAATCTGCTGTTCTATTGCTGGCTCCACTGATCTTAGTGATGCCTCCAAATAAGTATCGGAGATTGATGGAGTGAATTGTGAGCTGTCATAATAATACATTTTTGAATCCTCTAACTCAGAATATGTTGGCTCCGTAACCTTTCCCGCATTGCCGATTTCAACTTGTGATTCCGTATCTGTAATCATAGTTGTATCTGTTTGGACTACAACTAATCTTGCAGCTTTGATAGTTCCTCTGTTTCCGGCTTCTGTATGTATTCTTAATGTGTAATCAGTTCCAGAAGACAAAGATAGTGCTCCCGAGCGTTTAATCTCCCAATTACCCTGTTGCCAATCTCCATTTCTTGATTCCGATCCAGATACAATAGTCTCGCCAGATGTATAGAGAGCGGCTAGAATATTGTTAGAAGTATGAATATCCATACGATACACAACCTCAAAGTAAACTGCAGCCCCAGAATATTTACTGCTATCCCAGTGTATAAGACCAAGAGAATTATCAGTAGGAATATATGATGCACTAGTTGTAGTGTATTCTCTATCCAGGATATTTATATGCTGCTCAATCGTGGGCTGGGTAGATTTCAAGGAAGCCTCAAAATAAGAATTAGTGGGTGAAGGTGTAAACTTCGCGTTATCGTAATAATAAATCTTTTCATCATCAAGAATCATCGACGTTGAACTTGTATTATTTTCTGCATTACCTACCTCTATTTGTGATTCCGTATCTGTAATCATAGTTGTATCTGTTTGGGCTACAACTAATCTTGCAGCTTTGATAGTTCCTCTGTTTCCGGCTTCTGTACGTATTCTTAATGTGTAATCAGTTCCCGAAGACAAAGATAGTGCTCCCGATCGCTTAATCTCCCAATTACCCTGTTGCCAATCTCCATTTCTTAATTCCGATCCAGATACCACTGAGCCACTAGATGTATAGAGAGCCGCAAGGATATTTGCGGAAGTATGAATATCCATACGATAAATGACTTCGAAGTACACTGTGGCTCCTGAATATTTACTACTATCCCAGTGTATAAGTCCGAGTGAATTATCGGTAGGTCCATATGTAGAACTTGTAGTAGTATACTCTCTATCAAGAATGTTGATGTGCTGTTCAAACGTCGGGTTTGCTCCGGCGTTTGAGATCTCTGTATATGGTGATAGAAAGAAAATAAAGATAAAAGAGATGATGAGAGGAACAAAAATTCTTCTTTTTATTAATATAAAAACATAATATATTTCTTTTTTGTGTTTAGTCATCAAGCGCTTGATTGCTATATTTTTAAAAATAGTTATGGAATATTTACGTTATTTTAGTCAATTTTCTTTAATAAAGTCAGCAATCTTTGAAAAGAAATCTTTAATTATATGGGTATAATAACGAAATGATCGTTTGACGTCAATAAGAAATAGAGGTCAAAGGATTATGAATAGGAATACAGTTGGTGTGATGAATGGTACGTAGAATTGTACAACTTTACTTCTTGTTCTCAAATAGTTTTCTGATTATATCCTCAAGCTCAGGTTCTGATATGTCCAGATCATCTACTGGAAGCTGTTTAAGCAATTCGGCTGCTATATGAGGTGTTTCCTTACGGGCAACGGATACTGTAGCTTTCAATGGTTCATAATCAACGACTTTGCCAAATTTGGCTATATCAGCTTTGTCGATTTCTCTTAGGAACACCATTTTTATGTACTTGTTGCCTGCATATCTTTGTATAATTTTTTCAAGGGTTCCATCATAGACGACTAAGCCTTTGTTGATCATGATTATTCTTTTGCACAGCTCCTTTACATCATCCATGTAATGGCTTGTAAGAATGACAGTTGTTTTGAATTTTGTGTTGTATTCTTTAAAAAACTCTCGAATCTTCTTCTGCATTACCACGTCAAGTCCTATTGTCGGTTCGTCAAGAAATAGTACTCTTGGAGAGTGAAGCAGTGCTGCAATCAACTCACATTTCATTCTCTGGCCGAGAGATAGTTTCCTGACCTGAACCTTTAGAATGTCCTTAACGTCCAGGAGTTCAGATAGCTCTTTGACAGTTTTTTCATACTGAGCTTTCGGGACTTCATATATTTCCTTATTTAGGATAAAAGATTCTATTGCAGGCAGATCCCACCATAATTGATTCTTCTGTCCCATGACAAGTGAGAACTGTTTTTGATACTCAGGCTGTCTTTTGTGAGGGATATATCCCAGAACTTTTGCTTCGCCAGCAGTTGGGTACAAAAGTCCAGATAATACTTTTAGTGTTGTCGTTTTTCCTGCTCCATTTGGTCCTATGAAGCCGACCATTTCCCCTTCGTCGATTGTAAACGAAACATTATCGACGGCCTTTATAGTTCTGTATTTTCTTTTGAATAGTGCCTTTATAGAACCCTTTAAGCCAGGTTCTTTTTTATGCTGTTTGTAATATTTCTTTAGATTTTTTACTTCGATGATTGGGTTCATCAGAATGTAGAGTTAAAATGTAGAGTGTAGAATTGTCGAGCAGGTAGTATTATAGCAGTGAATGGGAGGAGATGTAAAATGGAAATGAGCTTGTGAGCCAATGAGCCGAGGGGCTAGTGAGCATTAGATTTAAAAGAAGAGTAACTTAATCCCGGAAACGATAATTACTACAGCAAATAATCTTTTGATCCAGACATCCCCCTTTTGGAGGGCTATGTGAGCTCCCAGATATCCGCCTATTGTCATGCCGATAAGTAGAAATATTCCTTTCTGGTAATCAATAAGTCCATTGTTCGCAAAGATTACAAGTGACGAAATAGAAAGAACAAACCAGGGAATCATACTTGTAGCTATACTCTCAATAATTGTAAATCCCAGAAAGTAAATCACAGTATAAAGCATAATCGGTCCCACACCTGCTCCGAAAAATCCACTGAAGATCATGAGAAACAAGTAAATGGTTAATCCAATTCCCTTTTGAAGCTTAGCGGTTTTTCTCTTCTTGATGCCGATTTTGCTTTTGAAGAAAACTAGCGGAAGCAGTATGAACAAGAGCACACCAATTATTGTTTCGAACCTATCTTCCTCAATTCCAAGCAGTATATTTGCTCCAACAATTGCCCCTACAAATCCTAGTAAAGTGAAAATTGGTACATACTTCCAATTGATCTTTTTTGCCCTTGAGAATTTGACTAGTGCTGAAAGTATCTGTCCTATCATGCCAAATCTATCAGTTCCTATTGCAATCTGGGGAGGAAGACCAATAAATATTAAAGAAGGAACTGAGATCAGACCTCCGCTTCCGACCGTTGAGTCGATGAAACCGGTAGCGATGCCGAGGAGAAGGATTAGGAGAAGAGTAATCGGTTCTGGCATAATTTAGATGATATCAATAATGGAATAAGTTGCCAACTGATTGATAAAATAATTATTTTACTGCTGGATTGTTATTGGAGTATTGATGACCGTTTTGCTCAATGAGTAGGAATATAACTACGGAAGTATATTGCAAATATGCTCACGCTTGTGAGATAGTTAAATTTTTGGGGAGAGAAATACCTTAAGACAAGGGGCTTTCATGACCGCATTTGGCGGTGGCCCCTTGTCTTGAACACTTTTCCTAATACCTGTAATGATCAGGCTTGAATGGTCCGTTTTTCGGAATCCCAAGATAATCTGCCTGTTCCTTTGTTAAGTTTTCAAGTTTAGCACCGAGCTTTCCAAGGTGAAGTTTTGCTACTTCTTCATCAAGCTTTTTGGGCAGAGTATATACTCCTGTTTTATATTTCCCAGAATTTGAAAATAATTCAATTTGAGCAAAAACCTGATTTGTAAAGCTGTTTGACATAACAAAACTTGGGTGCCCCGTGGCATTTCCAAGATTTAGGAGTCTTCCTTCTGAGAGCAGTATTAGCCTGTTGCCATTTGGAAGCTTGATCATGTCGACCTGCGGTTTTATATTTTCCCATTTGTACTTTCTCATAGCGTCAACCTGGATCTCGGCATCGAAGTGTCCAATGTTTCCAACGATAGCGGTATCTTTCATCTTGAGCATGTGCTCTTTTCGGATGACATCTTTGCAGCCTGTTGCTGTTACAAATATGTCGCCTATCAAGCAGGCCTCATCCATTGTCATTACTTTATAACCCTCCATAGCTGCTTGAAGTGCACAGATAGGATCGATTTCAGTTACTATGATACGGGCTCCCTGTCCTTTGAATGCCTGTACGGTTCCCTTCCCAACATCTCCGTAGCCGGCAACAACTACAATTTTCCCAGAGATCATAACATCGGTTGCTCTCATGACTCCATCAACTGCTGAATGTCTGCATCCATACAGATTATCAAACTTGGACTTGGTAACTGCGTCGTTGACATTTATGGTTGGAACTAGAAGTTCGCCTCTTTCCTGCATTTGATAAAGTCTATGGACTCCTGTTGTGGTTTCCTCGCTTATTCCTCTCATCTCCTTGGCCATTTTGTGAAATCTTTTTGGATTTTTCTGTAGTGACTTTTTCAGTTGATTGAGAATGATTTGTTCCTCTTTATTCTGAGCCTTTCGATTGAGAATTTTCGGATTCTCTTCTGCCTTATAACCCCAGTGTAAGAATAGCGTGGCATCTCCGCCGTCGTCGACGATCATATTTGGTCCCGAGAATCCAGGCCAGCTGAATGTTTTGTCAACGAAACTCCAATATTCCAGTAATGATTCTCCCTTGTATGCAAAAACCGGAATACCCTTCTTCGCGATAGCTGCTGCAGCGTGATCTTGGGTAGAGTAAATATTACAGCTCGCCCATCGAATTTTGGCTCCCAGTGCCTTAAGTGTTTCTATCAGAACTGCAGTTTGAATAGTCATATGGAGTGAACCTGTGATACGGGCTCCTCTAAGGGGCTTTTTCTTTGAAAAGTTCTTTCGTAGTGCCATGAGACCAGGCATCTCACTTTCTGCAAGATTGATTTCTTTGCGTCCCCAACTTGCAAGACTCAGATCTTTTACGATGTAATCTTTCATAAGTTTTATAATAAAATTAGATACGCTTTGAAACAAAATGTTCAGGAGTATTCTATCATAAACTCCTTCTTGTTAGCTTATTTTATCTATACATAATAACAGATTTATATTTAGGTAATACAATGATATCTAAGTCCTCACCAGATTTCTTAAGTTTATTCACAATTACTTGATCAGTTGGTTTGTGATGGCAGTGTATTTTAATGTCCAGAATCCCAAGACCCCTTTGAATTTGGCGGTTGATTGTCTGGCCATAATAGTACCTTGGCAATGTATAGTATTTTGCAACTGCATACGCACCTGCTGATGATCCTATTACGGTTTTACACTTTATCAGGTCAAAGAAATTTTTGTACTTTTTTAATTGTTCCAATAGTAAAAATATGTTGCCACCGCGCATATGCAATATATCAGCGTCTTGCAATTGAACCTCAAAACAATTTGAATCCGCAATTTCGAAATCGAGTTCTTTGCCTAGGTTGTTTTTCTTTATGCCAGAGATGTCCTGTTTTGATTTGTCACTCCACTTCTCTTCAGGCTGAGAGAAATAATTTAATAAAATTTTAACCTTACCCGTGAGTCCCTGTGTAAATAGTCTGAAAAAGTACCTATTATCTGGGTTTGGTTTTGAACTTTCCCCTCCATGAAGGATGAATTTGGTCATAATTTAGGTATCTAAAATTAGCTTTAGTTTTTTATCTGAGCATATCCAGCCGGAGCAGATTTGAAATCTGCTCCGGATATTATATAATGAATTGTTTCTCCAGAAAACCCTCAGTAATTTAAGATCGTATTCTGCATGACATGCCTTCATTGAGGGTTCCAAGGGAATTCAACTCAGAAACATTCTTTGTTACCTTTACAGTATTCAGATGGTACTATATTTTTGATAGGTATAATCGCTGGGATCTACTAGCCAACTCAATTCAATATTGTATGAAGAATAAAGACCTGAAGTTGGTGGCCTTTGTCTTTATGTTAAATCATATTCATTTGATCATTTCATCCTCAGATGTTGCTGGATTTATCCGTGATTTTAAGAAATTTACTTCGAAGGAGATGAAAAGAAATATTATTGAAACCGAGAGGCATATTCTCAGATTATTCAATAATAATGGTTCTTATCAATTCTGGCAAAGAACAAATGCTCCCAAGCTGATTGACACTGTAGATTTCTATGAGCAAAAGTTAAATTACATTCATGAAAACCCTATTGTAAAGAATTTTGTTATGAAGCCAGAAGATTGGTACTGGTCTTCTGCAAATAAGTACTGTGAGCTGAAACCGAATAATTATTTGTAACGGTTAACGACGGAAGCATATTAGAAATATGCTCCCGCAGTGAAATTAGATACCGTTGAATTGCGGGGTTCAACTTTGCAACCAGGAGTCCGAAGTATATTAGAAATATGTTTCCGCAATATGTTTTGCATGTTAAGCAGTTATGACTTCTAAATTTCCAACTTTTATTATTCCTTTGTATAACACGTGAGGAACTCGATGGAAAAATAAGGGCTTTCTTTTCTCCGCAGCACACTTTCTGAAATAATTCTTGGAAGCTGCTGGTACTTCAGAATATTTTTCAAGTAATTTATCACTAAATGGGACGAAGTCTTCTTCAATATATCCTTCATCAGTTGTGTATAGAAAGATGACTGTATCTTTTGACTTCAAGCTTTTCGGATCGATGACCCAGTAACTCATTTCTTTGTACTCACAGCCAGCCTCGAGAAAAGCATCTTTTATCTTGCTGGGGTGAACAGGGCACAAGTGGATGACGTCATTCCACAAACAGCTTAGAATTGGGATCATTCTTTTCATCAATTCCTCTCTTCCCTCGTACTTCTTAACCTGATTTTTGTAAACACTTGGATATATCTTCTTTAATAGATTCAGTGGATAAAGAGTTGTTCCCTTTAGGTCTTCTCTAAATATGTGATAGAGTTTGGTCATAATTGGAATTATAGCCCATTTGTTAGAAACGTGGAATAGAGTGTTTATCGCTACTAAACTGTTGTTGAGTACAACTTCACATGAGTATTGGTCTTCTGAGAATAAGTATTGTGAATTGAAATCAAATAGTTTTTTATAATGGTTAATGACGGGAGCATATTAGAAATATGCTCCCGCAGTGAATTTATAGAGGAATTATAGCGTCAAAGATTTTTATAAAGCAACTGAATTTGAGGCTAATCCCACCAAAGTGTCAATGAATTCGACCCCTCACCTTCTATTTCTTCGAATCCTTCATTGACAGCTTCAGAATTATATACCTTATAAAGACTGGATCTTTTAACGGGATCATTAGGC
This sequence comes from Patescibacteria group bacterium, assembly GCA_018816645.1. Classification (GTDB taxonomy): domain Bacteria; phylum Patescibacteriota; class Dojkabacteria; order JAHIVN01; family JAHIVN01; genus JAHIVN01. The sequence continues at coordinate 14,221 of JAHIVN010000008.1, read as the reverse complement.
ATCTTGATTAGTATTGAGTCTGCATAAGGGCCTCCTTCTTTTTCGATTCTGGATTCTTCATCAAAGATGTTATCAATCAAAACTTTCTCGGCTCCTAGTTCGTATAGTTTTTCTATAAAGGCAAGAGCCTCTCCGGTCGATCCAAATCTATTACTAGCAAAAGCAGATGGATTCTTGTTGCTTTTCAGCCATTCTCTGGCTTCGGGGTTTGTGTTGTTATCCATGCAATTTATCTGTAAAGTAAATTTGAAACACATTATACAGAATTTAAAGTAGCGGGAATAGTATATGCATTGCATCGTAGCGTTAAGTTATCCAGAAGCGCACGGGCAGCTCTGCTGTCAGATCGAAGAGTTGAACTGGTTGTAGAATTCAACTTCATCACTAGGTATGGTCTGATGAATCAAATCTCTACGTAGAATACTACTGCCTATACCTTCTCAATCCCAAATACTCCAAAATCTTTGCAATAATTACAAATACAATTAAGGTAGCTCCCTGCATCATATAGACTCTCCCCCACCCGCCCTCGAGCAGTCCTCTTGCAGAGAAACTTGCAAAGGTCAGAAATGGAAAGAAAAATACGAAGAGCTCTGAGGCTATGAACGGAGCAGCCGGGAACATGCAGATCAGTGAAAATTCTTCAAAAAGAAATGTCGACTTCTCTCCTATCTTTATCCAGAATGAGAGCAGTGAAAAGATGTACCAAAGGTGATATGCGATTAGAAATCCAATTATCAGGCTTCCGGTCCAAAGCAGGAAACTGGGTATTGAAATAGGCAAGATTAAAATGACCAAAATGATCGAGACCGGTATTTGTATAAGTGAAGAAAACTGCATTCTGCGGAAACTCGAGTAACTCCTAAATCCTACAGGTAAAAGCAGCCTCTGATCAATTCCCTGGCTTTCAATTTGGTCACTCAATTCGAAAAGATTTCTAAATAAGAAACTGAAAAGCAGTCCATCAACAATGAAGAAACTAGCTATTATCGATGCGAAGTTGGCCCCTCTCCAAAATTCCTGCTCAGGAAAGATGTCCTGCAAAACATAGTAGAACATGACGGTTGAAACCATCCAGACTAACACGGCAATTATCTCGCTGATAGTCTGCACTCGATTTTCAGGCAGGAAGTTCTGTCGGATTAACTTTTTGATTCTGGTTAGTAAATAGTTCATGATTTTGTAAAATTAATTTCCGAACCAGGTCACAGACCTGCTCCGGCAGTGCGTATAACAATGGTTAACCTTGTGAGTACTTTTTGAAATTCTTCAACATATAAAGACTTGTGAATAAAAAGACTAATATGTAAACCAGGACATTGATTACAAAGTGTCCATTCAGCTGTTCATCGAGTAGGAGCTGAGTAGCTAGGCCCGAGTGCAGGAATGGCAGGAATACAAGAATTTTCAGGAATATCCCCTTGAAGAAAATCAGCGGCAAGTATGAGCCGTTCCATGTCAGACCGATATATCTCAGACTGAAAGAAACCCATTCCCAGTTCAGGTAGAATTTTAGTAAGGCAAATATAATTGAGAGAAAGAAGTGACAGATGTGAGTAAGTACTATTAATCCAAGAAATAGCAGAAGAGTCTTAGAGCTTATGAGCCCTAGAGCTAATGAGCAAGCAACAGATAAAAACATTAGTGGAAGGTTATCGATAATAACTGGCAGGAGGTCTTTCCTGAAAAATGTTTTATATGCTGATCCAGGACTCAGCCAGAACTGTTCAGCTTTATCTTTAAGTCTAGCTACTACAGTATCTACAAAACTAAAAGTGAAAAGGTAGTTGAAAGAATAGATCATTAAAAAGTAAAGAATGATTTGAGTATTCGAAATTTGTAGATTACTTTCATCCTTCAAGAAAATCCAGAGCACAATCAAGAATACATAGGCGGCAGAGCCAAATACTTGAGAAAAGTAGTAGGTTGGATTCTTTAGGTTGTTGATAAGTCTTTTAAGTAACATGTTGTTTTGTTAATTTCCGAACCAGGTCACAGACCTGCTCCGGCACAGTTATTAATTTTCGAACCAGGTTGCAAACCTTCTCCAGCAAAGAACTCAAAGTTTAAATCTCAAAACTCAAAGATTTGTTGATTCATCAATTCGTGTTTATTTGTAGTACTTAGCAAATATCTCTTCTATCGGCGGCTCTGTGATGCGAATGTCTGAAACTTTGAACCGCTTAAGTCCATTTAGTATTTCTGTCTCCAAGTTGCTTTTGCTTACTTTTACAGTTACCCATGGATAATTCAACTCCATATTTGCAGGGAGGTTTACAGTTCCTTCTTCTGATTCGATATAGAATTTGATAACACGGTCCAGTGTATCTTTATGCATCACTTCATCTGTTGCTTTGTCGATGAGAATTTTCCCTTTGTTGATGAGTATGATTCTATGAGAAAGATCTACCACATGCTGCAGATTGTGAGATGTAATGATGATGGTTGTTTTTAATTTTTCGTTTAGATATCTGATGATTTCTTTAAATTTCGTGACCGCATTTATATCAAGACCGTTTGTAGGTTCGTCAAGCAGGAGGTATTTCGGCTTGTGTACGATGCTTGTGATAAACTCTATAAGGGTTCTCTGCCCTTGAGACAATTCCTCAGGAACGCTATCAAGAAACCTCTCAGTTTCAGCAATCTTCATTAGATTCAGGACGAAGGGGTTTTTATCTAGATCTTCCTGTTTATACATTCTCAGCAGCTCTTCGATAGAATCTTTCACTATGACTCCATCATCTAGTGTGTGTACTTCGCCGCGAAATAAGCCGATTTCTTTCTTGAACTTTTCGGTTAGATCAAATGGATTGTGTTCTCCCATACTGATGGCCCCTACTGTAGGTCTCAAAAGTCCTGTAAGCATCTTGATCGTTGTTGTCTTGCCTGCCCCATTTGGTCCGATGACACCAACGATCTCTCCATCTTTTATCTCGAAGCTTATATTATCAACAGCTTTCACGTCTTTTCTAGAGCTGTTTTGTATGCCAAAAAGAAACTTCAGATTATCAAGTGTATTTCGCGATCTGTAGATTTTGGATATGTTTTTGGTTTTGATCATTGTTGTAAACTGGCTAAATTGTTCCCGCCAGGGGCGGGCCTGCCTATGGCAGGAAATTGTTGTATTGTTATATTTCCTCTGACTGGTTCCATAAAATCTTAAATATCTCCAGCTGGTGCTGGGCGATTTCTTCGTTTTGAATTATCACTCCAAACGGTTTTCCTTTTTTAATAAGTGCAATTGAGTACTTATCATCATAGATCGAAACATTTACCTTTGGATTGAAAATACTCTGCGGAAGTTTCCTTACGAAAATTCTTCCCTCTTTATACAGCCAGTAGCTTTTCACCTCAGTAAAATACGCTCTACTGCCCTTGCTGTCACTCATAAGGAAATGGTCTTTGTAGCCTTTTTTATAGAATTTTTTGTGATACTTTCTATTGAATTCTTTTCCGGTTATCTTATCTAGCATTATAGTTGTATAGCCGTAAAGGTTTCTGCTTTTTGCTTCCATCTCATAGTCATAAATCATTCTCTGTATTCCGTCTTTTCCCTCAAAATGTAGGATTTTAGCCTTAGTACTTGTAGGCTGATAGATATTTGCTAATTCAGGTAAGATAGAGTCAAATTCTGCTGAGAGCTTTTTACTTTCCTCAACCCTCTTCTCGATTATCTCTTTGAGCTTATCAGGATGAATTGCTCTAACAACCTGTCCCTTGTCTCCAAATTCAAATATCACTAAACCGGCTTTCTTTAAATTCTCAATCCTCTGGTAGACAGTTGATCTGGATATGGATGTCACTCTGGAAATGTTTTGTACAGAACTCGGTCCGGACTGGATAAGTGCAAGGTAGACTTTGATCTCTTTATCGTTGAGTTCTAATTGTTTGAGGACTGAATTAACTGTTGGCATTATATATGAGAACAGTTTATTAAATGTTAGTCGATAAATTGTACATCTGTTGTGTCGTACCGGGTTGTCAAGTTGAGACAAGAGTCTGGAATACATTATATTACAGTGGAATCCTGGAGGTCAATGTTGTTACAACATGGTGACACTAGAGTTTGTGGGAGCTAGAGCCTTGAGCAGCCCACTTGTAGGCTGTTTAACACAATACAGCATTTAGATTTTTTACGTTTTCTGAAGTTTGCTTGTTATGTTGCTTATTCTCTTTTGTGTTTAGGCTTCTTCCTTCAAGTATATCATTTGTATTAAAGTAATACTGGGTGACAGCCCATTTTAATATGCAGTAACGCAGAGATGATAGAACGTCTTTTCTGACTAATTCGAAAACTTTCCTGTACGCTTCAAAGTAGTGATTTATTCTCATTTGCATTTCTCTGGTACTTAAATCTGATAAGTAGCTGCTGAAGAAGCACCCGATATCCTCAGAAATTGTCCCTTTGTGGCAGTCTTCAAAATCAAAAATGCCTGCGATCTTGCTATCGAGGAAGTGTAAATTTTCATTGCTTATGTCACCGTGAATTACGATCATATGCTCTTGGTTCACGGATCCAGGTTGAAGGGAGGCAAGCGATTTTTTTATATATTCTTCAAGTTTCTGCAAGAGACTTTTGTATTTGTGGTTCGTTGGAAGTGAAGATTTACAGTCACTGTACCATGCCTTGTAGTCAAACATACCTCCTAGAGAAGATTGTCTTTTCGGTTTGAAACTTTTGGATAATTTATGAATACCGGCCTGCAGCCGGGCGATTTTACGGATTTTGTCCTTTGTATAATTCTCGATATTCTTCCCCGGAACAAAAGATGACAGACTTACAAAGTGCTTGTTTGTTCCAAGCCTGATTGATATAAGAAAACTATCATTTATAGATCTATAAATTTTTGGTGTTGGTATTTCATTCTTTCCTAAATATTCCATAAATTCCAAACAGTAAAGGATATCATTTTTTAGTCGTGGCCTAACCATTTTCTCGAGACTGTAAAATCGTAGTACAAGATGTTTTGTTCTTGTATGAATTTCAATATTGATATCATCCCAGCCTCTACTGATTATTTTGTATCTCTTAATTTTTTCCTTAGGCAGATATTTTTCGAGTGCTTGTGCTAGGACTTTTCTGTTTATGAGCTTTTTATGAACTTTGAGATTATACATATTTTTTAAAAATATTAATTGTGCCGGACTATATCAACTTATGAACGTTCACGCAATATGATGTGTTTTTGCTTGGTATGACAAAGATATATAGGGTGATCAAAGAAACGTTTGCCGAAGAATTGCTGAGTTGTTGGACAGATATTTTATTAGCGTAGTCACGTGTTAATTGTGTTTATCACTTTCGAAAAGTATAATAATGCCAATGAGCTTTAGAACTTCTAAAACAACCATAAAGAAAGACATAGGTTTTCTATATGAAATTGGCACTCTTCGAAATATCCGGCGCAGCTGGAATCAGCTTACCAGCGCCAGGTTCCAAAACCTTACCGAACACATCTATAGAACTGCTTGGATTTCTCTAATTCTTGCCAAGAGGATGAAACAGAAAATTGATCTGGAAAGGGTTCTTATATTATCATTCTCATATTCTCTATACAAAACAAGATGTGGCGATTTCCATTATACAGCTCATGAAAACGTAGGACAGGAAAAGGAACTTGCTTTCAAAGATTTACTTGCTGGAACGAGTCTTGATGATGACATTCAGTTGCTTGTTCAAGATTATCAGATCCGCAAATCGATTGAGGCTAAAATAGTATATACTGCAAATGGTCTAGAAATCAGACTAGAATTAGCCGAACATGCTTCAGATGGAATTGAAGTCGCAGGTATATGGGGAAAGTTAAACGATCAGCTGTTTATAGATAAGGTGCTTTTGCCTATCGGGAAAAGATACTGGAAAAAGGTAGCAGTTTCTAAACCATATAACTGGCACCTTGCGAGTAAGAACAGATTTAATTTTAAAAAGCGTGGTATATTACCCTCAAAAGGTATTTCTGCAGATATTGATTTTTTCTACGAGTTAGGCAGTCTGAAACAGACTGAAAGAACCTGGGTACAATTTGTTGGGGATAAATTCTCAAATCTTGTCGAACATATTTTTAGAGTTGTGTGGTTTGCTATCATCCTTTCGAACTACGAAAAGAAAGTTAACTCTGTAGAACTTATTGAAATGGCGATGCTGCATGACTTGGCCGAGATACGAAGCGGAGATGCAAATTACATAACTATGGAGTATCTGAAAAGAAACAAGCAGAGTGCTATGAAAGAAACGTTAAGTAACTTGGATGCGAAAAAAGATCTATTAGACACTTGGGAGAAATTCGAAAAACAAAGAAGCCTTGTCTCACAGATTGTCCGTGATGCAGACTGTCTTGAGGCGATTCTTGAGCTCAAGGAGCAGGAATCAATGGGAATGTCTGTTGCAAAGAAGTGGCTTGTATTGAATAAAAAAAGGCTCTTGAAAAGTTTGAGAACAGATACTGCAAAGGTCTTTTTGAGAGAAATATTAATCTCCGATCCGCATGCTTGGCACTTGTCGGCAAGAAACAGGTTTAGGGATAGAAAGTGGTAGATCGGGCTACTAGGCTTATAAGCCTATCGGCTGATCGGTTTTTTTTATGAGCTTGCACTTGAATAATTCTTCACTCCCCATCTCCAGAGCAACTTGGTAATGATTAGAAATCCTATGCACACCATAATCTCCAGTCCAAAGAGTCTATAATCGAGTTTGCCGATGATTGCTCTAAACGGGATGTTGATAAGAAGTGCGTACGGAACGATAAAGAAAAATATGAATTTTGTGATTTTGCTGTCAAATATTTCATAAGGATAACTAGATATGCTTGCTGTCTCACTGAAGAATCTATAGAAAGAATTTTCGACGGTCCAGAAAGTCGGAATCAAAGTAAGTACTATGATCTGATGAGCAATAACTAATGCGATAACTATTGAAATTATGGCGATGAAAATACCCGGAAGGCTAATATCATAAACTTTGTTTGAAAGCGCATAGGCTATGATCGCAAAAGGCTGTATGAGGCTTATCAATTCATTAAATGAGTATCCCTGCAGTGTCGAGTAAATGAGACTGCTAAATGGTTTGGTTAAAACAAAATCGAAATTGCCTGACTGTATGAGTTTCTGAAAAACGCCTGTATTCGAATAGACTGAAAAGAAATAAAGATAAGCAAACACTTGACCGATTCCGTATAGGAATATCAGATCCCATTTGTCCCAGCCGGCCAGCAGCGGAATTTTAGCGAATAAAAAGGAAATGAAAAGAATTGCACCGACATTGTAAAATCCCGACCCTAGCGATATAAGCAATGCATTTGTTCTGTACACAAGCATCGCCTGAAAATTCATCTTTATCAGGACTATTTGGATTTTAATTGTTTTGATAAATGTTCTCATTGATTTGGAGACATCCTTTTATTTATCCTCCGACTGATTCGTATCTTCTGAGTCCTTTCTTCCAAAGGTACGCAGCGAACAAAGATAAAATAATACTAGATAAAATAAGGACTGTAATGCCTTGGATGTTGCTTTCGGGACGACTTTTTCCTGTCAAAATCTGTATCTGGTAAAACATAGTGTATTGAAAAGGCAAAAAGCCCATCACTCTCTGAAAAAGCGGAGGAGCCAGGTCGAGCGGGAACCACTGCCCTTTCAAGATATTCATTAAATTCATCGCGATATTTCTCAGTCCAGAGGTTGTGATAACCCAAAAGGCAAATATGCCCAGTATCCAGAAAAATAAGTATAGGAAAATGTTTGATAAAACAAAAAATGATCCTGTCCAGGCTAAGGTATAAGGTGTAATCTCAACATTAGTTCTTATACTCGGTATGAGAACAATAAATGAGAAGAAGATCAAAAATGTAAATATATTTATACCGAGCCGTACTCCTAATTCTCTAAAAAATAAATAAAGACTTGTACTTGATGGTTTGATAAGAATTGCATTCAAGTCGCCATTCTGGATCAACCGCTCATAGTGCTTTGTAGTTCGTGTGTTGAAATTTGTTATAAACAGACCGCTTAACAAATAATATGTCATAATTGTATTTAGATTGTAGCTTCCGATCGTGACATTATCTTTTATCAGTTTGTTCCAGAGAAAAAACATAGTCCCGACTCCGATAAGATACATGAGAATACTGGATATCACGGTTGTTCTATACTCGAAAGCGCTGATAACTGATATTTTGAGAATTTGAAGATATTTTTTCACGACGGGGCATTATAACGTGTTAAGGTTCGCATTGTCATGTGATAAGTGATTGATCTAACCATAAAAATCGCCGGGGTTTACACGTTTTTAAAAAGAACACGAGATATAACCTCGATTATAGGTAATTCTTAACTACTCACACTTTCATACCTTCGAACTCCGAGATTCCAGACAGTCCGATTTACAAAAGTCAGGAATAAGATAAAGAATATCGTATACGGCAGAAAGACAAGTGGCAATTCTCCAAGAAGTGCTTTTGCCGGTATGTAAGCAACAAATCCGATCGGAATTATCGATAGAAACGCTGCCCTTACAAATCTAGGCAGGACTTCAAGCGGGGTTTTGCTTTGGCTCTCAAGCGTCCAGAATGCAGAGCTGATGTGTTCAGCACTAGTAAGCCAGAAGGTTGTTGCATAAAAGAGGTACACAATTGAATTTAGTATGAATTGGCCTATTAAAAAGTAGATTATCGATAGGGATATGTTTAAAATTGAAAAGTCAAAGGTTAAGAATCTCGAAGCATAGATGATAATGAAAAATGAAGGCAGCAGGTGGAAAAACCCAACGATATCAAAACTTCCAAAAGTCAGGAAGAATTTATGAGAAAGTGGCTTGGTAAGAATTCTGTCGAGCCGGCCTTCTCGAACAGCCGGTCTGAATTCTTCATATACTGATCCCCAGGAAAACATGATGAAGAATGCAAATGCCAGATTATATATTCCGTTCAAAAGTGCAAATTCACCAAAGGTCCAGCCCTTGAGCTCCACTATCTCTTCAAATAAGAATTTCTGGAGAACAATCGAAGAAATAGCCCACGCAAATGAACTAAGGGTATAAAACAAAAGCGAGGAACGATACTCGAGATAAACCATTATTCCTAACCGTATCTTTCGAAAAGTAAGTTTTATATTTTTGTAGAATTGCTTCATAATTAAAATATCCAAATAATCTAAAGATTAAGCTGATCTATATGAATTGTGTAAATGACTATCAATTTGGCTGCCTGCTGATTACTGAATATGGTTTGCTGATCTAAATACCAACTGCTTCAAACTGTTTCAAGCCTTTTTTCCAAAAGTATTTTCCAATAAATGTAAATAGAGCTGTCCAGAGTACTTCGATGACAAGAATTCTTAGAATATCTGCAAATGTCAGATTTTCACTCAAAAGTATCTGAATCGGGAAGTAGAAAATATAACTAAAGGGAAGAAGTTTCATGTATTTAGCCAAGCTGCCAAAAAAGTCTAGTGGCAGCCACTTTCCGCTCAAGATGCTTATGACTTCGTTTACAAAGTTTGATATGCCTCCCGTATCTTTCGTCCAGAAAGCAAGGCATCCGATCAGATACTTGAATGCTCTATTTAAAAAATAGCTTATTACCATTGCAAGCATAAACAGGGGTATGCGTGTCAGGATTATTCCTAGAGTGAAGTACTTTGTGTAGAAAAGTGAGATTAATCCGATAGCTGTAAAACTGTAAAAGATAGAATGAGATTTCCAGGAGAGCTCGGCAAAGAGACGATACCAGTTATAGCTGAAAGGTTTAACAAGTATGTTTGCTAGGTCCCCTTTCCTTATTTGATGAGTCATCACCCAGTTAACATCTGTATCGACAATTCTATTTATTACTACCGATATTAAAGTATATGTGATAAATCCATCTAACGTATAACCGTATATGGAGGATTTATGTTCGTAGAAAGCTAGTGCAATAAATGCAGAGAAAGTAAGTTGTACCACAATAGCGAGTAGTTCAGCGATAAACTCGGACCGGTACTCAAGGAAATGGATAAATTCAATTTTAAATGTTGCTAAGTATTTGTGCATACATATGCAAATAAGCAACTCATTATATGTAATATCCTTTAGGACATGAAGACTACTTGATTTGTTTCTGTTTATTCATTTATCCATTACACCAAGAAGTACATATTAATCCAAGAAAATTATTGAATCGGTTAAGAATAATCCAACATATTACACCAAATTTCTTAGAGGACCTACTGGATGAGTGACAGCTATCAGCAAACTACGACTTATCTTGCATCCATTCCCAATACCCGATAGAATATCTATCACTTTGATTTAAGATTTTTGAGGTTGAGTTATGGAAAATAATGAATCCGTGTACAGATCTAGGTTTGAAGATGACATATTGAGTATGAATTCGGAATACAAAAAGAGAAGAGTTGGAGTAGAAGAACTAGAAAACGACGGTAAATCTGGAGTTGTGACAAAGGTCATGTCTTATATTTTAGCGGCTATAACTTTCCTGATGCCATGGATATTCAGTCCGTTTACCTATGAATACTACGAAACGCTGAAAAACACATTTCTCGTTATCGGAGTAGTTATTCTTCTGATTCTTTGGGCAATCAAGGTTACATACAGCAAAAAGCTGGTTTTAGCCAAGACTCCTTTCGATATACCCATTATCATTTATCTCGTGTCTCAAATCATCTCTACGATTTTTTCGATTTACTCACAAACAAGTATCTGGGGTTATTATTCCAGAATGACGGGAGGTTTGATAGTGAGCATCGTACTGGTTCTTTTGTATTATGTAGTAGTGAATAATCTGGCAAAGACCAGGTACATAAAATTGGTAGTAAAAAGCTTTGTTGTATCTATCGTGTTACTTGCTTTCTTTACAGTTCTGAAAAGTTTCGGAATGTTTTCGGGTCTGTTTGAAAGTATCGCAGAGTCAAACCTGTCCCTTACTGTTCTGACAACTCCATTCTTTACTCCAGTTGGAAGTACGAATACCCTTGTCTATTTGTTCATATTTTCTTTGCCACTTATTTTGTCGCAGATTTCGGATAATGTCGAAGAGAAGGTTATAGAGCAGATTCTGGAAATAATTGCAGCCTGTGTTCTGTTTTTTGCAATAGGTATAAGCTCTATTATCGCAACTTCGGTGTACATTATCTGGATTTTGGTTTTTGTAATAGTTGGTGTCACGTTATTCTTCAAAGTCAACAAAAACAAGAATGCTCTTGTAAAGTTTGTCCCGGTGATATTATTTGCACTTTTCTCCTTGTCTTTTTCTGTTATTCCGAATCTCAGAGATGTTCTTTCGAAAAATTTCAGTTTTGCAGGTTACACTTCTCCTCCTTTTGATACAACCTGGGCTGTTGTGACAGGAACCTTCCGTGCACACGAAGTCTCGGGTTTTCTTGTCGGAACAGGTCTTGATACGTATGTCTATAATTTCCCGCGATTCAGACCAGTTGAGCAGAACTATCAGCTGAACTGGCATCAGAACTATACTAGAAGTACCAGCCAGATTCTTGATATACTTACAAATACAGGACTTATAGGCTTCTTAGCGTTTTCGCTCTTGGCTGTCATGCTCGTTCTGTTTATACTAAAGAACATTTTCAAGAAGAATGAGAAACATTCAAACTACTTGCTTTCAGGATTATCCTTCTCGGTGATAGTTTGTTTGGTAATCTTTTTCTTCTCAGTATTTAATGCTGTAATGCTATATCTCTCTTGGCTTGTTATCGCTTTGTTAGTTTCTGTCTATTTCTCATTGGATAGAAGCTCTCATGAAAAATTTGAGTTTGCTTTTAAGATCTCAAAGAACTCAGCGAAAGGAGACCAGGGAGAGGTTTTCCCTTATGTGTTTTCATTCATGGCCACCTCCGTTCTGATAATATTTGCATTTTTTGTACTGCGGAACTTTTCTGCTGAGGTACAATACAGGAAATCTCTCGTGGCTGCAGGTTACGGTGCATTTGAAGAGGCAAATGCAAATATTGTAGGCGCAATAAATAAAAATGAAAATAAGGATTATTTCCATAGACAGCTTGCGAATCTAGGAATTCTTGTTCTGAGGGATAATGTGAAGAACCTGAAGGATGATGAGAATGCTTCAGCAATCCTTTCGAATAATGAAAAAGTAATAAATGACGAACTGCAAAAAGCGATTCTTCTGAATCCATTTGACTCTGTAAATTGGGAAACTGCAGCAACTATTTATAAGCAGCTGGTAGATCTTTCCGAAGGCAAGCTGTATGGAGCGGAAACTCTGCAGGCCGTTTCAGAAGCTATTGCACGAAATCCTTATAATCCTGATAACTACATTATCCTTGGATATATCTATCAGTTTAATGAGGATAAAGAACTTCAGAAGCAGGCCGAGCAGATATTCTTCAGGGCTTACTCACTTCAGCCCAGCTACCCGCTTTCCATCTTTGCTTTGGGGAATTATCTGGAATTTGTAGAAAACTATGATGATGCGATGACCTTATATGAGAATTCAATTTCTCAGTACTATCAGGAACAATCTGAAGTAAACACTCTTCTGCGAGATAGAATCGATTCCGTAAAGGCTAAAAAAGAGGGAAAGGCTTCAAGTGATGAAGTGACGCCTCCAACCGATGAAGAAATCACAAGTGATGTGAAAGAGAATGTGGTTCCTGATGTCGAAACGACTCCGGAACCAATAGTTCCGGCAGAGTAACCGCAAACCGTAAGCCATAAGCCGCCTTGCCTGCCTTCTGGCAGGTAGTCCGTAAGCCGTAAAGTTTAAGCAATATATTTTATACTATAGCTGTATAAGGCCAGAGTTTCTAATTCACAAATTCCAGTTAGTAATTAATGATCTGATCCCAATTATCAATCTGTAATCATCTCGATCACCGATCATATTATTGTGATAGTTAATTGGGTCAATTACTTGTTCATTCTGTGTATTAGGAATTGCTAGTTCAAAGTAGGTTAAATACTTTGAAAGCCGGTTTTCGAAGCGAACTTCGACTGACGTCAGACGAATCCTCAATTATTGAAATCGATCGTAATTAAATCTGATCACTGGGAATATTACTAGTACTTTAGAGCTGGATAGTAAAATATGAACTCAGCGTATTTATCTGTGGTCCCTTGGATCTGTGCTATTCCAGAGAATTTAAAGACCGGCTGTATGTACTGTGTGTAGTCATCAGTAGTGTAGTAAAGCAACTCAATGTTGTTTAAAAGGAAAGCCTCAATTGGAATAGAAAAGTCATTTTGGAAAGGATCACCGACAGAAGTTCTGTATAATGACCGAAGGTATCCATTTCCTTTTTTCAGTTCTTCCCATGCTTCTGAAACTGTAAGGGTCTTGTATATAGAACTTGTTTCGACTTCCCAGTCGACATAGCTGAACTCCAATATATCGCCCCAGCCTGCTGTTCCTTTCAGGATAATGTAATTATAACTTTTTTGGGGTTCAATTGTGTGAACATAATAAGATATCCTAAGGCTGTCGAGATTCTCCTGCACGTACTTTTGTTGATCAGATGTACAGCCGGCAGGAACATATGGAGTAAGACCTTCAAGTTTTTTGAAAAAGTCCACCCGTACGAAATCTGCTTCGGAAGCGGAGAATGCCTTTATGAAATTGAGATTTTTATCCAATTTCAAGTAAGTGGCTGTAGCATCTGCCGTATCCATCTTCCGACCTGCATATGTTTTCGCGAACAAGTTTCTTGCTGAAGTAATATAGGGATTCTTGTCTACCAGAATAGAATTATCGTAAGTGATGCTCGGAGTCTTTTTATAGTTAGTAATGATATTAACAGTATTATACAGTTTGTTGATCTCTAGTGTGGTTGTATCTCTTTTCCACTGAAGTTCACTAGTTGATAATTTCTTTGGATACTCTTTAAAGCCTAAGTTGATAGCAACTTGTACTGCATCATCCTGTGAAGTGAGAGATTGTCGAGGAGTCTTTGTTTTATGGACATTTACATACGAAACCATCTGGGGAAGTTTGTCGATATCTATTTCGTATCTAGGCATCTCTGTCTGAGTCAGGCTATTGGTTTCCAGTTCCAGTCTAGGCAATGATCCGAATAAGTTGTTTGCAACGGTAGGATAAGGATTGCAAGCTGGCGGTTCCCCTTTGATTAACTGTGAGATTATTGAAACGATCACTATGACAGCGACTAAGATTCCGCACCCGAGAGCAATTTTTTTTGCTGTTTTTGTTGACTCTTCTAGCTGTGAGGCCATATCATGTTAAGCTTTAAATCAAAT
>JAHIVN010000088.1 GCA_018816645.1 Patescibacteria group bacterium | reverse complement strand
CGACGTTTATTTAGTATCATTCTGCCCTATATCATAACAGATTTTTACATTTTTTTATCTGTTATCTGGGCAAGACCCTAGTTAAAATCGCGAAGCGATTTTGACTAACGTTTCTGAGTATCCGAAGTTTTTTGCCGGATTTACTCATGAATAGTTATAGTTTAGCACTTTCGTTTATTACTTGGAAAGCGTTGTACAGGTTGCATACATGTTCGCTCAGAGGATACCTTTTCGAGATTAAACGGAGATAGGTCTGTGGTAACTTTTGTGTCTCTTAAGAATACATGCAGGTAGAATGGAAAAAGATGCTGCCAGAATAAACGTGCTTATGTTTTGGCCCGTTACAGTCAGTACCTCCTCGTTCTGATCATCGGGCTCGTTGTCTTCTTCATCTTGGTAAACAATCAGGTCAAAAGATGAAACGTTATTCTCAATGTCATCCTCGAGTCCATCCCAAGAAATTTCGGCGCCTGTGTTAAAGGATCCGTCACTTCCTGGGGCGTTGATTTCCACGGTGACGGTGGATGAGGTAGATGCGGTCAGTGTATCACGGGTGCACGTTATTACGCCGCTGGTTTCACTGCAAGACCAGTCTGTTCCAGAAGCACTAATATAAGTAGAGCCAGCGGGCAAGGTTATTGTCAGGGTTAGATCGTTGGCATCTTCTGGTCCACTGTTGGTTACTGTGACCGTGATTGTGTCTGAGGCACTTACTTTGACAGGGTTGCTTACTGCTTGCGACGTAACTCGAAGATCAGAGGAAACGTACGACTCCCATAATTCGGTTCCTGTTACTGTGTTGTAGGTTCCGGCATAGAGCCGACCGTTATAAACAGTAAGACCATCAGATCCTCGGTTGTTGTTGTCCCCAAAACCTTTTGTACTTACCTGGCTCCAACTTGACCCGTCATACTCCCAGATGATAGCTCCCCATGGAACGCTCCACTGATCTCGTGTTCCTATATACATTTTGCCGTTGTAGGAAACCATGTTACTTGGGTTCTGGTTGTTAATACTTCCTAGTCCGTCGCTTACGATCTGTATGAAGGATGTACCTCCCTGATACCTCCATACCTGAAAGCCTGTTACTGAGTTCAAAGTGGAGACATACAACGTATCCTTGTAGACCCCCAATCGGCCGCCACCATTTGCTGCTGACCCAAATCCATCTGTGTTTATTTGGGTCCATGTTGCTCCTCCATCGTAGCGTCGAATTTCTAACCCGAGAACGGTGTTTGTCACTGTCGCATAGAGATTACCGTAAAATACTTGAAAATTATTCACGGCCTGGTTACTCGCCCCGTCACCGAATCCCATAGTGTTTATTTGGGTCCATGAAGTTCCCCCATCGTACCGATAGACAATTCCCCCGTTTGATTGGTTTCGGGTACCTGCGAACAAATTTCCATCAAAGTTGGCTAAGGCGTATACGGCTTGATTTTGATTACCAAGGCCGAATCCGTCTGTGTTTATCTGAGTCCATGAGGTCCCTCCGTCATATCTGAAGACTGCCGCGCCGAGATTCGTGTTGTATGTACCTACGTATAGCTGATTGTTAAAGTTTATGGTAGCACTCGATCGGTTGTTGCTAGAGCTCCCGAAGCCATCAAGGTTCACTTGTGTCCAACTACCACCGCCGTCATACCTAAAGACACCTGTTCCATTAGTGGTGTTCTTTGTGCCGCAGTAGAGATTTCCGTCATACCGAGCAAACTCATATGTAAGATCGTTATTGACTGAGCCAAATCCGTCAGTATTTACTTGCGACCAATTGGTGTCTATTGCTGCAAAAACAGGTGCTGCTGTCGAATATAGCCAGATCGCTGAAACGATGATAGTTAGCTGTATAATACTCGTACATTTCTTCATTTTAGAAAGATTTTATCAGAAAACTGTCTCTGGTGGCAATAGATATATAAAAACTTATGAAAAGATTGGGAAAAAAATGCTTTTACAAAGAAAGAAGATTCTCAATGATATTGAGGAAAAAAGGCTTGCTCTTTAAGTACGACTTGAGAATGAGTTGATAACTGAAAGTATCTACAAAGCGAGAGATTCTATCCTTGAGAATCAATTCGTACAAGCTCAAAGGAAGGAATGTCAATAAAGCATCTATTGACTACAACGGCGTTCTTACAAAAGTCAGGATGCTTAGTAACTTCGCTGCACAAATAGATTGTTATTGGGAGATCGCAAGTTTCGAACATAAGGTGCAAATAATGGCAGGTTTATTTTTGAACCCACCCAAGTATAAGGATTTGAACCTTTTTGACTATGAAATAAGCCCGTTATATCAGGCAGTTTCAAGGGTCAAAGAGAACAATGTACAACTTGGTCGGGGTGGTGGGACTTGAACCCACGACCTCACGCACCCCATGCGTGCGTTCTAGCCACTGAACTACACCCCGACTTTGGCAACTGTGTGTGTTCCTACTCCTTGATATTTTAAACGATCATTCGAATGTGCACCTGCCTTCTTGCCTTGCCGAATCCCCCAAAGCGAGACGCCAATTCCCGAAATCAAAGCACGTCTAATTCATTCCAGTTGTTACTTCCACTCCTCTAATTCCCACTTACCTCCACCAAAGGTCATCTGCAAATACCCTTCCAAGTCCCTCCTTTTTACAAATCTAAGTAAGAATTCTGTATCTAAATCTTCATTCAAAGGAGCAAATTGTGCACAAGATATATCAATTACTGCAACCCATTCTTCACTAATTTCAATTACGGAGATAGTGTGCCCATGCGGAACACCCTGATGATCAGATCCATCTGGATTTTTCCCAGTATCAGTACTTGTGACTATATTGACAGTCCAAGTCCCACCTGTTTTGAGTTCATTACAAATGCTATCATTATTGATACATTTATCCCTCCTATGTTCCCGCAGGCTCATACCACTATCTGGGAATTGGCCATATAAATTACTTAATGCTCTCTCAATAATTGGTTTAATTTCCCTGAGGAACGATGACAACATTCTACCTTCATCCTCTGACAAGATCGGCCGACCTCCATCTCTGTTCCATAAATACTCCTCCATAAGATAATTCTATCTTAATAAACATTATTGTTTCGCCAGTTCAATAGCAAAAAAACCTTCTGCCTCAGGATACCTCTCCTTTGTTTCCTTTACAGCCTCAACCAAGTCTGCCGCATCAGTCGCTATCCAGTCCATCTGCTCAAGTTTGAAAAGATCTTCAACTCTTGGATATTCTCGAATATCAAGAACCAATACTATTTCACTTCCAGCCTTTACTTCAGCCCCTTTTTCGACATTCACATCCTTAGGCCTGACTATAACAATTTTACCTTTCTCGATTTGAACTAATTCTTCCTTACTTAATTCCATCAGGGACAACTAAAAATTTAATTATCTGAATTTCAAGAACTGAAATGGCACTATAATACCAGACAGATAAGAAAGCACAATGACGGCAACCAACGCCAACTCGAAAAACAAGTCCTGAGGACCTATGACATAAAGAACTATGAGAGTAGTTAACAGCACAAATAATACAAGAAAGTCCTGAATATGGACCCAACTTGATACAACAAGTTTTCTTTTGGGACTATTTGTGTCCTTATTACTTCCCATAACCAACTCATAAAATCCATCTATCTTTGTAGAGAAGCTCAAGAGAAATGCAAATATGCTGCAATAAACCAAATTGAAAAGATTTGGACCAAAGTTTACCTTGTCCAGAATACCAAGTATCAATACAAAACCTAGAGAAAAAATACTGCCTGAAGTTAGTGACGAAAGAAATGAACTTACAGCGAACCCTAGTTGTGGACGGTTTTTTTTCAGGTTGAATCTTTGATATACAAGAAAATATCCGCCTGCAAAAATTATGAGAAAGGCCGAAATCAAATGCCTAAGTGCCGAACCTGCAGAAATGAGACTCCCATGATTCGCTGTACCCGAGAAGTATCCCCGGATTCTGTCCTTCTCGGCAAAGACTGCTCCCAAAACAAGTAATAAAACAACTAAGTTGATTATCAGACCTGAGGTCAAAAGTTTTGATATTACCTTTTCAGAGTTGGATGCTTTAATTTTCATGCTCGTCTTTCTCCTTTAAAAAAGCTGTAAATTTAAAAGTAATCGGTACAAACTGTTCTATGATAAACCAGCTTGTAAATGTTCCAAGCAAAACAGTGTTTGCAAGGTTTATTCCTGGCCAGATAGAAGTGACTAAGCAAACAGCCCCACATATCAACATCATATAAATTACGATTGCTATTTCCTTATGAACTCCAGCATCCCTAAAATACATGATCAGATCTATTTCCTCCCGTATTCTATTCTTTTCATCTATGCTCTTGATAACCCGGAGCAGCATCCAGAAGAATATTCCAGTCAATAGGCCCAAGATAAAAATAACTGGAACAGTCAAATTAATCGGAAGGATCTTTAACCCTGCAGAGATGATCAAACCCCATAAACCAATAGCCGCAAAACCAACTGCACCATCTATTTTATATATAGCTATCAAAACTAGACCAAAGGCCAAGAAAATGCCTATAAATGTCAACACGATTTTGCCTAAAACATTTTCATCAGACTTTGCTGGAAAAGGCTCTGTTTTTGTCTGTTCCAACTCAACAGACAAGGGTCCATTCTGAATGATCCCTGCCATGAGCTTCGCATCGGCTTTTGATTGAAATCCCGTAAGATTTAAAGTTTTTATCTTCCCGGTTGTTTGGACCTGTTCTCCAAGATCAGCTCCATCTATGACAATAAACTGCTCATCCAGCACAGCAAGAAGGTTTTTCCCGAAGAAGGAAAATATGTTTGAGTACAAAGCTTCAGCTTGAGCATTTGAAAGTGCAATCCTGATCGTGTAGTTCCCCGCATCCTCAATGACCCTGTACCCTTTAATATCATTTGCATTTACCTCCAATTTATCATAGTTCTGGTCAAGGAAGCTCTCAAAAGTATTTGCAGCTTGATCAGTTATTTCGGTTGGGATCTCTGGCTGTGCACTTTCTCCCCATAACTGAAGTACCCCTTTTTTGAAAACTGATTCCCTCAGATAGGCATCTGCTTCATCTCTATCCTCCACTTGAGCCGAAAGATAGTAATCTTCACCTCGAAGTTCCCACGTAACTTCACTTTGATTGTAACCGCCGGCAGTCAGCCGGGATCTGATCAATTCTAAGATTTGATCTGCAGTTTTGGCCTTATCTTCCATAGCATCAGGAAAATTTACTTTATACTCTAAGAAGGTTCCTCCACGGAAATCTGCTCCTAGGTTGAGATTCAGATCATTGTTTATCCTGCCTGAAGTGATCTTACTCAGGCTAGGTCCTTCCCAAATTTTATGATAGTGGAAGGATCCTATATCCAGATTTACGGTACGATTTGGCCACACCACAAGTACCAGCACAAAAATAAAAAGTAAGGCAGATGTGTAAAGCAGGTATTTTTTCTTCATATTTGTATTTCTGATCTGACTACCGATTTTATCACTAAACCGACCAGCTTCTCAAGAAGAATATTCTCATCAATCAAATAATTGAATAGGAGGATAGCATGCACCAAGATATCTCTAGTGACATTCTCTCTGACTTTTGCTATATTTACTCAGCATATAAATTTTCATAATATTAACTTGACCGACTCAAATACTGACGTATCCGAACAAGCTCAACCAGTTCCAGAAGAATCTCAAGCAAAAACTGCTCCCGCTAGTCCCGAAACACCAAAAGTACCACTCACAAAGGAGAAGCAGTCAAATTCTTTCCTTGGGATAATTCTTATCTTTGCCGTATTCCTGCTTACTGGTGCAGCGGCAGCAGTACTCTATCTTACAACCAAGGATTCGAAGAAAAATACCATTCCGGCAAATTATATTCCGGAGGAAAAAACGTCTTCTGCAATGTCAACTCCGGGGATAACAACCACTACTAGCAGTTCACAAGGAGAAGATTCTTATGAGGGATGGGAAACTTATACTAATGACTTGGTTGGCTATTCGCTAAAATATCCTGGAAATTATACTATAACTGAGAATCCAACACTTGGAAAAAATTGTGTAGAAGTAAGCAAAGGGACTGTTCGTATCATTATTGGTTATGACGACGTTATGTTTTGCTTCAGAACAGGTGTCGGAGCTTATGATATTGAAAAGACTGAAAAGACTTATTCCATAAACGGCACAACTTTCACTGTTGAAGAATGGTATGAAAAGACAGATCAACCGGACGGAACTTTTGGAAATATTTATGCCCAACTCGAGCTTGAACAATCACCAGAGTTCGGTCTGGAATACTGGGGCAATCCGAAAGAAACATTTGAAGAAAACAGGACAACTGTAACTCAAATTATTGAATCTATAACTTGGGAAGAATAACCAATGTGGCTTTCTGCTACCTCCTCCCTATCGTCTAAGCAGGAAAATGCCCTTGCCCATATCCATATCGATAAAATCGTCTGCGATTTCTGTAAGTTCTTTTGAACAGGTCTTTCCGAAAGCTATCACTTCTACAAGACAGCCCAGTGATTGCTGCAAGTAAGTAACCAGAGGAATATAGTCCCCATCTCCGCTTACGATAACTATTGAGTCTACTTTCCGGCCGAGGCGAATGGCGTCCATAGTGATACCTACATCCCAATCACCTTTTTTTGCTCCGCCAGGGAAAATCTGCAGATCCTTTTCTTTGACTTCAAAGCCGGATTTGTTGAGTGCTTCAAAGAAATCTTTTTCCTTTTTGACCACATCGGTTTTGATCACATATCCTATCGCACGAGTAAGAACTCTGCCGGCGACCGCTTCTTTCAGTACATTTTTGAAGTTTACCTTTGCCTTATACATATACCTAGCGCTGTAGTACATATTCTGCACGTCAACCAGCACAGCAACACGTTGGTCTTTGTTTTTGACAATCATAAAATCTTTAAACTAAATTATTCTACGTAGGAATTTGAGGTCTCCCATTTTATGGGATTAATTAAATTCCTACAGGCATTATACACAACTGAAAAGCGGATTGCACACCGTGCAATCCGCTTAGGTTTCTATGAACGTAAATCTGTGTATAGGTTCATGACCCCGGCCTTAAACCCGCAGACTCAAGCTAACTCACAGTAACCGACTTATTATCACTATATAACTTACACCCTCCACCCTCAATCTTGTAAATACCAACTCTAAAATAATATGTCTTCCCTGAAACTAAGCCTGTAATAGAATGAGAACTTTCGTTACTGCTTTTGAGATAACAAGTATCACTAGGATAGGATGGATTCGAATGTTCAGCATAACAGACCTTAAACCCATTTGGTGCTGCCCCCCCAACAGTAGACCAGGAAACAGTAACCTTATAATTACCAGACCCATCAGATACAGGATTTGTAACTGATATATTAATACCAGTTGGGTAGTCTGAATCCGAACTGCCCTCTACACTCACCGTCTTGTAATTACTCGTATACATCACACACTCCCCGCTCCCATTGTAGATGCAGACTCTGAGATTGTAAGTTCCAGCCGGAAGATTGGTAAAAGTAGCTTCCCTTGCACTTTCCGAGTTCATATAAACATACTTGCTTCCAGGATAAACCGGCATCGAGCCAATCGCTGCAACTGCTTTGAATCCGCTTGGCGACGAGTACCCGGCCATCACCCACTTCACATATATCTTTCCAGCCGCAGGTGAGGAAACACTATCTACATAGAAATATTTATCAGGTGTCGGCTCCGGAGTCATATCTTCTGATTCTCTGGTAACTGTTACAGATACCGTCTTGCCCGCATTCCAATACGCGTCATAAGCCGTCACCTTGATAGTATTTTTACCGCTCACAAGACTCACATCAACATCAAACGTTCCGTCCAGAGGATCAAAACCCTTTCCTTTAGGATTCTTCGAATCATAAATCTTACCATTGACCACAATTTTCCGAAGAACATCTTCGTCTGTTACAGTACCTTTTACAGAGATGGAATCTTCTATTGTAGTAGCACCATCCTTTGGTGCTGCGATATCAACTTTCGGACCATCTATATCAGGAGCAGTATAGCCTTCTTCCGCGTCTTTAACTCTGTTCCACTTAGCAAAATCATCCTTATATTCGTTCTCCTTCATATCCTCAACTTTCACTTCTCCCTTTTCAATGTCTACAAAAGCCTTTTTAAGCTCGGCAACCTCCTGATCGGTTTCGCTTAAAGATACCTTCACATCACTTTCATAAACATACACCTTGACTTCCTGCTTTTCTTCATCACTATTGAAAACATATGCTGTTCCTAAGGCCCGTGCTTCTACCCCCTGCCCTTTAATTGTGTAAGTATTTGTATCTGATGTTGCGACTCTGCTGTAGCTCTCTCCGCTAACCTGCGATATGACCACCGTACTTGGATCCAAGTTTTCAAGATTGACTTCACTCTCATTGTTCAGCCTCACTGCGTCACCATTATCTATGATGATTACTGCCCGAGATTCACTTCCTGTACGAACAGAATCTCCCTGTTCCAGCTTATCACCCTGTACCGCTTCCATCCATCGATCGTCACCTGATTTCTTGATCTCGACACCACCGTCTGCAACTGCCAGATCTGCAGCCAACAGAACCATTTTATCACCCCCATCGTCTGCTCCTTTATCTTTATTCATAAGTAAAAATATCCCGCCGCCAGCAACTCCGGCAAAGAAAATTAAAACTGCAACTGAAAGAAATATTACCTTCCAGCTCAGTGTTATGATTTTGAGTTTTGCCATAATCGATCTCCTTTCCGAAACTTGATTTAAATAATTATTGTAAAGCCACTCGCGTAATGACTCTTTGAACTCACGGTCAACAACGAGAGATTTAGAATCAACGCTCTTTGCTTCTTTTAATAATTCTTCTAGATTTTTCTGCATTATTTAGTTGATTAAGATATATTTAGACTTTTTTCTAGCCCTTCTTCCCGAACTACTTTTTCAAACGCCCTCAGGCTTCTATGAAGCTTCACGGCCAATGTTTCTTTCTTGCATCCTAATATGTCTGCTATTTCCTCATTTTCCAGGTCTTCAAAGAACTTTAGAGATAACACCTCCTGATACTGCCTCGGAAGTCTTCTAAGTGCTTCAATTATTATTCTTTGCCTCTCCAGCCTTTCGGCCGATAAATCAGCTCTATCCTCAGACTCGACTTCATCTGCTTCAGCTACCTTGATATCAGGATTTTTCCTAAAGAAATCAATCATGGTATTATGCGCAATCCGATAGAGCCAGGCACCAAACGAATAACCTTGATACCGGAATGATTTGATCTTTGTCATTGCTTTTATAAAGGTCTGGCTCGTCACATCTTCTGCAACTTCCCTATTCCTAGATCTGTTCAAGACATATCCGTAGATCCTAGGCAGATAGTGTTCGTATAGCCTATCAAAGGCCTCCAACGATTCCTTAGCTTTTTCAACTAGTTGTTTCTCTTGAGTAAAATCCATATATGGTCCTATACATATATTCTTATATAGGTTTATCTATCTAACGATTTAGAATAAGAATAAATTACACTTTTTTGGATAACGCTGATATTTAATCGTCATCAGACCAAAAGATCCGGCTTGATACTACAGTCGAGTACAATAACTTCTCCTTTATCTAGTATAAATTCTAACTCTATACTTGCAATCTGATCAAAATCGGTAACGATTTGGACAACCTTGCCGATAAGAGTAATTATACCTTTCTTTACTTTTTCACGGAAATTTCCAGAATGGTATCCCAGATCGGTAAGAATACGCGATTTCTCTAAAGAATTTTCAACTAAATCTCTTGAGAGAGGAAGTATAAACTTTATAGGACTTGAGTAGACAGAACTTTCCAAAGAAAGCGAGAGTAGGTGCCCCAGACTCAAATTCTTTAATTCTTTCACCGTCCAGCCTTGATTCATATACTCATAATAGGTGTCTTTCACAATTTTCAATTTCAGAGTTTTTTTCCCTTCATAAATCTTCTCTATATGACAATCACTCTTTAATTTAACTTCGGTGCAATTTTTGACATGTTGATCGTAGTATTTATCAAGCTGCTCTTTTGTTTTGATAATTCTGCTCTCTTTGTCTGCCTTACAGATAAACTTGAAAGGGTACTCCCACTTCTTTACAGTCTCTTCGAAACTTCTCTCATCACTCACTGTATCGAAAGCAACCGCGTTGATTTCGAAGCTTGATAAAACCTTTTTGCAATTGGCATAAGATAACTCCCACTTTTTCTCCACTCTAGCCAGTTCGAGGATATCCAGAACCCTAGATGGCCTATTTTTCTCTTGAGACTTTATCTGCGATAATGAAGATGTTATATCGTATCCTAGCTTAGTTAACTGAAAGTACTCATTCATCTTAGATAGAACGTAAACCGCTCTATCAACACTATTAAATGCCGGAATATGATAAGCCGCCAGTGACTTTATCCCTTTCTCCACTCCGCTGTAACCCATGAACGCTGCAACAACAGTTTTTCCATGCTGTCTGGTAAGTCGTCCGACTGCTTCAGCAGTTTCATCTATCTGAGTCATGACCTGATGCGAAAGTACGGTCAGCACTGCATTTGTATCCGGATCACCAAGCACTATGTCGAGGGCTTTGAGATAATTTAAGGCTAATGCATCTCCGCCAAGGTCAATCACACCGTTATTCTCTCCCTTCCAGTCAAGCTCATTTGAAAGCATTTTCTTCACCTCACTTGAGAAGTTTACCAGCTTCAATCCGCTCCTATAAAGCTGCTCAATGGCTAAAATCAAGCCGCTCCCAGCATTTGATATCACTGCAATTTTGTTTCCTCTTGGCAACACCTGCCAGGAAAATGCAAGTAAAAGGTCGAATAACTCCTGCTGAGTATAGACTTTTATGACACCCGACCGCTCCAGTGCTAAATCTATTACCTCATCTCTTTGGATAATTGATCCTGAATGAGCATAGATATACTCTCGTGTTTTAGGAGATTCTGATGGAATAAGTGCAAGAACCGGGACCTTCCTGGTTAGGATACTGGCTTCCTCGATGAAAGTATTTCCATTTGAGATGTTTTCGAGATAAGTTCCGACCACACTAGGCCGCCCATCCTCTCTCAAGCTCGAATAGTACTGGAAAAAATCATTTTCATTTAGGTCGCTTTTATTACCAAACCCCACTATATGTGAGACTCCCAGAGAATAATACTTTGCATATTCTACAAATGCATTTATCAGTGCCCCTGATTGAGAAAGGAAACACGACTTACCGCTGCTCGGTATATCCGAGCTGAAACTTGCGTTCAATGATGATGAAGGGATTATAGTTCCAAGGGAATTGGGCCCTAGTACACTGATACCTGCTTCATTTGCAAGCTGGCGAATTTTCTTCTGGAAGAGTCGTCCAGTCGTTCCGGACTCAGCGAAGCCTCTTGAAACAATACAGATGTTTCGCACCTTTGCTTTCGTACAATCTTGAACGTAATCTATCACTTTATCAGCAGGACTGGCTATGATAACTAGATCCAGCGGATCATCTATATCCCTTATACTCTGATATGTGTCGAATCCAAATAGTTCATTTACCTCTTTTGTTACGGGATATACACGCCCTTTGAAACCGGAAAGTATTACATTCCTGAGTACATAAGACCCTATATCCTCGGGATTAATCGACGCACCAACCAGTGCTATTGAAGTAGGATTTAGTAAGGAAACTAAATTGCTGTTACTTTGGGCAGTCATTTTTTTTCAAATCTTGCCTTTATATTAGCATAATGTCATCTGGAGAAAAAGTGTAATCAAGCTCAGAATAGTATGGAGTCATCAAGCAGTGAAAGTTATTCCGATAATTGATCCTAAACGGCTAGGTATTTCTTGACCCTTACCTCTATCTCTTTTATTGAAACATCGGGTTTCACAACGTAGTCAAGGATCTCGTACTTTTTTACCTTTTCGATATCACTTTTTTGGCCAAGAAGGCTCATCACAATGACAGGTAAAGAACGAAGTTTTTTATTTGAGTCCAGCTCCTCCAAGATATCAAAACCATCATAGAAAGGCATCATAAGATCCAGAAGCATCAGATCCACTTCCCTTTTCTCGATAATGCCAATTCCTTCTCTCCCATTTCTCGCTTCCAGCACTTCAAACCCAGACTCTCTCAGTTTTGTAGTTAATATTCTTCTAAAAAAATAGTCATCGTCAACAACAAGAATTTTTTTCGATCTCTTCATTTGATACCCTTAAATAATTAATTTATAGCTTTCGGCAAAGTGACAAAAACACAAGTCCCCGTACCGACCTCAGATTCCAGCTCAAGCCTTCCCCCAAGCATTGATACAAACATTCTTGAGATGTAAAGTCCAAGTCCAACCCCTTCCGAACGCGATTCTCTTACATTCGATGCTCTATAGAATTTATTGAAAAGCCTGCTCATCTCATCTTTCGGGATACCTACACCTTGATCTCGGACTTTGAACATTACTTCATTTTCTGGACAGGACAGTTCTATGGCCACCCTCCCACCATCTTCTGAATATTTCACTGCATTTGAAAGAATATTTGAGATTATGTTTTCGAGAATAAACGAATCTGTTCGGATAATGGTATTTCTCGAGTTAACCTTTACATTCAAAGTCAACCCTTTCTGTCGAACCTCATCATCATAATTCTTGATGATGTCATGCAAGAAGCTTGCCAGGTTGATATCCTCATATCCTGCCTCATATGCATTGTCCTCGATTTTCTGAATAAGCAATATTTTATCGATAAAGTCCAAAACTTTGTTCAGCTGGTTAGCCACACATGACAAATCTTTAAGAGTGTCTGAAGACATCCTATCATCACGAATAGTTTTTTTTAGCTTCAATCGTGCAGTAGACAGAGGATATCTAAGTTGATGTGAAAGCATTGATATCAATACCTGTTTATCCATACTAGAGTAAGTGTTTTGGGAATTTACGTGTTTATTCACCTAATATATTTTATATATCATCAATATAACATAACATTAACAGTTGGATATGTAAAGGCGGGGATAAATAACGATTTAGGCGAACCGGTTTATAGATCCTGACAAGCTATAAATTGGCATGATGATAGCGACAGCAACAAGTCCTACCATAAGTCCTACGAAAATCAGAAGAATCGGTTCGAGAATAGTAGTCATATTCTTCACAACCCCATCAAGCTCTTTTTCATAAAATTCTCCAAGGTACAATAGATTATTTTCAAGATTTCCTGTTTCCTCTCCAAGACTGATCATTCGAGAAGCAAGTGGAGGAAATAGATGTGGATACTCCTTCAGTATCGAATACATTGTTTCTCCGGAACTCACTTGCTCAGCGGTTTTCCTCATCAAATCCTTATATACTAAATTATCCGCAGTTGATTCCAGAGATTGAAGTGCTGCTTGAATCGGCACACCGCTTTTCACAAGAGTTCCTAGCGTTCTACTTAACCTCGTAAGCTGAGATACTACATACATGTTCCCCAATATCGGCAGGCTTAATTTCATCTTGTCTACAACCTTCTTAGCTGCAGGGAACTTCTCAGCAAGGCTGTATAAGCCTATGATTCCGGCTGCACTAACTAACAGAAGATACCAGTAATTGCGTACAAAATTCATAGCTCCAAGCATAATTACTGTTATAAGAGGAAGGTCATCTCCGAAAGAATCATAAAGAGCTGTTATTTTCGGTAGAACAAAAATCGATAGAGCTAGCGTAACGATAATCGTCGCAAAAAATATTATGCCCGGATACATCATGGCCCCCTTTATCTTCTTCTTCAGTTCATAATCTTTTTCAAGTTGCAAAGATAGATATTCCAAGTTTTCTGGCAAAGTTCCTCCACGTTCCCCAGAATAAATCATATCTACAAATATTGATGGGAAATCCTTTGGATATCTCAAGAAGCTATCTGCAAGAGGTTTCCCTTCCTCCACATCTTTCCGGATTTCTGTGAGAATTTCACGAAGCCTTTTTGATGTCGTTTGTTGAGCCAAAGCATTTAAAGCTTCAACTATATCAAGACCAGCCTTCAGGGCTATAGCTAGATGCTTTGCAAGGATGATTTTCTCCAGAGGCTTTATACCTCCAAAACTAAGCAGTTTACTTTTACCTTCGGTTGTTTTGGGCATGCTTTTTTATATCTCAGAAACACGAACTACTTCTTCTATTGATGTGATCCCCATAAGGACCTTTCTTATGCCGTCTTCAAACATAGTGGTCATACCTTTTGCGACCGCTTCTTTTTGAATGTCGTCACGAGTAGCATTTGTCTTAGTGATTATCTTTCGTATATCCTCATCTACAATCAGAACTTCATAAATACCGGTTCTACCCGAGTACCCTGTTTTATTACATGAGTTACACCCTTTGCCTTCATAAACAAGTACTTTTCTTATGTCGTCTTTGCCTGAAAACTTAGAGATCATCTTCCCATACAGTTCTATCTCCTCCTTGCTCAGCGCCCTGCTTTGAATGCACTGCGGACATATTTTACGAACAAGCCTTTGTGCAATAACAAGGTTTACAGTTGAGGCTATGAGATAAGCCTTGATTCCCATATCCAGAAACCTTGGTAGAGTTGTAGCTGCATCATTTGTATGTAATGTTGACAGAACAAGGTGTCCTGTCATCGCAGCATTGACCGCGATCTTTGCAGTCTCTTCGTCCCGGATCTCTCCCACCATAAGTATATCCGGATCCTGTCGAAGAAGTGATTTGAGACCTTCGGCAAATGTAAGATTTGTCTTTGGATTGACCTGAACTTGGTTAATTCCTTGCACACTATACTCGATCGGATCCTCTATCGTTGAGATATTCACCTCTTTCTTATTCAAAAGTTTTAGAATCGCATACATAGTAGTTGTTTTTCCGCATCCTGTAGGTCCAGTAGACAACACCATACCGTGAGATCGCACGATTGCAGTTTTCACTTTTACTAAATCTTCCTCCGCAAAACCCAGCTCACTCAAGGCGAAGAACCTGTTCTTGGATGATAGAAGTCTCATCACAACTTTTTCACCCCAGGCAATTGGCAGTACCGAAATACGAACATCTACTTTCTCGTCTTCGACCTTATACATAAACCTTCCGTCCTGGGCACTATTGTGTTCATCTGTTCTCAGTTTTGCCATCACTTTCACTCTGCTGATGATTCTATCCTCAATCTGTTTGGGCATTCTAATAATCGTGTGCAGGATACCATCTATCCTAAACCTTACGAGTACTGAATCTTCCGTCGGTTCTATATGTATATCAGATGCAGAATTCTCATGCGCATAGTCTAATATGAGGTTAAGCATTTCCACAATTGGAGTCTCTGAGCGTTCCTCACTACTGGCCTTATTTATTGTTTGCTTTATCAGTTCGTCGAATTCTGCATAAAGACCCTGCTTGTACTTATTCAGACAGCCCCTGAAATCTTTATCGGTAATATAATAAGCAACCACATCTTTTCCCGTTTTCTTCTGAAGTACGTGGAAAAACTTCATATTTAGAGGATTCGGGGATGCTACTTTCAGATTATACTTATCTTCTTCAAAAGCTATCGCTTTTTGTTTTTGGGCAAGGATTTTTGGGATAATGTTTAAGACCCTTTCTTCTATAGATTTTTTCTGGAGTGTTGTAAACGGCACATTCAGTTTAGAGGCAACAAGCTGACCAATCTGTTCATCTGTCAGAAGATTTTTCTCTAGGAGATAATCTCTGAGATCTATAGACTTTTTCTCAGCCTCTTTAAACAATGAGTTTAGAACACTGGACTCTATAACTCCTCCGTCTTCAATTAGTTCTTTTAGTTCTCTATTTGTAAATCTCATGTAATGCTATTTTTTTAATGTCTCCTCTACTTTTTTGAGTACCTCATTTATCGAAACATTGCTTTTAACTATATAATCTACTGCGCCAAGCTTTTTCCCTTTCTCGATATCATTCAATTGTCCGAGATTTGAAAGTATGATAACCGGAACTTTCGAAAGCGCGGGATCCTCCTGTATTTTCTTGAGAACATCATAACCATTCATCTTAGGCATCATAAGATCAAGAAGCACAAGACTCGGTCCCTCATCCCGAATACTTTTGAGCGCTGCTTCACCATCCGAGGCTTCAAGAACCTCATAGCCCGCCTTTGTCAGCTTCGACTTTATGATAGACCGAAGAAATTCTTCATCTTCAGCTATAAGAATTTTCTTTTCACTCATTGTTTCTACAAACTAAATATTTAAAACATTATATACTATTGGCCAGCCTTTTCAATAAACCCCATGTACTCATCGGGAAGATATTACCCACCTAAGACTTGCAAAGGAATGGAGCCAGGTGAGAGAATTGGGTAATACTTTACATTACCAATGTCTCAACCATGACTCCAATCATATCTTACAAAAATTACATAAAAAACGCT
>JAHIVN010000087.1 GCA_018816645.1 Patescibacteria group bacterium | reverse complement strand
TTTTAATAACTCTAGTGTCAGTTGTATTTGGTGTAGTTACTAGGAATATGGAAAGGAGAGGACAATTGATAGCCAATGCAATTATTCTCATACTAACTGTGGGGTTACTTTCTTTAGCAGTATACCTGCCGAGTTACAATCTTTTTAGATAGAATTTCTGGATAAATATAAGGCAATAACTCTAATCAAACTTCCCCATCGCTCTCCGACTAGCAGAAATTTTGCACTTTGCTTATACTTTTGTATGGAACATTAACTATAAAAGTATCCAATTCCAACTACGCCAAGCACTGTAACTACGATTCCGAAGTAGTCCTTTTTAGCAACTTTTTCTTTCAGGAAAATTCTTGCAAGAACTACTATGAAAACAGGGTAAGTTGCTGTGAGTGGAGACGCGATAGAAGCAAGTGTATTTTCAAATGCGAGCCAAAAGAAAATAAGCGAGATAACCGTAAAAAATGATCCAAGAAGAGAATACTTGTATGTAGCTATGTCTTTTAAAAGTTTCTTTACTGAGACTTTCTGTTTTTCTAATTTCAAGTAAATGGTTGAGACAGGAATCTGCATGAAAGCTACACAAAAAAGAAATGTGGCAGAATCAGTTTGATACAAAGCTTTTTTTGACAAGGTATCTGAGATCCCAACTGCAATGGCTCCAAGAAGCGGGTAGATAAGTACCAGCTTATTCTTTAGTTCAGCTTCATTAAACTTCCTTGGAACCGCGATGACCAAAACTCCAAGAATAGTTATCAGGACAAAACCTCCCACAACTGATGTTATAATTTCTCCATTTATAATCCTTGAAAAGAGAATGGTAAATACTGGGTAGGTAGAAAAATAAACTCCGGTAATACTTATGTGTTCTCCCTTCGATAAAACGAAAAATACAAAAGCCTCTGAAAGTATGGCACTTAAAAATGCATAAAAAAACACCATTCCAATATTACCAAAGCTGACTCCCATAACGATCGAAACAGGAACCCAGACAAGCAGTCCAAGAAGCATATATGCAAGAAATGCATATGAGGAAGGAAGTTCTTTGAAACTTTTTTTCAAAGTTGTGTAACCTATCCCTTGAAATAATGAACACAATATACCGAATACTATTCCGCTCATCACTTGCTATTAACAATTTATTACTAAGAATTATATTTAGGATTATTTAAAACTCTTATATGTTGTCTTGCCTAGAAGACAAGTGTATAATTCTGTAATGGACATAAAGTATAGAAACAGCTTGGTCAAAAAGTTCTCTAAATTGGGCATTTCAGCGGAGTGCACTTCTGTATACTTAGAACTCTGGGGAGGAGGCATACTTTCAGTTGTTCAGCTGTCAAAACGTCTCTCAATGGGAAGAAATAAGATCTACCGATTATTGGAGGAATTGGAAGGCTATAATCTCGTAAGTCAGAAAGAGAAACAGCATGGATCGGAATATGAGGCTCTTCACTACAGGAATCTGCAGCTAATCATTGATAAGAAAAAAGAAGAATACAAAAAAGCAGAAAGAGGACTGGAGGATTTGTTTGATGACCTGCCTTATCTAAAGGGGTCAAATGCTGTTTCTTCAAAGGTTATTCATTACCATGGACTTGATGGTCTGAAACAAGTGAACTGGAATCTGGTTTATGCCAAGGGGATGTTTAGAGTATTTGAAGTATCGAGACTTTCAAGCTATTTGGAAGAAGATTTTGCAGAGAAACTGAGATTAGAATGGCTGAAACGAAAGGTTTATACTCGAGATCTGACAAATGATAAAGAGGTTGCTGCCCATACGAATGTCACAGAATTTACCACAAAATACAGCGAATATAAGTATATTGATCCGAAAATACTAAAAATTGAAACTGAGATTTACATCTACAACGATACTGTTTCGGTTCTTGAATATGATAGTTTAAAGTATGACCCCAGAAGCATATTTTGTGTTGAAATTCATAATCCTGCGCTGGCTAGAGCTCAGATGCACATTTATGATATCATCTGGAAACAGGCGAAATTACTCAAGATTGTCCCAGGGGAAAAGGGAAAAAGAGGAACGAGGAAGTTGTGATTCGGGCACTAACCTATTAATCTTCAGTCAAACTTTCCCATTGCCCTCCACCTGTCTCTGAGAAAACGGATTCTTTTATAAAGGACTGTCTTAATCGGCCGGGGGAAGCGTGAGATGTACTTCATCACAGCCTTAAGGAAGACATAAAGCGGATTGAGGATCATATCTTGAAAAAGCAGAGGTTTATACCCAAGCTCTCGGGCATTTTCATAATATTCTCTTTTAAATTCTCCAAGTCGGTTTCGTACATTATTTCTTACTATCTTGTTTATCTCATCCGAGTTCATCGAACTTTTCACATAAAGTTTTCGATAGTATCTATCTAGAATTGTTGCAAATGTTGCAAGTTCGCAGACTTCATCTATCGGCTTATCGAATCGGTCATCTAGAAGCTGACCGACCATAGCTAGGTTCCAGGCAATGCATATTGCTGTCTCATGCACAGTTGTCGGTGTGTTTTCAAGCATCCACTTGTACTTGGATTTCATCTGACGGATTGTTTGTGCCGCTTTTTTATACTCAGGATTTTTCATATCAACTGCCAAAACATAGATGATGTAAGTATGAAAAGCATTCATAAGTTCACGATTTTCTTTTATGGCCTCAGGAGTCCAGAAACTTATATCTTTTGAATTTACCCATTTGTGAAATATTTTAAATTCTTTTTGAAAATCATCTATCCTTGGGTTTTCAATCTTTTTAAGGTCTTTTTCAATTATTTTAATTAACCCCCCTGAAGCCCTGTGCTCCTCTTTTACTTTTGGATCGTCTGTTTTTCGCACAAACTTCTGAGTATCGAGGTACTCATTAATGTAAATAGAGTAGTTGGCCAAAAGATTCAGATGATCTATGTTCTGATGGGAATAGTTGAATTTAGGATCGGGGTTTACTATGTAAATCGCAGCGAGCAGATTCCTGTTTGTTGTTTCCACTACTCCGTATCTGAAAAGGAAAACCAGGTTTCCCCATATCAATCTGGTGAGTAATCGAAAAAGTGAAATATTTATTTTTGGCTTACTTGGCTGAGTTTTCATTTTGACTTGTTATTATCGAGCTCTTTGTGATATTATCATATTTAATCAACTGAATAAAATGCGATTTCTGGAAGACTCCTCCAGATTTTCTGAAGTTTATTATTGATACTTTAGAATAAGCAGAGCAGGTGAAAGCTATTTGTTTATACCTTTCTTTTGATGAATCAAGTGTAGATAATGGAGTTAGTAGTTTGCTCCGGGTAAGCCCGAGAACGCTGAAACCCTACTGAATTATTCAGAGGGACTGAGGGTATAGTTGTAAGATTATACTGAAAT
>JAHIVN010000086.1 GCA_018816645.1 Patescibacteria group bacterium | reverse complement strand
TCTCTATTGGAACTCTTTCCTTCCATAGGTTCCACGCTATTCTAATTTTTGCTATATTTCTCATGCGACTTAGTTGTTGATATGTTAGTTAACCACAACATATTCTATCAACTTTGTCGCATTTTTAATGACAATTTATCGTAAGGAGTAGGTAACTACTTGTTTTGGTTAATCAATGCTCCTTGTAGAGTTATGTAAATGACTGGACCTCTGTCGCGGACCGCTAGATATTTATTTATATAATCAAAGGTGGGATCTAAAACATCCAGGTCTTCAGAGAATGCGTGCGGATGAGAAAGATAGGTCAATGTTTGAGGAAACTTCAAAGGTTTGCTGTTAAAGTTATTTTTGAACCTATCGATAAGCTCGTTTTGATCATAAAAATAAGAATCGGCTCCGTTATTTGGAAACTCCCACAGACGAAGACTTGGAGCAGGGTAGATAGAATTTTGATCAGCTATTGATGGCTGATAAGGTCGTGTTAGTGGAGATAGGTCCCAGTGTCCCCGCAGATTGTTTGATCCCCAGGAATACGGTGTTCTTCCAGAAGAGTCTATGACGAATCCTGAGTCGCTCACAGCTTTTAATATTTTCTCGTCGGCAAACCAGCCTCCGGCCCGAAAACTGATGGGAAGTCCTAAGCCATTCTCACCATAGTTCTCCAGGGCCCATTTGAGGATTTTCATAAATTCATTGTAAGTGTAAGCACTACAAGGGACGTCATGTCCATTATCCAGGTAATTGGTCCATTTGGGTGACTTTCTCACTTTGACTCCTGCGGCCTTGATCATATCGTAGTGCATATGCAGATGCATACCAATTTCATCTCCTGCATTTCTCCTTTCAATAACCCAACTGGTCAAAGAGTTGGCACGTTCTTGTGAAATTTCTTTAGTGACATAAATTCTCGGATTGAAAAAATGTACAATTGGAAGGTCGTTATGACGCTCACTAAAGTTGATAACTTCAGCCAGCTCATTATCTGGAACATCTGTCCCTTCGTAATCAATTGTAAAGGTCACATAGAGTGGATATGAGACGACGAAATAGCATTTTGGACTAGTATATGTCTTTTTATCAATTGTGATAGAAGACTGCAATTCATACTCGCCAACGTTCAGTTGGCCTGTAGGAATGTTAACTTCGAAGTCACCGAACTCATTTTTGGAAAGATTTCCTGATATTGCTGTCCCAAGTATTTTATAAGAAGGTTTATTTCTTCCCGTTGCGAGTGATGAATCGATGCTTACAGTATAATTCAGTTCTGAGAATTCATCAGCTCCTTTTAAAACCCAGAGTCTGTCGACCTGCCCTGTTATTTCAGTCTGGACTTCACGACTAAATTCTAGTGAGTACTTCTGAGCGTACAGCTCATCTTTGTTGGTACTCTCATTCAGATACTTGTTGCTTGTAGCACCAAGTTTTCCATAGTAAAGGAAATATTGGGAAGTATTGTTTCCTTTTTCGAGGTTCTCATTCATTTGAAATTGGATGTGAGCAGCTCCTGTGTCGGCGTTATCCAGATAGAATGGGATTTCTTCATATTTATTGCCTGAATGTTTAACAAGTCTGAGATCAGCCCCATCGCCTCGAGATTTCTTTTGATCAACCAAATAACCATGGTCAAACTGCAGGGAGATGAGGCATTTTCCCGGGATTAAGTTTTTCCCTTGGTTTTGGATAGTGATCTGGCGGTAAAAAGGATATTCATTATCCCACCAGGGAAAGTCTCCGGTTGGCTCCTTGAGGATTTCGATCTTGATGTCGTCTGGCATTTCTGCAGTACATACTGGAAGCTCCGAAGAGTTATTATCACCAAGTAGCGACTTGATTCCCCAAACCACGGTGCCGATTGAGATAATGATGATTAGCAGGATCGCAAGGACATATTTGACGGGTTTTTTATTTTCATCCATAAGTAAGGCAGGTTTTGATCTTTCTATTGTACTAGAAAAATGAGGAGAGTTTAAGGGGTGAAGTTGAGATAACAATACTTGTGAAAGTGACATACTTTCTTGTCTGGCACTCGAGCGTTAACTACAATTAGCCCTTGGTCTGGTGAAGAAAAGACATACCATTAAGCACCTCGCCAGATCGATTGCTAAGCAGTGGGTCTAAACATTCATATTGCTTAATGTGTAAGGTTTCAGATAAGATTACTCAGGCTTTTATGCAATTTACATGGAAAGTGAATATTATGACTACAGCACAGAGATGCTTACGAGGAATCAAACACTGTATGACGCCTATTTGATGGCAGCCCCATTGGTCAGGATGCATGGTAGGGATGTTTCGGTCCGGGTAACCTTCTCTGGAGGGGAATCACGTAACGAGACTATTGGTAGTGCTCTTGATAAACTAACGAACAAGATTATAGCAAAAAGGCTTACTTGGACAACAAGAGGCGTGATCAATTAAATAGAAAGGTTAGTTATTTAGATTCTATTTCTTTACCTGAAGATAAGTGATCTTCTTGGTTGGGGGCTATATTTTTCTGTAAGGTGAGCTTACGCTTTAGCTCAGAGTTTTCGTTCTTCAGTTTTATCATCTGCATCTCCCGGCCGACTAGGATTTCGTTTATTTTTTTCAATTCTTTCATATGTAGTCTGACATCATTTTCCATATTTTTCCTTTCTGAGATATCTCTGACGATATATATTGTTCCTAGTATCTTTTTGTTCTTGTCCCGGACCAATGCAGCCGAAGACGATCCCGGAATGATCTTTCCCTCTTTCGTTCTCAGTGCGACTTCAAGATCATTAATTGCGGGCCCTTTTTCTAATTCTTTCCAAATTTTCTCATGCCAAAAATCTCCTTCTGTCTGAGGAAAAATGATGCCTATCTTCTTTCCAATAAGTTCGTTGTCTTCATAACCTAGCAGTTTTGTGACTGACTTATTGATATCGGTTATGATACCTTCTGGATCAACAAGTAAAAGTGCGTCTGACATTGTAGCCATAGTACTCTCGGCCGCAGACATTACATCAAGAGCAAAAAGTTCATATTTCCACATAGCATATCCAAGAAATATACACAGGAATAACAAAGGACTCAACGGAGGTATCGGACTTGGGATATCAAAGTAATAAGCGGCTTCGTCTATTATAGTGATGATAACTGGAATGATGAGACCTATCAGAATTGCTTTTGTTTGAAGCCTCTTTGTTGTATTTTTAAGCGTTTTGTAATATCCAAAGCCGATTACTATAAATGTCAAGATTATCATCATCAGATAGACGACAATTAGGTAGTACAAAACTTCATTATATTGTCCGTAGTACCAGATGCCTTCTTCAGGTGAAAACTCTGGTGTAGAAGTAGTGAAGCTTGGAAAAAAGATAGCGGCTATACTATAGATAGCAGGAATCCCATATATTATAAGGAAAATGAACTTCTTTTTCACAAGGTTAACCTGTTTGGTAAACAGTATCAAAAAATGCGCGAGGAATGCACCTGCGAATGGCCAAAAGAACTCCATCCTTCCCCAGAAGCAGGCATTTCGAAAGGAACTGGCTGAATAGAGGTTAAGACTGACGAACTGCCAGATGGCAAAAGTCATTGAAAAGAGGAAGTAAAGCCGATTTAGTTTGTTTCGAGGATTTCTATATAAGACTAGAAGACCAAATATTGCAGCAACTGCAAAATCGAAGAATCTAAAGATTAAAAATGGGCTTAGCATGAAAGTATTTTTAAGTTACTTCATTCTAGAGAATTATGAGAGAGAATACAAATATTTGTATAGGTTGGGTACATGTTACGAATTCGGGTGGTTATCAAGTAACATCATATATTGTTCCATTGGTGTTTTCAAATCTAGACTATGATGAGGTCTTTCTTCATTGTATACTTTAACGAAAT
>JAHIVN010000085.1 GCA_018816645.1 Patescibacteria group bacterium | reverse complement strand
GTTTTAGCAGCTTTTACTATTACTTTGGCAGTTTCTTCTACTTCGGTCATTACCTGAGTCGTGAGAAGAGTTAAAACACAATCCACCCCCGGATCTGTCAAGACTTTTTGCAGGACTATCTCATATCTATCTGCCCTTGCATCTCCCAAAACATCTATAGGATTTTTTACACTAGCGGATGAGGGAAGGTTCATAGCCAGGGCTTGCTGGGTCTTTTGACTGATTTTGGCGACATTGAGTCCTGCCTGAACTATAGCATCTGTAGTAATTACTCCTGGTCCTCCTGCGTTTGTTACAATGGCAACATTGGGACCTTTTAACTGCTTCGGAAAGGAAAACATCTGCATCAAACTCAGCATATTCTCTATGGTATCAACCCGAATTATTCCCCCCTGTCTCATAGCCGCAGAGACAATCAGATCATCCTGTGCCAAAGATCCTGTATGCGAACCGAGTGCTTTCTGTGCTTCTTCTGATACACCAGGCTTCATGACCACTATTGGCTTTCTCGTCTTCTGTCCGAGTTTCATAAGCTCTCTACCGTCTACAAAATCCTCCAGATACATAAATATTGCCTTCACCGATTCGTCCAAAGTGAAGAATTCTACAAAATCATTCTCTGCTAGATCGGCCTTATTGCCAATGGAGACGAAATGGGAAAAACCGACACCAGTCTCCTCAGCCCAGCTAAGCGCCGCAGATCCCAAAGCTCCAGATTGAGACAAAAATGCAACATTCCCTTGCTTTACATTGTTCTTAGCAAACGTTGCATTCAGATTTACTCCGCTGGAGATAAGCCCAAGACAATTAGGACCCAAGAGGTTAATTCCATTTTTCTCCAGAACCGCTCCGAGTTTTAATTCGGCCATCATGCCATCTTGTCCTATTTCCGAATAGCCGGCTGAGATAACAACTACATTTTTTACCTCATTTGGAGTTAAATCTTTGACTGTATCAAATACAAATGTCGAAGGTATTGCGATGATGGCCAGATCAATTGGCTTTTTTATAGACTTGATATCTGGATAACAGACAATATTCTTAATTTTCTTGGCTTTTGGATTCACCGGGTAAATATCACCTGTAAATCCGTTTTTCGTTACGTTATCAAGAATAATCCGGCCAAGCTTGCCCCTGTCTCGGGATGCTCCAACTATAGCTATCGATTTTGGATACAACAGCGATCTTATGTCTTTCATAGTGAATACTATATCGGAAAAGGGTAGAACTGTAAACTGCTTGCCCTGCCTGTCCTGGTCGTCAGACCATGGGAGCATAGTCGAAGGGTACACCGTAACCCGCCTGCATTGAGCCTGCAGAAAGGTAGTCTGTATACTGTATGCTATTTGCTATCCGTCACTCACAAATATCTTTCAGCTAAATAATCCCTTCTTCTTCGCTATCAAGAGTGCATATCCTAATTTAATGTCTTCTGACCTATCTTTCTCCTCAAACCCAAGCTTCATAGCCATTTCCCTTATTTGGGCTTGAGCCTCGTCGATACTTTTAAAATTCCCCCTAATCTCAATCTCGCATACTACACCTACTTCCCGAACGTCATCTACCGCTATTTCGAAGTTTCTGTAATCATATGCTGCCCTCTTTTTGTCCACGATCACCAGAGTTTTAAATTCAAGCGCTTTGAAAATCTTTTCCAGCTGCTTGCCATCCTTCACATCCGTTTCATATTCATCGCAGTGCGTCCCCTCGCCCTCTTCAGTTGAGTACCACAGTTTATATGCAATTGAATAACTCATCCCGCTTCTGCGAATTCTCAGATATTCATCCGGTATCTTCTTATCAAAGAAGTTCTTGTCCGGACGTGTAAAGTACTCGTCAATTTGATGATATTCATATGCCTTCTTTGCGTGTTTATTTAGCCAAGATAATAATCCTTTCTTGTTCTTGACCCGGTATTTAAGTTCTACTTCAATATCTTTCATACTCAACAATATTCTGCAATCGGTTAATTACACTATACACTTTACACTATTCACTACTTCTCGCCTCCTCCAGAAAAGCCAGATCCCGGAATCGGTTAAATTTCCCTAAATCATTTCTTGGCTTATCCGCCTTAAGAACCTTTATCGCATCTTCCAATCTGAACCACTTTACAACTGGTACCTGATCACTTTCCTCTGTAGTATAAACACGCTCCTTTTCATCTCCAAGAATCTTTCCTAAGTAACAGTAATTTATATGAAGAGTCTCCTCATAATACTCATGCATGACAATCACTCCTACTTCTTCAGTGATTTTCAAGTCAAATCCAACCTCTTCCATAAATTCTCTTCTCAGTGCAGACTCCAGAGTCTCTCCTTCATCAATTTTTCCACCAGGAATAATATGATAGTCATTCTCACTTAAAAATACCAAGGGGAACTTCTGCTCTTTATTGAACGCAACAGCCCTGACAGATCTTCTGATCGTTAGCTTCATATCATTTCTTAAAATTTCTTTACCAAAAACGTCCTTTTCAAAGATTTCCTTGATGAATTTCATATTGAAAGAATGTTAAACACTAATTAGCCGTCTGAGACGCGAGTTAATCACGTCCTTACAGCTATTTACATGCAATTCTTCTATTCTGTTCCCTCCACTTCTTTATCTTCCCATGGTTTCCAGAGAGAAGAACCTCTGGCACCTCTAACACTTTCCCCTCCTTTGCCTTAAACTCTGCAGGGCGCGTGTAGTGAGGATATTCTAGATAATTGAAATTTGAGTTTTGAGATTTGATATTTGAGTTCTCTGTCGAAAAAGATTCCTCTTTTAAAGACTCTTCATTTCCCAGGACTCCAGGAATCAATCTCACAACCGCATCTGTCAAAGCCATCGAAGAAATCTCACCACCAGTCAAAATAAAATCCCCTATTGAAATACACTCATCAACAAGAAAGTCATGCACTCTTTGATCGATTTCCTCATAATGCCCGCATACCAGAATAATACGTTCTTTCTGCGATAATTCCCGCACCTTTTCCTGCACAATTCTTGCACCTCTTGCGGTAAATAGTATTCTGTATGCACCATGATCCGGATCAAGTTCATGCAATGCCTTGTAAATTGGTTCTATCATCATTACCATTCCTGCTCCCCCTCCAAAAGGCTTCGCATCAACAGTTTTATGTTTATCACTAGTCCATTTCCGCAAGTCATGAGTATTTATGATGACTTTACCCGCATCAATAGCACGTTTCACGATAGACTCTGCAAACGGGGAGTCAAACATTTTTGGAAAAATTGTGAGAATGTCTATAACCATATTAGTTCATGATATCAAGCTTAACTAGACGCATACAGATATTTTACCAAGAAAGCACCTGTGAGAAAACTATTTCTTCCAACAGCTCAACACTCTAGATAAATCAAATGGTCCAACCTCACCGTCCTTCTTATCGTCCTTGCCCCAAATATCTGCTTTTCCACAATTTGGTCCTGTCGTACACTTCCAGTTTGAGAGAACCATAGACAGATCATATGCATTCACTTCACCATCTGAACTATCTGACTTTCCATTTATATCCGCAATAGAACAACCCCTTGATGGACTGGTCTCCTTGCACAGCCAGTCTCCAGTATCGCAGTACTTCCCTTCCGGGCAGTTTGTACACTTCCCTCCACAGCCGTTATTTTCACCACATAGTTTCCCTGAACAAGTGGGAATACATTCTTTCTTTGTGATCTCAAGTACCACAGAACTCATACTTGGTATTACAACGTCAAAACCATTTGCAGTAATCTTATTCTGGACAGTTGGAACAAACGATATGTCATCTAAAGAACTATTTAGAGCCGGAGCGTCTAGAAGATACATGCTGTAATTAACATCTCCGCTATATCCCTCTAGAGATATCTTTGTTGTCAGATCTTCATCCCAATCTCTGTTAATCAGAACTGTATATATTTTTTTATCCTTGACCGAGGAACCTCCTATAATAGAATCATACTCCCCGCTGACCCCACTATATTGATCCAGCGATATTTTCGGCGAAGAGATCTCAGTTTTCACATATGATTCACCAAAATGATCTTTAAGAATTTCAAACGCCACCCCGGGTGCACTT
>JAHIVN010000084.1 GCA_018816645.1 Patescibacteria group bacterium | reverse complement strand
TTATCATCGGTGAGAGTATATCGAGAACTGCTGAGTTTGCAGGATACAAAATTTTTATGGCTAATTACCAGGGGGACGTTGGTCCTCATGTAGCAAAGTGTATATGGACATTCCTGAAAAATAAACCTCAAGTTCCGGATTCCTTCAGAGAAAAGGCTATGCTTCTTCAGCAGATGTATCAGGAGGGAGCAACTGCATATAAGGAGGATGAGAACGCGAAGAAAGAGATCGATGATTTAAACAAAAAAATCTACATAAAGGATCCGGGTATTCTGGATATCTGGAAACAGACCAGAGAATGGAGTGTGAAATTTTATAAAGAATTTGAGGAAAAGCTTGGGGTTCATTATGACAGATACTACTATGAGTCAGAAGCCGCCGAGCCGGGGAAGAAAATAGTTGAAGATAATATCGGCAAAGTTTTCAAAAAAAGCGAGGGTGCGATCATATTTGAAGGGAGCAAATACGGTCTGCACGACAGGGTTTTTATCACAAAAAGAGGGACTCCGACCTATGAAGCCAAGGATATGGCACTTCAGCCTCTAAAGTACAAAGAGTGGCCGTTTGATGAGATGGTAATCATGACAGCTCATGAGCAAAACGAGTATTTCAGTGTTGTCTTCAAAGCTTTGGAAGTTCTTGACGAAAAATTCAAAGGAAAGCTGAAGCATCTGGGATTTGGCATGGTAAATCTAAAGAGCGGCAAGATGTCATCGAGAACCGGCAATATCATCACAGGTATAGGTCTGATCGAACAAGGCATTGAAGCTGTAAAAGAGATTGTAAAGGATAAGGAAGGTTTGACTCAAGAGGAGGTCGATGAGATAACCGAAAAGGTAGGTATATCTGCAGTCAAGTACTCGCTATTGAAGGGAAATCCACTGCAGGATATGACATTTGATTTCAAGGAAAGTATATCATTTGAAGGTAACTCCGGGCCGTATCTACAGTATACATATGCAAGAGCAAATTCAATTCTAAAAGATGCAAAGCAGACGGTAAACAGCCTGCGGAATACAGCTAAGTTCAACAGTGCAGAATGGGCACTGCTCAGAACATTCTACAAATTCCCCGAAGTTGTATCTGAGGCAGTGAGGAATCTGTCGCCAAGCATAATATGTACCTATCTCTTCGATCTGGCACAGAAATTCAATCTGTTCTACAAAAAGTATCCGGTGCTGAAAGCGAAAGCTGATGAGAGGGAGGCAAGACTGGCACTAACCGCTGCAACTGTGCAGCTGCTAAAAAATGGGTTGTACCTACTCGGGATCGAGGTGTTGGAAAAGATGTGATCAGGAACTGCTGGGAGGGAAATTGGATTTCTCTTTGGATATCAGTATAATGCTTATGTCTGTTTTTTGTTGACATAACTACCAGAGCTTTATATGGCCTTATAACATGATGAAGAAGAATGTTTTAATAGTTCCCTACTCTCACCAGTTGGGGTCAACACACACTTTACTTGAGATAGGAAATATACTCAAGGACTCAGGGTATAATGTTATCTTTGCTGGAGAAGGTTATTATCTTAAGTTTGCTCGGGATGAAAAATTTAAAGTTGTTAATTTACGAGAGATTCCCATAGATACTTATCGGGAGCACACGGACAAAGGTGATTTCCAATACCTAAACAGTGACCAAATAAAAGAGTTTGTTAAAGAAGAGGTCAAGCTTCTAAAGAACTTAAAAATCGACTTAGTAATAGATACGCTCCGGCCAACTATGTTTATTTCGACAAAAATAGCTAATGTTCTTAGGATTACGATTAACTATGCAATATTAACAAACTACTACGCACTTCCTTTTGCAATCCCAGAAAGTCATATTCTGTACAAATCAAAATTGTTACCCCCGCTCTATTATATTCTTTCAAAATTGGCCAAACCTATTAGAAAAATGATCTACTATAAGGATGCAAAACCGTATAGAGAGTATTTAGAAAAATTAGGTATGAGTTCTAGAATAGATTATCAGGAATTGGTTGAAGGAGATAAAGTCTTTATTTACGATGTTCGTGAATTTGCTCCATTAAAAGAAAATGCCCCAGATAAATACGTTTATGTCGGAGCTATTGTACATGATATTCCAGCTCAAAGACCAACTTGGTTGGATAAAGTTATTGATCAGAAAGCTCAAACGGGTGCACCAATTATTTATCTATCTATGGGAGCAACCGGATCTTTGTATCCTAAGGTACTTTTAGCACTTCGAAATTACATTAAAGATGTAAGGAATGCAATTATTGTCG
The DNA here is from genome assembly GCA_018816645.1 of Patescibacteria group bacterium. Lineage (GTDB taxonomy): Bacteria > Patescibacteriota > Dojkabacteria > JAHIVN01 > JAHIVN01 > JAHIVN01. The sequence continues at coordinate 26,437 of JAHIVN010000084.1, read as the reverse complement.
GTAACTATTGTCGTCATGCAGTCAACAGTAAGGAGTTTGAGAAATCGGAAAACATTTACCTTACAAAATTTGCTCCAGCAACCCATATTCTTAAATATGCAGACGTAGTTGTGACTCATGGTGGGAGGGGAACTATATATCATTCCTTAAAACAAGGCATTCCCTTGATCGGGATTCCTCATCAAGCCGAACAGGAGTGGAACAATAAACGTCTTGAAGAACTAGGTTTGGGTATCAATGTCTCTAGAGTGAATTTTTCATCAGAAAGATTATTTGTCGCCCTAGATAATCTTTTCAAGGATTATAAGTTGTATAAAACTAGATGTGAAAGATATTCATCAATAATTAAAGGTTATCACTCAAGGGAGATAATAGAAAATGAAGTCAAAAAAATTTTACACTAAAGCATATTTGCGACTAGAACAATATTTCGATGTTATTGTAGGGAAGGAAGAGCGTTTTGAATTCCAAGATTTCCAAATTCTGATTAGAAAGATAAATGCAAGCGATAAGGATTATGTAAATAAACCGTCAATTCTATTTATTCATGGGTGGGGAAGTTCGATGTTGAATTGGTATTTCCAGGTAATAGATAGACGGTTTGGCTCATATAACTTATTTCTAATAGATTTGCCTGGCCATGGGCGTAACCGGGACTTCGGTAGTATTGAGGAGGTTACTCATAATAGCTATCTCTCTATCTTAAAGGCGTATATTAACGAAACCTTTGTCAGAAAGCCCATTATTGTCGGACACTCTATGGGAGGAACTTTGGCGAAACGGCTTTACGACGAAGGTTTAGCATCTAGAGCTATATATATAAATCCAGCATTAGCAACATCACCATTGCCATTTATTTTAAAGGAAATTATTAAAAAGCTTGTTATTAAAAAAGACGCTTTTAAATACCAACTTTTTAATAAAATTTTAAGAAATCGTTTTATATTAAATATTTGGTCAAGAACACTAGGAGATAGTTCGAGTCATAATACCTTAATAAATGAGATAATAACAATTGCCGATATGTACCAAACTCAAACTAATGCCTTTTGGGGGTTTATACTTAACATGTTAGGCTCAGGGCTTCAGAAAGAAAAACTTAAAGATCTGATGCCAGAAGAGCTTTTAGTAGTTTCAAAGAACGATAAGACCTTAGGTAAAGCATTTATTAGGGACTATGTTGGTAATACAAAGAAAAATAACGTATTATTGTCTTTTGGAGGGCATTGTTCTCCGAGAACAACTTTCGAGGAGATTAATAAAATCATTATAAGTTTCTTGTAGGAATATTTAAACTGCCTATGTTTGTATACGTAATTACATCTACAACTTTAATAATTTCCTTAATATCTATTGTCCTGCTTTTAAAAGGAGCCCAAGGAAAGGAAACAAAGGCTAGAAAAAACCTTGGGCTGACTTTCCTTTTCTTAGCATTGTGGGGAGCAACAACAATCATAAATTCATTAAGTATTGAGTCTATTAATCTACTGGTCTTTTCTACTCGGTTGTCATATGTAACAGGAATTTGGCTTCTCTATAGCCTCGTGACTTTCTCAGGAGAACTTTGTGTCGAAAAATTTAAATTGAATAAAAAAAACAAAAGGGTAATAGTAATGCCCCTGATTGCTTTATCAATATTAACCCTATTTTCAAATCAAATAATAGTGTCAGTTACGGAAAGTCCTGATACGGGATCGAAACCTATTCTAGGTAGGTTCTTTATAATTTACGTTTTCTTCCTTTTGCCGATCTTTTTATTAGTTCTGAGAAATGTATATTTGGCATACAAGTATTCTAAGGGAACAACTTTATTAAGGCTAAGATATTTTTTCATTGGTGTGTTTGTCTCTGCCCTATTGATTGTTATTAGCAGCTTACTTTTGCCAATGGTAAATATTGATATTTTTGTGGCATATAGTTTCCTGGGGGTACTTCCAACTGTGCTTTTTTCGACCTACTCGATTACAAAGCACCGACTTTTCGGTATCCGTTTTGTACTCGGCCGATCCATCTACCTTGCCCTTATCGCTATCATTCCCTTCTGCACCTTCTACTTCGTATTTTCTCTGCAGACTTTGCTCTGGGGAAGTATATTTGAACCGGAAGCGCTCATCACAGGATTTTTTGTTTCCATGGGCTTTGTGTATCTGCTTCTCTTTGCAAATACCCGATTGAAGACAGTTATCGATGAAAAAATCGTCAATACTGGTTTCAATCCGGAGAAAGTCCGGGAGAAACTTGCAAAGGACCTTAGTACAGAACTGGATCTCGGAAATGTAGGAACAAAAGTGCTGAAAGCAATTCACGACACTATCAGTCCTGCAGGAACAGGGATAGTTCTTTTTGAAAACAACCAAAGAAGAGTTTTGTTCAGGAGAGTTCGGGAGCTGCGTCTCAAAAGTGCAGCCAAAGAACTCTTAAATGTTTTGGACTATTGGGCAGAATCAAATCAAAGCTACCCCTTGATCCAGGAAGAATTGCTTAGGATTGAAGAGGAAATTTCAGATAAACTCCAAGAGAAGCTGAAAACTATTCTTGCCTTCATGAAGAAAAGAAAAATTGCCTGTATTTTTCCGCTTGATAGAAAAGTTCACCTAAATGGTGTTCTCTTATTGGGCGAGAAAGAAAATGACTCGGCGTATACTGTTCAGGATATAGACTTCATTGATTCTATAGTAACAAATGTATCTGTCGCAATCGGCCGTGCTCTGCTGTATGAGCAGGTGCAGAATTTTGCCGAAACACTCGAGAAAAAAGTTGATACTGCAACGGAGGAACTCGAAGAGAAGGCGAAACAGCTGAATCGGAAAAATCGCGCTTTAGAAAAGGCTGCACAAAGGGAACGGGACATGATGGATATCGTCGGGCACGAACTGAGGACTCCGTCGTCGATCGTTAAAAATGCACTGGGTTACATCAAAATGCTCGATCGAATGGGGAAATTATCCACTGTCAAGTTAAAGAAGTATCTTGATAAGTCGACCGAAGCTATCGAAAGAGAGATAAAGCTGATCAATACCTTCCTTGGTGCAACCAAAGTCGAAAACGGGCAGATGCAGTTCGATCCGACAAAATTCTCACTGACCGAACTCGTAAAACAAGTAGTGAGTGAGAATAAATTAAGAGCAAGTCAGAAAGGATTGAAATTGAAATACATCAAACCTAAGCAGGAAGTTCCTTTTATAGATGCAGATAGAACTCGGATAGCAGAAGTCATAGATAATCTGATAACAAACGGAATCAAATACACAAGGAGGGGAAGTGTAGAGGTCTGGTGTGACTCTGATCTTCGCAACAAGACTGTTTCTGTATTTATTAAAGATACGGGTGTCGGAGTATCCGCTAAAGATCAGAAAAAACTTTTTACAAAGTTCGGCAGGATAAGAAACTATATTGCAAAAGAAGAGCGAATGGCTCAGATTGTCCGTCCAGGAGGAACGGGACTTGGTTTATACCTCGCAAAGGGAATTGTAGTTTTGCATGGCGGAGATGTTGATGTGAAAAGTTCTCTAGGAAAAGGGAGTATGTTCACATTTACACTGCCTATCGAGAACAAAATATCAAAAAAGAATCTGATCAATCCGATATTTGCCAAAAAAGGGAACAAGAACGTTTTTGCTAGACTCGACCTTAGCCAGAAGAAGGCATAGTACTTATCCAAACAGTCCATCTAATATCCCGCCTTTTCCTTTTGATGTGCTCTTTATCTCTTCCCAAAGTTTTTTCTGATTTTTATTCAGGCGTTTCGGGATAATGATTTTCAGTTTCACATATTGATCCCCGTTTCCGGAGCCTCGGAGTTTTGGCGCTCCCTTTCCGCTTAGTTTCAGAATGGTATCCGGCTGAGTTCCTTCCTTTACCTTTACTTTTACGTTTCCATGAACTGTTGGGATTTCTATGGTATCTCCAAGCACAGCTGTCAGAACGTCGATGTCTCGTTCAATATATATGTCATTTCCACTTCGTTCGAATTCCTTGTGTGGCTTGACCTCTATCTGGATATATAGGTCTCCATAGCCACCGCCGTTAGCTCCGGCATTACCTTTTTCTTTAAACCTCAATACTAAACCATCTGGCGTTCCTTGAGGTATTTTGAGTTTAATTTCCTCACCCTTTTCGAGAATCCCATTACCGTTGCATTCTTCACACTTCTCCTTGATGATATGCCCTTGTCCTCTGCAGGCAGGACATACTGCTGCGGTCTGTATAGTTCCCAGAAAACTTCTTTGAACACGCATTACTCTGCCCCGGCCTTTGCATTGAGAGCAGGTTTCAGTACTAGTACCGTTTTTTGCGCCCGACCCGTTACACTTCTTGCAGTTTACCCGACGGTTGTATCTCAGAACGTGCTCCTTGCCAAATACCGCTTCTTCGAATTCGAGAGTCAATCTTACCTGCAAGTCTTCCCCTCTCTGATTCCCAGGACTTCTCTGCTCTCTGCCAAAGGCGCCGCCAAAAAATGAATCGAATATGCTTCCTATATCAGAAAAATCACCCATGTTTGAGAAGTCAGCTCCTGAAAAGTCCTGTGTTCCTCCAAAGCCTCCCGAGAAACCGCTTGTACCAGCATGGCCGTACTGGTCATAGGCACTTCGCTTTTGATCGTCGTATAGTGTCTCATATGCCTCCTGCACTTCTTTAAATTTCTCTTCAGCATCAGAAGCTTTATTGACGTCAGGATGATACTTTTTTGCATGCTTTCTGTAAGCTTTTTTGATTTCTTCTTTTGAAGCCCCCTTCTCTAGTTCGAGAACTTCATAGTAGTCTCTCTTTTCACTCATTGGATTGGCAGACTCAAATCTAAACTGCTAGGTATTATAGCATAGAGAGAATTAGGGACAAGAGGTTTGACCGGGGAGCGTGTTGAGCTCAAGAACTAGTGAGCCGACGAGCTTATTAGCTTATCAGCAGAAGAGCTCTATAGCTAGATAGTCTTAGAAAAAAAATGGTTAAATTGATAAATTATCAACTGTACGTTGCTACTCACTTCTTCCTCATCTGATCTTGAAGCTAGGCGCCCTTTATACTTCGAATATATGAGGCCCAGCAAGCTCTTCAGCAAATATGTCGGTGTAAGCTCTCCATGTTTGTACTGCCAATAGTTTTTGTGCAAATATATGACCAATTCCCGTGTCCATGAGTGTTGGTTCTGTAAGATGCAATTTAATCTGGTCGTCTGATAATTCTAATAAATCCTTTCCAATAATGTCTTCAGGTATAACAATCGGAGCAGAGTAAATTTTTAGGACTTCCAGACAGATGTCTTCTAATGCATGTATTGTTACCATTTTTTGATTTGTAGGAGCATCTTCGTCAACTCTCAGTGCACGTGCAGCAGTTAAAATATTCATTAGGTGACTTGATAAATGATAATGATTTTTTCTTGCAGCGTCCTGTGCCAGGAATTCTATGCTAAGTCCTATAATACCCCAACTTCCAGCCCTAAACTGATTTTCACGTACGTAATACATTTCCCAGAATAAATCTCCGTATTGTTGCCTCATCTCGAATCTCCATTCGCATCTGGCAGTATGATCAGATCCAAACTGATCGTCAATTGCGGGTGATAAAAGAAAACATCTTAGGTTATCTAGATACTCTTTAGCTGTACCAAGATCATTTACTAGCCTAACTAATCTCTCTTGATTATCAGGAGGAATTCTAAGCTCTCTTTTAGGAACAAAAACCACTCCTTCATCCTTCATAATGACTGCCAATTGTTCAGTAGTAATTCCTTCCATAAGATTTGTAATGAATAATACTAGATGTAGCAAGGATTATATCAGAGATTAACGGCAAATTTCTATAGGATAAAAAATCAAGAATGTGGGCTTGCAGATAGTCAGCTGGGATTTGGATATGTGCAAACTTTAGTCATAGGGGTTTGTTCACTGGTTGTTCTTTGGGCATTGGGATCTGTGCATTGGTCATTACTTCTTCCCCATCTGATCCTGAAGATAGGGTACAAAGAAAACTAGTCGTCGCTGGTCGATGCCAAATGTTTCGAAAATATCGAGGTCATCCAGCTCCAAGATGATTGCCTGTAAAGGCTGTTCGCGCGTGTATGCTTCAACTGCATTCATTTCTCCAAATATCATGATGGATCTTATTCCCTGTCTCAGAACTACAACAGGAGGAATTTCTTTTTTTGGATAATTGAGGTCCTTGTATTTTTCGATGCCCTGGATAAGTACATCTGAGATTTTATCTGTATTTAGAATCTCTAGCCCTTCAGGATAAACGTAATCTGTAGAAATCCTGGTGTCGTCAGGCATCGGGTGAGAGTTCGCAAACTCCTTTATGAAAAACATGAGATCACGAAGGTCGTTTGGAGACACGGCAGAAAATGCCTTGGTCAGGTTGACTATCAGGTCATCGATGTCTTGAAATATTAATTGCTTGTTATCCATAGCTGAATGATAATACATTTTTGGGGAAAAATGAAGGAGGAAGAAATGCGAAGTGCAGAATGAAGAGTGTAGAATAGTGAGGCTGGTGAGCCGATGGGCTTGTGAGCTAATGAGCTGGCAGTCCTTAGGCTTACAGTTTACGGCAAACGGACCATCTCATTCTATATCCACTGGATTTTATTTACTCGGCAAAGAAGCTATACTATAATCAGGCAACTAATACTTATTGTTGATGCTATGGATTTACCAGTTTTGATTTCAGTTATTGGTGTCGGCTGTTTGTTCCTGATCGGCTTTTTCCTCATCATTCGTAAATTAGAATCGATAAAGAAGCCTGAGGATAAGGACAAGATGCTTATGCTCCAGCAGCAGATAGGAGATCTGACGAAGGACCTGAACTCACGCCTTTCGGAGCAGAACAAAGTGATTCGCGAGCAGATGACTGAGTCAAACAAAACTATGCAGCAGCAGTTTGCTATCTCAAGCAGAAATCTCCAAGCGATAAATGTCTCAAGCTCGAAGATAGTAAAGGAAGTTACTGAAAAGCTGACAAAGCTTGACGAGACGAATAAGCAGGTGATCAGCTTCGCGGACCAGCTGCAAAGTCTGGAAAATATTCTCAAAAACCCTAAGCAGCGGGGGATTTTAGGTGAATACTTTCTGGAAACTCTGCTTGGAAACTTGCTTCCGCCTGCGCAGTACAAGATGCAGTACAAATTTCACGATGGCGATATAGTTGACGCTGCAATTTTTGTAAAAGACATGATCATCCCGGTTGATGCAAAGTTTTCGCTTGAAAATTACAACAAGATACAGAAGGAGAAAGATAAGGAGAGAAGGGGGACTTTAATTAAGCAATTCAAGCAGGATCTGAAGAATAGAATTGATGAAACGAGTAAGTATATAAGGCCGGATGAAAAAACAACCGACTTTGCGTTTATGTTTATACCAGCCGAAGGAGTATTTTATAATCTTCTGGTGTACAAGGTCGGCAGTGAAGTCAGCTCAAAGGATCTCATAGAATACGCGTTTTCAAAAAGAGTAATAATTGTGTCTCCGAACTCATTTTTTGCCTATCTTCAGACTGTACTGCAGGCGCTGAAGTCGCTCAAAGTCCAGGAATCGGTTCAGGAGATCATAAAGAATGTGGTAAAGCTGCAAAGACACATTGTTTCTTACAATGGCGAAATGCAGAAACTCGGAAAACAGCTAGGGACTGTTGTGAATACTTACAATTCTTCATACAAAGAATTCAAAAAGATTGATAAGGACATCACGCAAATCTCCGGCGGCGAGGAAGTAATTGAGCCGGTGCTTATTGATAAGCCTCAGGAGTATGAGTAGGGTTTATCCTGACTAACTTCGTAGATGCTCACGCTGAGCAAGGATATCTTTTTTCTAGGTCAACTAATAATTTGTCAACCCTTAATGGACAGGAACTTTGCGGGTTCAAGTCCCATCAGCCACCCCAGGTGTTACCTTTCTTAGCTTTGAATATCTTGTCGAATGGATTTTTCCACTGTCCATATAGCTTTCCGTCTTTTACCACTAGGTTTCGAAGTGTGAGTGTTATAATCTGCCGTTTTTCATCAGGCTTCGAAACCTTGAATAATCTCTTACTTTCTTTGGCAAGAAGAAGTATTAATTTAGCAGTAATATAGTACTCCTTGTCTGCTTTATAGATTGTTTCCAGACGTGCCTTATAGGCATCCTGCTTCTTACGCCATTTACTGCTGTATTTGTCATATTGATCCTGAGTAATACTACCTGCACATTTGTCTTCGTATGCTTCCTCTATCATGTCTTCAAATCTGTCTATCTGTTTCCTACAGTTAGCAACTTCTGTTTTTATAAACTCCTTCTTTCCTTCATGAGACTCTGTGAGGGTCTTAATAATCATATCGAAATCCTTTTTAGGGACCTTAATCGACTCGAACAACTTTGTAAGTTGCTCAGTGAGTTTATAATCGTTTGTACCTCTAGGGAGTTTCTTGTGTTTATGTATTGCGTTAGTACAGTAATAGTAAGATTCGCTCTTGACTTCACTGCCATTCTTAAAGTGTCTGTTCGTACAAGGACTGAAAGCACAACCGCACTTAGCACAGTGAATCAACCCTCTAAAAAGCCCTGTTTTACCTTCAAATTTACTTTTATGATCCGTTTTAGTTCTTCCCTCACGGATATCTCTTGCTATATTGAAAACATTTTCCTTTATCACAATCTCGTATTTATGAGGATACAGCTTGTCTTTATATCTCATCATCCCGTAATAGAATGGATTATTGATGATTTTTTCGACTTTGCCTTTATATAGGTTTGTGTTGAATTCTTCATTCAGTTCAATTGTGATTTTGAGATACGAGTAAGCTCCTGTAGTATAAAGATCAAATATCTTCTTGACTATACCTGCTTCAAAAGGGACCTTTCTAACAGACTGATTCCCATCCTTGTCGGTATAATTTTCGTATCCATAGGAAGCTTTTCCATATAGCTCTCCCGCTTCAAGCTTGCTTAGATGGGTATTGTAAGCATCTTCCTGACACCTGTTTATCAGCTGTTTAGCAAGATATACTTTTGTATCCCATTCAGTTATTTTGGTCCCGTGAGTATCCTTTGTCAGGACCAAATGATCGTTTACGAAATGGAGCTCCTTGTCATAGTTCTGCCTCAATTCGTCCATCTTAACAGCGTCTCGGAAGTTCCTTGTCAGACGGTCTACTCGGAATCCTATGATTGCAACTACAGTATGATCTTTCTGCAGGAATTCGATCATAGCATCAAACTGCTTTCTCAGTTTGTCGCTTGCGGTTTCTTGGAATATGAACTCTTTAACTACTTCAAAGTCTTTATCTTTTGCGTACTGGCGCATCTGGGGAAGCTGGATTTTTTCTATCGAAAGCCCTGTTTCTTCCTGTTCTTTTGTAGATACTCTAGCTAGTATTATTGCTTTTTTCATAAAGTAATTATTAGTAACATAACCAAAACTATAAAGATACCTAAACAGCCTGACCCTTTTTTTCTAGTTTGCGGACTAACTTTTATCTCAATTTCGGAATCATACGTTGAACAAGAGTTATATTGTTTTTGAATAATCTCTTGACTATCTTCTTTATTAAGTCGGGTTACTCCAACAATTGAATTTATTCCAGGAAAGGTTGATTCAGAATAATCAGTAATCCACTTATCTTTATTATAAATCCATCTGTTCCTGTTATTATCAATAAAGCCCCACAAATCATCTTTCTTCGGGTCTATTCGTTCTGGTAATTTTAAAAAATCTTTTTTAACTCTTTTAGAGTCAATGTAAGGGCATAAAATATTTTCTTCTAATTGATTTTCTACAACTTCTTTAATTTTCTTCAAATCAAAGACCCATTCTTTGGTTGTGGTATCTATGTATCCAAATTTTTTCCAGTCTTGGTCATTGGCATAAGCAATCTCTAAATTATTACAACCATAAGAAGTATCATAACCTGCCCAAAAGTTGTAATTCTCTAGATTGAAATTTTTGTTACTATGATACTCATAAATTACATTTTTGATTTGGTCCGAGGTGTACTCAATTCCACCTACAAAAAACTTTGAGGTTTTCCAGCGTCCAACTGTTTTAATGATTTCTTCTAATTCTTCATGCTGTATCGGGAAAGACGCAGTTGGCCTATTTTTAATTTCGCTATAATCTGGTCGAGATCGAAATAAACTAATCATTTCGTTTCTTTTTCCCGAAGATGTATCTCCAATTTCGATTTTAATTGGTAGGAGTAATATTTTAAAGCTTTCTTCAATTTTACTTAATTTACTTGGTGTATGGTTTATAAGAAATATATCTACAGATTGATCTAAATCCAGATTTAATAAAGTAATACAGTTGATTTGGTTTTGAGAAAGAGTATCATTCTCACTTTTAACTTCAACAAACCTTATTTCATTATTCTTAAAAACTAATAAGTCAGGGAAACCTGATCTGTTCTCACTTATGTTTATTATCAAACGTAAAAGTATCCTTAGCAGTATTCTTTTATCTAAGACCTTTATTGGTGCTATTAGTTCAGATAATGAATATTTGTTCCAATCATTGATTAGTCTGCAATTTTTTCCCTTATATTTTTGATATGCCTCTTTTAGTCTTTCGGAGATTTTAATATTAGTTAACTGCTTATATCTGGCTTTGATTAACTCAATTCTATTTATAGCAAAATGTTTCGAAAACATGTCATGTGGCATACCATTCATCTTTATGAAAGAAAGAAACATCTTATCAAATATTTCTTTATCCTGAGGATACATAGGATCTGGTTCTTCTAATACACCGTTTCTCGAGAAAGCTACAGCTCCTCGAACCTTTGCGAAAATTACATCCCAAAAAAGCAATGATAATACAGTATTCCAGTAATCGTTTTCAGCCCAGATACCCTCATAATCTTTTTCTTTATAGTACTCTAGTGCTAACTTCTCTGGTATAAATTGTTTTCCTGCAAGCTGATAGAACACTCTAGAAAAGTCGGATTCTATTTTTGTAAATTCTTCTTGAACTAGCTTGAGCATTTTAAGTGTTTAGTAATCATTTATGTATTTTAAAGAATGTCTCTAAATCGGAAAACTTAACTCTATACTGCTTACTAGCCTGCGTCTATCATTAGCAGAAGGAAATAAAAGCTCTGTTTCTTCCTATTCTTTTGTAGATACTCTAGCTAGTATTATTGCTTTTTTCATACGATTCGTAATTTAGGAAAAGATCATCAATTAATTTTTGAGTATCATTAACAATATCTTTGTACTTAGTATATGTACGATTTTTGTATTCAAGTGGTTCAATAGTTGTCGGAATATAAGAACTAGTGCGAAGACATGTACTTAATTGCCATCTATACATTAAAAAGAAACTGTTTTCTTTTAATTCATATCCACATGATTGTTGTCTAAAGCCAAGATCATATGAAGACATATACTCATCAATATTTGAGAATAATTCATTTTGTTCATTTACAGGTGAGATTACAAATAGATACCCATTTTGAATGATTACTACAGAACCATAAGCAAGTTTTGACACAGGATAATCCCCAATTTTTGAAGTTCTATTTTGATTTTTATATGCCGTTGGCATGTCAGATAATTCAGGAGAACTTTGATCAAATCCAAAGGAAAAATCCGGGGTGATATCTGAATCATAAGTGTTAATCAATGGATCTATCTGAAACATTGCCTTGTAGTTTGTTGAAATAATAGCACAATTCTTATCTGCTCCGTGGATACAAAATAATAGTTTTTGTTTCAGTTTTTGTGTCTCTAGAATTTCAACTTGATTTATAATTTCCGAATCAGAATTCTCATCAGTAAATAAATCAGGTTCAAAAATAAAATTCTCTTCATATATTGGCTCAACAAATATAAACTTTTCTAATGGATTTTTTTGTATTTCATCTAGAATAATTATTTTATCTCTTAGTAGAAGAACCTTGCTTGGTTTATTGTATCCATAAAAGTCAACATCTAGAAGCTCATAAAATGTATCTTCTTTAACATATTGATTTAGAAACTCATATGACTGTAAAGCTGAGTATCTACTACGATTCAGCTTGTAGATATTCTGATATAAATATGTAAAAAGAATAAATGCTAAAACAGTTGTTAATGTAGGTAAGAAGACCTTTATATAAAGATACTTTAACATAGCCAATGTACTCTTTGTCAATGTATCAGGAAATTTTTTCTTCTTTTCTTCCTTTTTCTTTCTCTTTTTTCTTTTCATACTTTAAGAAATTTATCTAGATTCCTTTTTTTTATACGATATTGTTTTCCAGCCTTCACAGCCTCTAATTTTCCAGCTCTAATCCACCTATACACCGTCAAATACGCTACCTTGAGCATCTTTGCTACTTCTTTTATTGTATAATATTCTTCTTCCTTCATATTTATCGTTGTTTAACATCTTAATAATACATTTAATCCAAATACTTATCAAGTCTAACTCTTTCAAATCTATCCATTGAATCCGAAAGTGAGTCGAGCGGGTTCTTAGTATTCTCAAGATTAAGCGCATTTGTTTCCTTTTTGAGTCTATACCAATGCTCCTTTTCTTCGCCGAACATTTGAGATATTTCTCGATACTTCCTTACACCCACTTCGCTAAGTATAGCCTTGAGACCGACTAGCTCAAGTACTTTCCTCATCCTGATTTTTGGATTATTCATCTTTATATTTATAAGTAGGTCTTCTTGAGTGTCTTCTTGAACTGTCAACATCTTCGGATAAGCATCTAGTATCTCTTTGAGGAAACTGACAAGAATCCTTTTTGAAACGGGAAGCTTAAACATACTCTTAAAAGTTCTATCTGTTTTTACAAGGCCATACTTCCTTAATATTTGTTTCATTTTCTTCCTATTTCCAATCCTGACTTCCATCCGAAGCACCTCAAATGGCTTTTTATCTCGTACGTTGTCAAGAAGGTTCAATTGAGTATAACTGTCCTTCTCTAGTGACTTCTTTTCAGACTTTCTTGCTTGTAGAAGGTCTTTCCTTTTGTCGTAGAAAACGACTTCAAAGTTATTTGAGTGATATCTGACCGCATGTCCTTCATTTCTGTAATCAGTTTTGTTCAAGTTATAGTGTTTGTTCAAATCAATCTTTCCAAGTTCCCTGAGTATCGGGTATGGTTCAGTATACCCAGCGAGTACAATATTTTTCGAGTAATGGATAGCTGATACTTCAGAATTTTCAATAATAGTAGTATTTCGAACGATTACACCCATACGAAATAATGCAACCTTTATTCTTGAACATATTTCCTCGAAATCAGATGCATCTACTTCATCGAAATTGTTACTATACAGTAGCTTTGGAATAGAGAACTCAATTCTTAGATAGGTTACATATCCACCTTTTCGAACTGCATTGTATTCAGTAAGTCTCGGTAGGTATCCATATTCCTTTATCTCCTTCTTGGTGGGATTATATATACATCTTGTAAAAGAGCTTCCAACTTCAACTTTATATCTACGCTTCTTTATAAATTGGTAATCTTTATTATAAATTGTCAGAGCTACTGTATCTATCATCTTTCATTACTTCTTCAAGTTTTTTAATTACTTCCTGCTCAATGTGTTGTCCTATCTGCTTCGATATTGGATGGAATATATTCATTTCTCTATTACCTGTTAGTTTTGTAGGATAAACAAGCCTGTAGCCGCCTGCAGGGCGTGTAAAAACACCAATTGACCCGCAATAGAGTGAATCAAACAGGGTAAAACTGCAGAAGGCGACTAAGCCATTGTTTGGCTTAACGGGAACTATTTGTATTTCCTTTATCGGTTTTTTCATTACTTTCATGTTGAAGTCTTTGATCTATCTGGATAAAAAGTTCGAAGAGTTTGATGAGTCTTTCTTGTTGTTCTGGGGTTTCGCAAACTGAAGGAGCGTCGGGCAGAAGGACCTCTTTTTCAAGCGCTTTCAGTTGTGTCGAATTAACCTCAGTGTTCATAAGCTGAGGTTAACATAGTAGGTATTGCGCAAAGTTGCGCAACTAGGGGTGAGGAAGTCTTACTTGCTTTGTATCATATTTCAGGAATTTTCTAATCCCAGCTCCTTGGGCAACCTTTATATTTACTCTTCTACAGGCTTGATAAATCTTTCTCATAAATTTATTGTCATAATCTTCTTTATAGTATTCTGCAATTTGATCATAACTCAGATACATTCCATGCTTTTTCGCTCCATTGATTAGATATTCTAAGAGCATCCCTTCATTTGAATCAGTACTGACTTTGATAGTATATGATCCTATTCTTAAATTGCCTGCATTATACGTAACTTTTGTGGGCTTTGCGATATTTAACCTCTCAATCAATTTAATATGGAGTTTTTCTATATCAAAAACATGATCTTCCTTTGTACTGTTCTTAGCTTGCTTTGTATAAATCTCAGAATTCTGTTGAAAGTCTTCTCTCTCAGTTGTTAGAAATTTTAAAAGTTGTTTGGGATATTTCGATTTAAGTATCCGTTTTGTAATAAAAGCTGGTTGTTTCTTATGCTTCGTAAAGGAAAGGAAGAGTATATGAAAATATGCTAAATCGGCTGGACGCAACCATTTGGAAAAATATAAATCCTCTATGATTTGAGGTATTATGTATTTCTCATTGCCCAGATATACAATATATTCATAGAAAAATTCAAAGTATCTATTCGTATCTTGATATCTAGCTATTGCTTTAAATAGGCGTTCTAATTGCTTATATACCTCTGTCTTTTTCATTACATCTTTTAAATTTATTTGCTTTTCACTAGTCTCTTTCCATTATATCAAAAACATAGCAACAATCTTCTATCCACCGATATGCAATCATTTTAGCTTCTTCATAGGAGTACTTTTTGCCGGTGTCTCGCTCGAGTAGATTCTTAAACTCTAGGATTGCTTTTTTAGGAAGTTCCTTCATTGGAGCAGATTTACCTCAAATTAATTACTCCGATATAGAGGTTATCTCTTAGTATAACTCAGGATAACAATTATTCTATGTTTTAATTTTGCTTAGAATTACTTGGGAGATTTCCAGAGGTTTTTTATCTTCTGTTTTAATAACCTGATCGGCAAATTCTTTTTGAGGTAAAATATCTCTTTTGAACTGTCCAGAAACTATTTCCCATCTTCTTTTCTCACTATCTCTATATTTTGATTCATATCGATTTAACCTTCGAGATAGGCAAGTTTCCAGAGAAGTATCAAGGAATATCTTTGAATTATAAAGTTTTAATATTTGAGCATGTGAAAAGATAAGTAGTCCTTCAATTATTATAATCTTTTTAGAGGGGTAAGTTAAATGAGTGTTTCCTTTATATCTACAAAATTTCTTACTTTTAAAATTATAGCACCTGATAGAACTTTTTTGTCCAGACTTGAGCTTCTTGAGAAAGATTTCGAACTCTTTCAAAGCTTCTTGGTCTTGAGGATCAATAGACTGCAAGTTGACATTTGATGCCATCGAATGGAAATTATCCTCTGATATAACCAAACTGTTACCAGAGCCGAATAAGTTCTGTAGAGCTTGTGCTACACTTGTTTTTCCACTACCGCTTGATCCTGTTATGCCAACAATATATGGGGAGGGAAACATAAGAATTTGGCTAAGTAATCATTTTATTATAACAGATTCCCGTTGTAGACTATATAGTAGTATGTAACTCATCTCCTAAAAAATTTTTTATATTTTCAATATTGACTTGGAAATTCACCTTTAGGTTCAATAACTCGTCTAACAACTGACCCCACTTCCTTTCGTGTCTCTCCTACTATTCTATAATGCTTTTAGCTGTGCAAAAGGAAAGTGGAATGATTATTGGTTAAGGTTTAGTAAATGAAATTTTTAGTTTCCAGTTCGATTTAATCCTACCGGATCTAGCTTTCTAAACTGTTGCTCAGAATATATTCCTATTCCTCTTAACCTTTTTTGCTCGTTTGTACTTGTAGTAAACAAAGTGATGTGAGGCATTGGAACTTCAAATGTTAGTTCAGTAATTTTAGTCAACTCTGTGTAAAAGTCTTCTAAGCCTTCAATTACCGCAAGTTGTATGATGGATTGACGGGTTTCTATTTCAGCTTTTGGTTTATCAGCTTCTACATAATCTTTCTTAATGTAGTAAAAATCGTTAGCTAAGTAAACTTGCCAAGGAAATTCTTCACATAATTTCTGTATTGAGCTTATTACGCTTTGCCTTTCTTGGTCAGATAGTTTACTTAAAGAATTTAAAATCGCCTCTCCAGTAGCTCTTCCTATGACTGTAAAGTGAAATTCTTCTTTAGGATTTAAGCCGTATCTTTGTGCAGCTGCTCTTAGTCGCTCAAGATCAATATCTTCAGAATTGGCGGTTAAAAGTGCTGTCATCATCTCCGGATAAAACGCAACGCTTACAGATATGCATTGTTGGTCTTCCCCATCATGAATCTCCATAAATCCTTTAAGGTTAATTAAAATACAAAGAATTTGTTGTTTTAATTATAACACACTATAGGATTGACTCAAAATCATACAATATATTTTCTCATTAAAAAAGATAGAATTAAACGTACTTATACCGATGAAGTATGATCGTGTCGAGATTTTTCCTAAATCCCTCCCACAACTGACCACTGACCCCAGATAGGTTAGAACTTCAATAAACCCTATTCTAGCTGTAACTATCTCATTTCATGTAGGTTTAAATCCTATAAAGGTAGGATTCAGTTTTTTGTTCGTAATCTTCATGTTATAATATTTAATAATACTAACGAGAGACTGCTTAGTAAAAACAAAGAAAAAAATGAGGAAAAAACGTATTATATCAACAATTATCAGTATTATTGTTGTGGTAATCATTGTTGTCATCATCTGGATAAAGTTTATCCCTTCATCGAAAATCCCATTTTTAAAAGATAATGACAACTTTATCACTCAAGCTATTTGTTCCTATTCAGTAAAAATAAGCGGAGATTCAATGAGTCCTATTATACAAGAAGGACTAACAATTGCCTTTAACAAATGCTTTGAAAAAAATGAATTAGACTCAGGATTAGTAATTCTTTATAGAGATAACGAGAACCTCCGTCTAGGAATAATAAGGGATATACAAGATTTTGGTCGATTTGTATATAAGGTTTCTAATGAAAGAGACTTAAATAAACTCCAAGATGTTCTTCCAGATGATGTTGTGGCAATTTATGAAATAGATACTAGCCAGACAAAGTATAAAACTTCAAACGATGCTGCTGTAGCTGAAGTTGACTTTGAAGATTACATGAGCAATGCATATCTTGGTACTATTCCTAAAGGTATGGATGTTGAAAACTCAACCGTACAACAAAGTCAACAAATAGACTTATCTAAAGATAAATTTTGTTTTGTTCTTAACCCTATTAAGGAACTAAGGAACGTTGACATTGTAATTTATAAAGAACAAACTACTGATACAGTATTTTCAATTGAAGACGCAATTTTGCCGATTAGAGAGAATATAAATTGTGATGATGGAGCTATCAAATTAGACCAAGGGAAATATGAATTTAAAGTTTTTGTAGATAATATTTTGATCAAAAGTATTGAGTTTGAGATAATAAATTAGGGGCTTGTCCAGTTAAACTAAAAATTACGCAACAATTTTTCAATGTAGAGACTATGTTCGGTTTGGTGAAGAAAGAAGTTAGAAACTACTAGCTATATTAAGATTATAATATTCTTCCTAAATCCCTTCCACCACTGACCCCAGTTTGGTTCGAACTCCGAATTACTGCTACATACAAATGAAATTTCAATTCTAGTATCGTTCGAATCTCATCAGGGATAAATTCGCAATGTTGAATAATTAGTCATGATTATAAGAGAGGAAATTGAAATGTATTTGTTAGAATAACTATTCCATTTAGAAAAATGGATACTAGATTAAATTATGTTTATTCTAGTAATTGTATTATCTCTGTTTTGCTCAGATTTGTCTTTCTACCTTCTTCTCTAATTTTTTTAGCAGACATCCTGGGAACATGAGTTGTTACATTCCCTACTCTTTCTTCATTAGGAAATAGAACATAATAATGTGCTGCAGAATCTACCCACCAAATTTCTGCACCAGGTATATTTCTTACAATACTTGCAGCCGAACGAAGACAATCAGGAGTTCTATTAGGCGATTGTCCAGTACCTTCCAATTCACTGTCATAAATAGGCATTTTATCTATAAGATGATATTAAGTGATAAGAATGATACTGCAAAATTGATTTTAATTTCAAGTCTGAGAGTAGTTATAGATGTTTATTATCATTTTTAGATCTTTCCCAAATCCCTTTCACCACCTACCCTTTATAAATTTAATTTTTATCTATGCTTTTAAGAACCTCGCTCGTAGTTAGCTCGTGCGATCTAGCTTTACCTGAACTATTGAAACAGTAGCGACAACGAAGATTGCACTGAAGAGTTAGTTCGTAATAAATTCTGATTGGGGAATAAAGAATATCCTTTCGATAATCACTGCGACCAAACCTTAGATATTCTATTTCGGTTTGTTTTATTCCTTTCTCTTTAAGATAAGAGTTTAAATGGCTAGTTTTTAAAAATACCTGTCGTAGCTTCCGTCTGTCATAAAATGTAAATCCAAAAGGTTCTTGTCTAAGGATAAAATTTTTCATAGTGTTTACATTCCATATTCAGTTAAAACTTTCTCAACAGAACTATAGTAGTTGGTAAAATTCTTATGATCGTGATCAATATGTTTACGTAGGTCTCTCCTTTCAACCCATCTGTAATTTTGATGTTCCTTGCGGCATAATACTATTTCCTTGTCGGCACCTAAGTATTTGATCAAATAGAATTTTTGAGTTTGCCCTCTCCACCTGAGTCCAGCCAACTTGACCGAGGCTGGACTCCAGTCATACTGATTAAGATGTTTACCAACACCAATTATCTTACACTTTTTAATTCCAAGTTCTTCCCACAACTCTCTTTTAATAGTTTCCTTGTCACATTCGTCATTCTTAATACCACCTTGTGGAAATTTCCAAAAGTTTTTTAGCCATCCAACTTGTTGTACTAAAAGATACCGACCTTCTTTAAACACAATGCAAGAGATATTATTTCGGTAGGGAAGTTGAGATATATCGGTTGGATTCATGAAGATAGTTTTTTAAAATTAATAAATTAGCGGCCAACTCATTTGCGTCATGGGAACTATGGATACCGTTAAACGCTCTTAAATTATATACTACATCTTTCTGTCCATAGAAACCAGTAAAGTCCCAACACTTAGTTGGACATTCTCCCTTTCTCATTCCATAAATCCTTTTTTAGCAAATATAGAGTTCTCTTTCTATGCGTAGGTAACACGGATTTTGAAAGTATCTTTAAATATTCTTGGGATTCCAGAACAGGGGAAGATTGGATGGAAGGTTGGGATAAGGATATATTTGAAAGAGTAATAAAATACGCAACAGAATTTAGTCAATACTTCAAAGAAGAATGTGTAAAGTTTTCAGTTCCTTTCTTTAATATTTCATCTGAGAATTTCAAAGAAGATATTAATAAAGTTTTAGGCTTTGTAAATGATCAGATTGCCCGTTTAAATAAATTATAAAGCTATTCCTAAATCCCTTCATATCACTGACCCCAGATTAGCTAACCCAGAAATCCACTACCCAGCACTATTTATGATAATATAAAATTGACATTTTATCTTTTTAGCCATAGACTGTTCTAGGAATTATTTACATTTTTATAATAAACATGGGAAAATACTGCCTACGAGTGATCAAGTTCTCCCTTTGCTTCTTTATCCTTCTTTTAGCCTTACCCTTTAATATTTTCAATGTGCAGGCCCAAACTGTGCTAGGGGAGGCAACGACTTTCTCAGAGAATCAAAAGAGTCTTTTGGTCGCAAAACCGGCTGTTGTTCAGGTTACGAACATTACGACAGGGAATATGATTCTACAGGCATCAATTGCTAATGAACTTAATGCACCTCAGTTAACCGGGAAATCGTATGAATTTGTAGTGGGACTTAGTGGATCAGGATTTTTTATTACTCCTGATGGATACCTTATTACGAATGGACATGTAGCTAAACCTGAAGAAGATTTAGTTGCATATTATGCAATTGTTCAAAATGCAGAATTTATGCTTAAAGATGCAATCTATTATGTTCTTGAAACAAATTATGGATACTCACCAACGGAAGCGGAACTTGAAAATGCTTATCAATATGCGCTGGTGAACACCTATTCTGGAAGCTATGATGTTATGGTTGACCAGTTTTACTCTATTGATTACAAGGGAGGAAATATGGTAATAGATGGGCTGAAGAACAACGCCTACATTCAAACAGGTTCGGTTTCTGGTACACAAAAACTTGTAAAAGAATATGGGAAAGCAGCATCCCTGATAGATACTTCTTATGAAGGAGATTTTAATTCGAAAGATTTGGCTCTTTTAAAGGTCGATGGTTCAAATTTCCCTACGATTGAGTTAGGATCCTTTGGAAATGTTCAGATAGGAAAGGAAGTTTTTGCGATAGGTTATCCAGCTCTTGTGGAGTCTGGTACAGGTGTTTTCACAGATACCCAATCGCAACTAGAGCCATCTATAACCAAAGGAATAATTTCTGCAAAGAAGACATTAGTTGATGGAACTGAGGCGTTCCAAACAGATGCAGGAATAACACATGGCAATAGTGGCGGTCCTGTTGTTGATACAGAGGGAAAAGTTATCGGAGTCGCAACTTGGAGTTTTGGAGACAATCCCGGGGGGGAGAGTTTTAACTTTTTGATCTCAGTTGAACAAATTCAGGCATTACTTTCAAGAAATAATATCACAGTAAGTGAAAGCATTTCAACGTCGAATTGGTCAGAAGCTTTGGATTTATTCTCTGAAAAATGTTACACAAAAGCAAAGGCAAAATTTGAGGATACAAAAACACTTTATGCTGATAACGTTGATATAGACGACTTTATTTCCCAGTGCCAAACAGCTATCGAAAATGGAGAAGACGCATGTCAATCTAAAATAGGGAATTGGGGTTATATTGCAGGCGGAGTATGCTGTGTATTACTATTAATAGCTCTTATCGTAATATTGCTTTTAGTATTTGTAGTAAAGAAAAGAAAGAAAACTGAGCAAGTTGAACAAAAAACTGGAAAAGCATAGTTTGTGGTGATCAATTATTCTGACAAAGACTTTTCCAGGTTGGATCTTTCGATAATATATTCAGTTTAAAAGAGATGCAATTTACAAAGTAGGAGCTTGTTGTAACGTTTGGAAAGATATTATAACTTGAGGCATGCAGTTTCTAAATTCCTCCCACCACCGACTCCACAGAATTATCCCTTTAAATCAACAAGAATTCTCCTAACCTGTAGAAAGATTCGAACTTAAAGAAGTCCAAAGATGTATCCGCTTATAGTCATTAAGAAAATAATAGTAACTGCATAAACTATTACTACATTGCAGAACCCTAAACATTTCTTGCTTTTTTTCGTTTTCTCTTTAAATAGATTTTGAGGTAAATGTCCTAAAAATCATTTATTTCTTTATTGGTCAGGTTAATGAGCACAGTAAAAGTTATAGTATCCGATTGCTGTTTATAGTATAATACAATACTGTATTATATCCTAAACAGTACAAGATGAGAAGAAAAACACTTTTTACAAATTTCGTAAATGTACCCTACTTCACAAAGCAGGATCTATTTATTCTGGCTGATAAATTTCATATATCAGAAACTAGCCTTAATACATTAATTCAGAGAGCTATTAAAAGTAAAACTATTATCCCACTGAAGAGAAACTATTATGTTACTAAAGAGTTCTTTATAGATAATAGAAATAGACTGGAATACAAATTTTACTTAGCTAATATATTGCTTAAACCTTCTTATATAAGCCGAGAAACCGCACTTCAGTATTATGGATTACTCTCTGAGGCAAATTTAAATTACTACACTTCAACAACAAGTAAATTACCAAGAAAATTTGGAAATTCTTTAGGAACATTTGAATATCGAAATATAAAATCTGAGCTTCTTGAAGGATATAAAAACATAAAATTTTCAATCGATAACAAAGACTACTCTTATGTGATAGCAGAACCATACAAAGCAATTTTCGATTATATTTACTATCGTACCAATAAGAAGAATATTCCAGAATCAAAACTTTTAAAAATATTAGACGAGTTAAGAGTAAGCTATGGTGAACTAGAACAAATTCAGGTAAATAAATTAATAAATTCATTTAAATAGACTGATGTTATTAGAAAAACTAAAAGAAAAATTCAGTGAATTACAAGGTGAAGGGAAATCAGAGGACGCTATATTAATTGCTTTAAAGGAAATACTACAGCACTATATATTAAACTTCGTTTACACAAGCAAAGATTATTCACATCTGACTATGTATGGCGGTACAGCACTGCGGATTGGTTATGAACTTCCAAGAATGTCGGAAGATGTAGACTTTCAAACATCGAAAAAGGTTGATATTGAAAGATTTGCTGAAGATATGATGAAACATTTTAAAGATAACTACAATCTTGAAATAGAGACAAAGGTTTCCGTATCTCCAGAGAAAGATACTAATGTTGTATTTGTAAAATTCGCTATACTAAAAGAATTTAACTTTACTCAGATAAAATGGACAAAGTTACAGATCAGAATTGATATAAATTATTTTGAGAAAACGGACAAATTCATCAAGGATACTATCCCAGGAGGAAAGGGAACTGATCTTGCTTATACAATCAGAACTTATCCTATATCTACTTTAATGGCAAGTAAAGCTATTGCATTTCTAAAACGGAATGCCAGAGGAATCGGGGACATACTGACAAACGTAAAGCCTAGAGATGTCTACGATATGATGTGGTATATGAACAGAGGTACTATGCCTGACTTAGAATATCTTAAAGAAAAAGGAATAAGTTTCGATACATTCTTAGACTTTAGAGATAAAATAAAGTTGAGAGCAAATAAGATTGATGACCAAGTATTCAGAAATGATTTATCAAAGTTCTTCTATAATATCAATGAATTGGAAAGCTGGTTATCTAACTGGAGACCCAAATTTATGCAGTTATTAGATTCATATAAGGTATACGAAGTAGGAGAATTGGAAAAAATCTACGGTCATGTAGATTTTAGCACTGAAAACAGGACTATTTCTTATAGATTCAGTACTTTAGACCATCCGCATCAGGAAGTGATCTTTAGAGTTATATTGACTGATTATTGGTTTGAGTTTAGTGATATAAAGATAAATTCTGGTCATAGAGTGTTAGAAATTGAGGATAAAGCAGAAAAAGGCACAGCTAAAATGTCTGAACTAGACTACGAATACATAGGTCTTTTTTATAGGAAAATTAAAGACTACTTAGACAGAAATAAAAATGTAGTTTTTCAAGACAAATTTGAGACTAAAGTAATTAGAGCGACAGCAGATAAACTAGATCCTAAAAAACAAATCTACCTTGATAAGAGACTTTTAGAAAGAATAGATTTCGAGGAGTTATTATAATTAACTTCATTCAAATCAAAGTTATTTGAATTATAGCATAAGGGTTACTAAAGATTCGTATGAAATTTGATATTCTCGAGTATGAATGGAGACTATTAAATTGATATTTTGTCTAAATTCCCCCCACCACTGACCCCATGAAATTATCCTATTAAATCAACAAAAGTTCTCCTAACCCTGCTGGGACTTGAACTTGGTGTTTATTTTTTGTTATTTATAGTAAGCAGTAATAGTTGGAGAATACTGGGATTGTGAGAATACAATTTTTGAATCCATCTCTCTACCAATCAAAGAAAGTGCTGAGATATGTATAAAGTCAATCAGACTCTGTAGGGAAAAGGAGAATTTATTATAACTAATAAGACAGCCATGCATATAATTCAGGGAACTGTTCTCTAGCTTCTTGTAGTAATTCTGCTCGTTTCTTATCATCTCCACTTTTCAAAGCAGTAATATACTCACCATGAAGCTCTGATGCCCTTATTTGACGCAGAGCGGTATCATTCCCAGCATAAATCTCTCTTAGTTCGGCGAATGCAGATGGATCTACACCAGAACCAACTATCATTCTAGCGTGTTCTTGACTTAAACTTTCCTGTTCTCCCATCTCAATGTTATAAAGGATTATTTATACACTATAATTATATCATAAAGATTACATTATAGGATAGCTCAGAATAGCTTATAACGGAAATGAGTGTTTATGTAACTGTTTGGGGGAATTACTACAAAAAAATCGTTTAAAACCAAAGGTGTTATTAAAGGAGAAACTTCTGCTGTTTTTAAGTCTCCCTGTCACTGATCCCATAAAATAATGCCGATTTATCAATAAGACAAGAAGGGGATTATGAAAGCTATCTCTTTGACAAATGAAGAAATAGAAAGTATAAAAGAGAAGAACTCTTAGGCAACTTAAAATAAAATTTATGGCGATTGTAGATATCAGAGATTCAAACTTCATAAAATTAAAATCACTCAAAAAAGAATATTTGAGTGATTTTTGTGAGCATAATAGTATTGGTTCTTCTGGGAATATCACAGACATTATTTCATCGGTATTATCCGAATTTGATAAAAAAAATATAATAACAGAAGACATAAATTCATTTATCAAGAAGCTTTATGTTAAAATCCGTAATGAAGAGATTGAAGCCACTGGAGCTACTCATCAAGAGATTGTCAGTGAACTTAATAAGGTAGATGAGCACATTTGGGGTATGGTTCAGGGGAATGTTGATAGCCATATCCAAAGTAATTATGTTAGAAAATTCTATAAATATGACGATATAGTCAACGAAATAAGAAGAGGGTTGTATAAGAGTATAGAGTCTTATACACTTTCAAGTTGGTATAACCACTGGAGTACAATATTTTTGGAAGACTTAATAAATGAGAATCGGAATGTAATTCCAATAATCAAAAAAGTAAAAGGTGTTGATGTTCTTTGGAATGAACAACCAGTTGATATTAAGGTAACAAACTTGCCAAGAGAATGGTTTAAAGATGGTTACGATATTGAATATGCGATAGAAAATCCAGAACTAGTTTGTAAATATATGTATGAACTACAAGGTGCGCAGAGATTTGGTGACGATAATCGTCTTTTCGTTATAATTTATGACAAAAATGCGCCTGAGGAAAGCTGGAAGATAAAAAGAGACTATGAGTTAATAAAATCAAAAATTCATAGTTTTTTTAATCAAAGAGATAAATTGGATGCCATAAATTTTAGGTATGGTAAAAAGCAGTATTTAGCACACGCTAAAGTTATGTTTATTTTGAAGTAAGTATGAATTACATTGGTAGTAAATTATCTTTATTGGAATTCTTAAATGAATCTATTCATAAAATAGCTGATAAGAATTGCAAAGTTTTTTGTGATTTGTTTTCAGGAACTGGAGTAGTAGGGGCTTATTTTAAGCAAAAAGGATACCAAATAATAGCTAATGACATACAATATTATAGCTATGTTTTAACTCAGCATTATGTTGGAAATTCAAGAGATTTACAATTTTCAGGTTTACGACAAAAACTACCAAATACCATAGGTAGGATAATAGAAAATAGGACAGATTTAGTGATAGATTATCTTAACGGGATAGCGGGCGTTAAGGGATTTATTTTTAAAAATTATTGTTTAGGGGGCACACAAAACAAAAAGCACCCAAGACAATATTTTTCTGATGAAAATGGAATGAAGTGTGATGCGATAAGAATAAAGATAGAAGATTGGTATGATAAGGAAAAAATAACACAAAATGAATATTATTTTCTTTTAACAAGTCTGTTAGAATCAATAGATAAATATGCAAATACTGCTTCTGTATATGGCGCTTTCCTTAAACATTTAAAAAAATCAGCAAAAAAAAGGATGGTTTTGAAGCCAGCAAAGGTTTTCATAGATGGTTCAAATCACAAAGTATATAATGAAGACATAAACTCTTTAATTAGAAAAATAAAAGGAGATATATTGTATCTTGATCCTCCTTATAATCGTCGGCAATATGCGCCCAATTATCATATCTTAGAAACAATATCAAAATATGATAATCCAGACATTAAAGGAAAAACAGGGTTGAGGGATTATGAGCATCAGAAATCCTTATATTGTCAGAAGTCTAATGCCAACGAAGCCTTTAGGGATTTAATACTGAATGCTGATATGAAGTATATATTTCTAAGTTACAACAACGAAGGGATAATGAGCGGAAATGAGATTAAGAGTATTATGGAAAAAAGAGGTAAATATGGCGTATTTAAACAAGATTATAAGAGATATAAAGCAGATAGTTCAAGAAACAATATTGCGGATAAAACTACTGAATATTTACATTATGTTATTGTAGGATGAATTAGGTTTTGCATAATTATATAGGGTCTTGCCCAGTTAAACTAAAAATTACGTAACAATTTTTCAATGTCGTGCATTACTGTTTTTCGATGATTGAATCTCCATTCGCTTTCTAATAAATGCCTTTGAAAGAATACTTTTCTAATCCCATTAAACTTGTT
>JAHIVN010000083.1 GCA_018816645.1 Patescibacteria group bacterium | reverse complement strand
TGCAGAAATATCTACCACAAACGATCTTAAAATCGTAACATGTTTTTGCTTTGTAATCCGTCGACGTTTATTTAGTATCATTCTGCCCTATATCATAACAGATTTTTACATTTTTTTATCTGTTATCTGGGCAAGACCCTTGTTTAATTGTAGCCGATCTCAAAAAGCGGGACGTTCTTTTCACACGGCATCCCCTTTGTAACCCAGAGGATTTCTCCATCCACCCTTGTAATTACTTCCTCAATCAACTTGCCTTCTAATGATAAGATATCTCCAATTTTCTGCCCCTTTTTAACTCCTAGATCTTCTTCTATTGCTGGATACCATAGACCGGATTCTTTTGGCATATATTCTGATATCTTTGTATAAATTCTTTTTGGATATGGTTCTGATTTCCGTGCTGAGAAAATTTTCAGAACCTTCAAGATGGTTTCAACCCATTCGATGTGTTTATTTATAGAAATGCTGTCTCTTCTGCCTGCAAAGCCTGATTCGAGCAATAAGTAAGCAAGATTATATTTAGCAAGAAATTCCGTTTTTTCCCAAAGTTCTGGCTTCCCTAGAAATGCTTTTTCTGCTTTTAAGTATTTAAAGATATTATCGACAGTTTTGTTTACAGCCTTGTTTTTTGTTTTATAAGCGTAAAAGTATGGTTTAAGAAACTCAGTTATTGCTCCGCCGTGTAGGTCAACCCAGACAGATGAATTCTTTATATACTTTTCAAATAAATGAAACATTAGTCTTTCGCTTGAGCTGCCGGTTCTTTTCCCGGGAAGTATGTATTTGGGGTATTTACCGTCAGCAGGGTTCTTACTCTGTCTTGTCTTGAATCCAGGCAGGTTAGCTATCGGTATGATTATCATCCTGCCGTTTAGTTTTTTTCCAGAGTATTTTTTGATTAGAGCATATGCAGCCTCAATCGAGGCGTATTCATCACCATCCATTCCAGCTGTGATGCATATGGTTTTGGCCTTAGGTCCCGAGCCGAATATTGAGACAGGGATTTTATGCAATTCTCTTGGATGATCTGTTGACCGGATTCTCATGATACAGAGTATATCAGCTTTTATTCATAGAGGGAAAATCTATTATAGGAGTGCAGTGGGGTTCCTAGTTGGAGCTTAGTCATAAGTTTGATTTATTTGAACTAAGGTCTATCCTATTTGTTACATTCTTGTTCATTTCCCTGTATAATTCTCCAAATATACTTAAAAAAAGAAATATGAACTACACTAAATATATCGAATTCTGGCTAAAGGGAATTCTTGGTCGGAAGAAAGTAATTATTGACAGAATAAAGAGTGTCTCCGAAATTGATTTCAGGGGATTGAAGACCAGCGCGGACTTAGCTATCTTTGACTTCGATGACACTCTTGTCGAATTTGGCGGTCAGCTGAATTCGGACATGTTCGATTTACTAAAGAAGTTAAAAAGTATGAAGTATGAAGTAGCTGTATTTTCCAATTGCTCGAAGCAGCGAACAGAAGAATTGGATAAGATCTTGAAGCCCCTTGGAATATACAACGTTGTTCGAAGCGATAAGCCATCACCTAAAGGATTTATAGAGACGATGAAGCACTTTGATATCTCTCCTGAGAAAACTATCGCTATCGGCGATAAAATAGGAACTGAGATGTATGGAGCATACTTAGCAGGTATTAAATTCAGAATATTAGTAGAACCTTTTTCCTATATATTTGGAGGAAAGAAAGCGAGTATATTTCACAGAATCTTGAGAAAAACAGAGAAAGTTGCTTATAAGATAGTTAACAGATAACAGCCTGCAGCTTACAGAATAACAAATAGCGGACAGTAGATTGCATATAGCAGATAGCGGATAGTGAAGCAGTAAAACAGGAAACAGGAAACAGTATGACAGCTTCATGCATAGATGAATTTAGAGGTTGATAAACAACTTAAAATAAAGAGCAGAGAAAAATATGATTTATGATAAAAAGAAAAGTTAGAATAAGCGATTTAGTTACGACTTCAAGAATTCTTTTTGTATCTCTTTTTGCTCTTGTTCTATCTTCCCATCCTAGACTGTTCGGTCTTCCCTTGGGATTATTTATAATTATAGTTATTTTTCTAACGGATACTTTGGATGGCATTGTTGCCCGTAAACTAAGGGAAGAATCAAAGTTCGAACCGTTCTATGACATTGTGGGTGACCGTATAGCTGAAATCACTATGATTATTCCATTTGTATATCTTGGGATTGTTAATCCGATTCCTCTGCTCTACTTTGTTGTAAAAGGCTTTTTGGTTGGTTATCAGAGGCTGCAGGGGTTTGTAGGATCTGGAAACCAGCCTTTTGACCAGGCGAAAGGTAGATTACTGACATTTATATTGAAATCTCCGCTTATGCGTCAGGTTTATTCGATATCAAAAATCTCTATGATCTGCCTGTTTTATGTTTTGATTTTCAAAGACAGTAATGATATTAGAATTCTTTCCGGTGCAGCTACATTCATTACGATTTTTCTGTCACTGGTGAGAACAGTGCCGGTGTTTCTATGAAATTATTGTGAATGTTGGTAATCCTATCATATTCCTAATAATTCGAGCAGCTTTTCAGCAAAATTTTGAAGTAGCATTTCATTTTTCAGCCTTTCTGCTATTGTGGTAGCTTCGATCCTCTCGAAAAGTTGAGCAATTTCTGTACCGTATTCTTCTCTTAAACTTCGATTATTAGAAAAGGGATTACTATCTTTTTGATTAGGAATGAAAGAATCATGATAAAAATGAGAATGTTTATGGAGGAGAAGCGTTTTTCGGATGGCATACAGAAAGTTCTCGATATCGAAACTTAAATTTTCTTGTGAAATGTCTTGTGCAAGCTTATGATCAATAAGATAGGGTCTTGCCCAGTTAAACTAAAAATTACGTAACAATTTTTCAATGTCGTGCATTACTGTTTTTCGATGATTGAATCTCCATTCGCTTTCTAATAAATGCCTTTGAAAGAATACTTTTCTAATCCCATTAAACTTGTT
>JAHIVN010000082.1 GCA_018816645.1 Patescibacteria group bacterium | reverse complement strand
CGAGGGAGAACTCAAGTCTATAGAGAACGTTGCAGAAAGTCCTGCTAATACTGAACTTCGGAGGGACATATCCACCCTAAACGAGACAGCCCAGAAAATCGATCTACTTACGGCAACTCAACTCAACTGGGACTTGTTTTTCAATGAATTCTCAGAAGCAAAACCATCCGGGATAAAAGTGGATAATATGATAGTGAGCGAGGATTCAGAGGCTTGGAAGACAATTTCTGGAGAGGGCAGGGTGGTGAGCAAGGAAGGTTATATTTATATGGTTGTTAGTGGAATAGCAAATACGAGAGAGGATTTGCAGCGTTATGTTGATAATCTTGATGATTCGGAAATATTTGAGGATGTCAAGATGCCCATTTCCAGTTTTGAATCAAATAAAAACCTGGAATTTTCTGTCTATTGTCTCGTTGATACTAGTAAACTTTAATTTATTTATGAGCAAATGAGAACTGGATTAAAAAAAGAATTGATAAAGATATTTATACTCACTTTAATTTTCGGGGTTGGTGCATATCACCTTGCCAGTCTAGTTGACAAGAAAGTTGCTGAGGTAACAGAAATAAGAAGTAAAGTTGACGAGTTGACAAGGATCTCAGTGAAAAGAGAGGGAAAACAGCTGGAAGTGAGGGAGGTTGAAGAATATAAGCAACTTTTTGAGGAAATTCTTCCACAAACTTCTGACCTGATTGGTATTCTCGAACAGTTGGAGGTGATCTCAAGTATATCAGGGACATCCGTTACAATTAAGCTTGAGGAAGGAGTAATTGGCGGAGATAGTATCGAGTTCAAGGACACAAAAAGCAAGGCAGAATTCCTCAAAAAATTGGAAGTGAAGGAATATTCTCCTACAACAGAAGTATCTGAAAGTGACACAAGTGCACAGACAAATGTGGCATTACAGATGATGCAGGAGGATGATAGCAGCAGCCAGGAAAAAGTGAAGTTTCAATATTTGGAAATTAATCTTGTTGTACGGGGAAACTATACTCAGATTAGAAAATATATTTCTCTTTTGCATTCATCAGAATACATTTTTAATGTCGAGGAAGTGAGGATAAATAAAACGAATGAAGGCGGGCTAGAATCATTGATGAAAATCCGCGCTTTTATATTTGAAAAATAAAATTATATGGCTGGTACAAAGCTTTTAATTATCAGAATAGTGGTATTGCTCATCATGGTTTTCGCAGTATTCTTTGTGGGTTGGTATCTTTTTGATAGATATGTTCAACTAAACTCTGATCAGTCCTCATATCAGACTGAGGAGCTGAATAACCCACGTCTTAACGAACCGGTTCTAAAAAGTATCAAGGGTGATTTCGGTGCAAGGGACATCTACTCAAAAGGAGACAAGGTAGATTTTACTGTTAAGGAAAAAGATCCTTTCTATCAGTAGATATTTTCTTATTTGAAACCTGGAAACGTAACTTGATTTCTCTCGTGAGTCATATTTAGAAACACTCCTACATAAAACCTGATTCAGGAAATATCTTCAAACTGATTTCAAATTCCCAATTAGTATCAGTTACTCTGACAGAAAATATGATCGGGATATGCTTCTTCAGGGTAAGTAGAGGTATACTCAATCTGATCAGAACAAACGAGAACATGTTGCGGATTTGTTGTGTCATCAACTCCGATTCTATATTCAGTATTTCCATCAGGGTCTCTTGGGATGATTTGAATATATGCAGGAAGTGAAAGTTCAGAAACTGTTGTTGCATCTACCCCTTCATCGGTGATATCTCCATCAGAAGGCGTGAGTGAAGTTACTCCTGTTCCCCTCAATCCGAGTGTACTATAAGGGTCTGACTCCCGAGATCCTTCCCTTGAAAGCCAATGTCCAAGTGCGGTATTCAATGCTGCTACATCAGCTACACGCTTTGAGTTTCTGCTGTTTGCGAGTATCTCTGCTGGTTTAAACGTAACAATTGTGATAGCTATGATTATTCCTACTATTGCTATTACTATTATGATTTCAATCAGGGAGAATCCTTTGTTGTTTCTCATATTCTATTTTTCGTGTGACTAATAGATAATTTATTACTTTAAGAAAAATAATGCAAGCCAGTAAAAAAGAAAAGAGTCCCGCTAAGCGGGACTCTTCCAAATTCATCTAAAGCCTGCAGCACTTAGTTGCTTTGGCAGAAGACTCCGTTTGGATATGTTGCAGCAGGGTAAGTTGCGGTATCCTCGATCTGGTCTGTGCATACCAACACATGCTCTGGACTGGTCACATCATCTACTCCAATTCTGTATTCTGTGGAGCCGTCAGGGTCTATCGGAATTGACTGCATGTATCCAGCTGTTGTAAGTTCAGCAACAGTAGACGCAGCGACACCTTCACCGGCGATACCTCCTGCAGGTGTAAGTGCCGTTACTCCTACAGCAGTAAGCCCTAGCGTTCCAAATGGATCAGTATCCTGTATTCCCTCTCGAGCCAACCATTGTCCTAGAGCGCTGTTCATTGCAGCGACATCGTTTGTTCTTCGAGAGTTTCGACCATTTGAGAAAATTTCCTGTGGTTTAAGGGCTACGACGGTGACAGCAGCCAAGATGCCAATTATAGCTATCACAATCACAATTTCCACAAGAGTGAAACCTTTATTGGATTTCATCATACTGGCAGTTAATAAAATATAAAATAATAAATTAACAGAACTCTTCTATAGAATAGAAGAAAAACATAGGATTGTCAAGGGTTAAAAAGTCCTGCCCAGGTATATCTATGGTATATAGTATTGTCGTCGTATAGAGAACTAGACCATTTATAATGTACAAGGAAAAATGTATCTTTGTTTTACAAATTAAGTAATTATTACTATAATCTTTACTAGCATATCATCTTACCTAAGTTTAGTTCTAGTTATAATGTCTAAGAAAGGTTGTTTGGTTGTTACAGTTATTGTTATCGTAATTATCTTAATGCTTTCCGTTTGCGGAATTTTCTGCGTTCTGCT
Source organism: Patescibacteria group bacterium (assembly GCA_018816645.1). Classification (GTDB taxonomy): domain Bacteria; phylum Patescibacteriota; class Dojkabacteria; order JAHIVN01; family JAHIVN01; genus JAHIVN01. Next base: position 6,714 of record JAHIVN010000082.1, on the reverse strand, counting down.
AGGAAGCTCCTTTGCAGATTACGATTGGAGCACTACAAGCAGTGAAAATTCAGAAGTACTTTATAGTGGTGGCGAGGATAAGATAGCTGTTATATTTGTTGAGGGTGTTATCATGGATTCTTCTGACAGCTCTGACCTTTGGGGCTCGTCAATTGCATCTTCCCAGACTATTACAGAAAATATTGATAAGGCGCTTGAGGACTCTAGTGTGAAAGCGATTATTCTAAACATTGATAGTCCTGGCGGCGATGTTTATGCTTCTGATGTTATCTATAATAAGTTAAAGGAAGCCCAGACGAAAGGGGTCAAGATAGTTACTCTTATGAAAGGAACAGCTGCTTCGGGAGGATATTATGTAGCAGCTCCTTCGGATAAGATTGTTGCAAATGCTATAACTATTACAGGAAGTATTGGTGTCAGGATGGATTTTCAGTCTCTTGCGGGCTTGTATGAGAAGCTAGGCATTGAGAGCAGAACTATAACAAACAATGAAGGAGAGTATAAGACAGGAGAAGGTCTTTTTGATAATAATCCTAATGGTGAAGAAGACTTGATAATGCAGACAATTGTTGATGAAGCGTATGACAAATTTATAGGAGTGATAGTGGAAGGAAGGAAAATGAAATTAGGCGAGGTGCAGGAGATTGCTGATGGCAGAGTTCTTACAGGGAAACAGGCAAAAGAAGTCGGACTAGTTGATATTTTAGGTGGGTTTGATGAGGCTGTAGAAGCTGCAGAAAAAGAAGCAGGAATAACGAACGCGACTGTAATATCTTATGAAACATATGACTTTTGGAGTATGCTTGCCGGCTATGCTGCAAGTGTTACAAATCCAACAGCTGAGATAGCAAAATTAATTGATCCGACTCCAGGGGCGAAGCTTAGATATCTGTACTCAGAATAAGTCAATATTTTGAAGCAATTAGATAAACCTTGAATGGTTATTACGAATCTAAAATTTACTAGAAACGGTGTCCGAGTAAATGTATATCTAGATAGTGTTTTTGCCTTTTCTGTATCACAGAAATTGATAAGTGAATACAGGTTATATCAGGGAAAGAAGCTTAGCAAAGAGAAAGTGAAAGAAATAAAAGGAGAAGATGAGTTTGTTCGTTACTACGAAAGAGTTGTGGGGTTGCTGGGTAGGAGACCAAGAAGTGTTGGCGAAGTGGGAGAATATCTAAAGAGAACGTTTCACAAGAAGGAAAAGGAATATGGAGAGAATTTGACTGAAAGGATTTTGAGCGAATTAGAAAAGAAGAACTTGCTGAACGATGAGAACTTTACGAGATGGTGGGTTGAAGGAAGGATTCAGTTTAAACCAAGGGGAAGACTGCTTTTGAGGCAGGAGCTGAGACAGAAGAAGGTAAGCGAGAACTTGATTCAGAAAGTATTTGCTGAGTTTAGTCTTACTGAAGAAACGGAATACAAACAAGCCTTAGTACTTGCGAGAAAGAGAAAGGAAATTCTTAATTTAACTGAGAAGAAAGATAGAGACAAACTAGTTTCCTACCTTTTAAGAAAAGGATTTAGCTATGAAATTATTAAAAAAGTGCTTTTTAAATTAATTAACACTGCTCGGGAATTTAAATATTAGTAATAAATGATGAAAACAACCCTAGGTGAGAAGATAAAAACTGCCAGAAAAGAAGCAAAGTTGTCGCAGCTGCAGCTGGGAGTTGCTTTGAAAGTCAGTGATAAAACTATCAGCGGCTACGAATCAAATAGGATAAGTCCACCAATCAGTAAGCTTCAGCAGATTGCAGAGCTTCTTAAAAAGCCGACTACTTATTTCCTCGGTGTTGATGAAAGAGATTACTCAATACAGGCAAGGCTTAGAGCGGTCGAGATAAAGCTGAGAGAAATTCGTCAAGAACTACGAGGAATCAGGGTTATCGCAAAGAAAAAGTAGAAATACCTTTATGAAAGATTATCTTTTGTATATAAAACAGAATAGGGGAAATTATCTTCGGAGCTTGCGGGAATATATTTCGATTCCAAGTGTAAGCGCAGATAAAAGATTTCGAAAAGATATAGATCGCGCGGCCAGCTGGATTTCGATGAGAATGAAAAAGGCTGGTTTGGAGAAGGTAAAAGCTATTGCAACCGTTGGCAATCCGGTAGTTTATGGGGAATGGATACATCATAAAGAAAAGCCCACAGTACTTTTCTACGGTCATTATGATGTTCAGCCTCCTGATCCCCTAGATCAGTGGGAAAGTAAGCCCTTTGAAATGTCAGTACGTGACGGCAATCTTTATGGGAGAGGAGTAGCAGATAACAAAGCTCCACACTTATCTCATGTGTTAGGAATTGAGGCAATCCTGAAGAAAGAAAAGATACTTCCTGTAAATGTCAAATTTCTTATTGAAGGTGAAGAGGAAGTTGGCTCAGCTAATTTCCCGAGGATGTTGAAAGCTAATGAGAAACTTGTAAAAAGCGATGTTGCATTTGTTTCAGATGGGATCATGTTCTCTGATGCACCTGTAATTGAATACGGACTGCGAGGATTAGTTTGCTTTGAACTTGCGGTGAAATGTCTGAAAAAAGATGTTCATTCTGGCAGTTTTGGCGGTGTGGTAGATAATGCACCCATGGTTTTGTCTTACATAATTTCTAGAATGAAAGATAGAAAAGGAAGGATCAGAATTCCAGGCATATATGACAAACTCAGAAAAGTCGGCTTAGGCGAACAGAAGATTCTAGCAAAATCAGAGACTCCTACTTCTGAAATCTTGGAGAATACTGGTGCGAAATCTACTTTTGGAGAGAACGGATACAAGAATATTATCAGAACTGGCGCAAGACCTTCTTTGGATGTCAACGGTATCAGTTCTGGTTATACTGGGGAAGGTATGAAGACAATTATCCCTTCTGAGGCAAGGGCGAAAATGAGCATGCGCATTGTTCCGAATCTTAAGGCAGATTATGTGAAAAAGCAAATTTCAACCTTTATCAAGAAAATTGCTCCGAAGACATGTGAGGTTTCAGTAGAATTTCCTGACGGTGGTGATCCAGTATTATTTGATCGGAACAGTAAGGAATATGATGATGCAAAGCAAGCGTTGAAGGAAACTTTTGGGAAGGAACCGAAGATGAAGCTGGTAGGGGGTAGTGTCGGTGCTGTTACTGACATGAAACAGATTCTAGGGATCAATTCAATTTTTACAGGATTTGCTTTGCCAGATTGCGGGATGCATAGTCCAAACGAGAAATTACCTATTGGAAATTTCCTTAAGGGAATTGAATTAACTATAAGGTATCTGAAAAAACTTGCTTGATTTAAGTTTTACTGCTAAAATTCAAGGCTGATATTAGTTGGATTTATGTTATGGATACAAAAATACTAGAAGCTGTCACGGGAGATTATACAAAGGTTGAGCACCCGGATTTTCATGTTGGAGATATCGTGGAGGTTCATACCAAGTTAATGGAGAGCGGTAAGGAACGAGTACAGATGTTTAAAGGTATAGTACTTGCAATCAAAGGTGCGGGAGTAAGTAAAACTTTCACGGTTAGGAAGATTAGCTATGGAGTCGGAGTTGAAAGAATGTTTCCTCTTTACTCACCAAGAATAGTTAAAATAAAGATTGTAAAAAGAGCATCAAAGATCCGGAGCAGTAAGTTGTATTATCTAAGAGACAGGGTAGGAAAAAGCGCGCTTAAGGCAGGTGTACAAATCCCTGCAGTTGGTGAAGATCTTGAGACAAAGTTTGAAAAAGAGGTTGAAGTGGCAGAAAAGGAAGCTGGGAAGAAGGAAGCACAAGAGGGTGTAAAAGAGGAAGCTACGGATGAAGAAAAACAGGAAGATGTGAAGAATGGAGAGCCCAAAGAGAAAGAAGTGGCCGAAAAGAAAGACGAAACAGAAAAATCTTCTGACAAACAAACTTCCGATGAGGAAAAATCAGACAAATGATGAGCTCGAAAGAGTTCTGCTCACATCTGGTTATAAAAGTGTCATAGGCGTAGATGAAGTCGGCAGAGGAAGCTGGGCGGGACCTGTTGTAGTTGCAGCTTTTATCTACTCTGTAAATTCCCAGATCATATCCCAAGTGAACGATTCAAAAGCGCTGACAAAGAAGCGGCGAGAATCACTGTCTGCACAGTTAAAGAGAAATTCTTATTCTATCGGAATGGCAGAGAAAGATGAGATTGATGAGCTGAATGTTCTCGAAGCGACAAGATTGGCTATTGTTAGAGCGCTTAAGGATATAGACACTGAAGAAAGTATAGTGCTTCTGGATGGATACTTTAGGGATCCGTTTGAGTTTGAATATAAGTGCATTCAGCATGGCGATGCTAAACATTACTCTATAGCAGCTGCATCTGTCATAGCGAAAGTCTATAGAGACAATCTCTTGGCAGAATATGGGAAAACTTATCCTGTTTATGGATTTGAGTCGAATGCAGGATATGGAACGAAGAAACATATGGAGGCACTGAAAATATATGGTATTTGCGATATACATAGGTTAAGCTACAAACCGATAAAAAAGATTTTGCATGGTAGATAACTGACAACACTTGATGTTTTTTATTTGACGATGTGGCAGGGTATGTCATGTTCATCAAATTCGTACAGTTTATAGTTAAGCAGTAAATAGCAAAAGGCTAATAAAATGCACACTAATAAGCTTGGGAAAATGGGGGAGGATTATGCCTCGGAATATTTAATCACAAAAGGATACAAAATAATTGGAAGGAATGTGCAGGTCGGGAGGGGGGAAATAGATATAATTTCGAAGTACAGAGGGTTGATTGTATTTTTCGAGGTCAAGACAAGAAAGAACGAAGATTACCAGGATCTATATGATACGATTGGTGCTGAAAAAGAAGAGGCTCTGATTGAAAGCTGTGAGAAGTATTTGAATGTGAATGATCTGAATACGGCTGATTATAGAATAGATTTAATCGGTATTATGATCAAAAATTCGAGAATAACAAAGGTAGAACATGTAGAAGGTATTTTATAAATTGAACTTACTATGTAATTCTGGTACTATGATTGCATAAAATATTAGCATACTCCTTTGAAGGTTCTTCTGCCAGTATATCAAGTATTTGAAGTCCGCCTTTCAGAGTTGAAAAAAGTTCAAGAGCTTATCGAATTTCTTATTCTTTCAGCCGTCTCTTTTCTGTTGCCTATGTTATTAGGCGGTCCCCAGTTGCTTGTAGGAATTGTTGTGAATCTACTGATTGTAAGACAAGCACTTACTCAAAAAGGCTGGAAGGCATCACCGACGATAATATTACCATCCTTAGGTGCTGTCTCAAGAGGAATTTTATTTGGAAGCTTGACGAGATATTTGATAATCATTGTTCCATTTATATGGCTCGGGAACTTTGCCATTTCTTATTTCTCAAAGTTAATGGCTCACAAGGCCAAACCATTGCGAATAATTATCCCGTCGCTAGTTAAAAGCATTGTAATTTTTTCTCCAGTACTCCTGCTTGTTCAGCTTTCAGTACTACCCAGTGCCTTTATAGTTTCCATGGGGGCAATTCAATTTATTACCGCTTTATTAGGGAGCTTGCTTGCAACACTTATAACTGAATTTGAGCATAGAAATTTAATATTAAAATCCAGATCAAATGTCAGGCATTGAAAAATTCTATAAACTCCTGCGAAACAAAACCCCATTAGTTTGTATGCTTGCACCGTCTTTTATAGCAGATTTCGACTATCCAGAAATCATATGGAAGCTTCAGGCCCTCGGATTCGACAAGGTAGTTGAGCTTACTTTCGGTGCAAAGATGACAAATATTTTCTATCACAAAGTCATCAAAGAAGACAAAAGTAAAAGCTGGATAGCATCTCCCTGTCCGACATTAGTACAGCTAATAAAAAACAAATATCCGCACCTTGTGGGAAACCTTGTTCCGGTTCATTCCCCGATGGGATGCATGTCTTTGATATGCAGGAAATTCTACCCGAAACATAGGATTGTATTTATAGGACCTTGTATCTCAAAGAAAGTCGAGTCAGCTGAAATAGGAAGTGTTGATCTAGCGCTTACTTACCGTGAGCTGGAGGAAATTTTCAAGAATAAGAAGGTTGGTAATGGGAGGAAGAAGAAATTGACTTTCAATAAATTTTACAATGATTATACAAAAATTTACCCTTTGCCCGGAGGCTTGTCTGATACTCTGCATTACAAGGGCATCTTAAAGAAAAGTGAGATTCTGATAGAGGATGGGATTGATAAGATCACTAAGATTTTAGATAATATGAAAGGTCCAAAATACAAGAACTATTTATTTTTAGATTTCCTTTCTTGTAGGGATGGCTGTATTGGTGGCCCTGGCATGACTGTGATTGGAACAATTGAAGAAAAGACCGATCGCGTTTTGAAATATAGAGAATTTGCACGTAGAAGCGAAAAAGACCTAGGAAGACGAGGGAAAATTGTACATGTGGATGATATTGATTTTTCTAGAAAGATCTAATTTTTTGTAAATACGGTTAGTTGAAAAAGTTGGCTCAATACTAAAACGTTTAAGGGGGAAAAAGTTAGTTTTAATAATTGTAATGGTTTTTGTATTAACAGTAATACTAGCTGTGGTAATGATAAATGTGAGTGAGAAGACGTCAGAGATAAGAGATGTGAGGATAACAAATGCTACAGGAACAAGTGTGACAGTAAGCTGGGTAAGCAAAGAACCTATAAGGGGAACAGTTCTTTATGGGGAGAAAGATAACTGGTTTCCGCTGCT
>JAHIVN010000081.1 GCA_018816645.1 Patescibacteria group bacterium | reverse complement strand
TGCGTAACCCCGCGATACTTATTCTGGATGAACCGACCAGCGCTCTTGATGCTCAGACTGAAAGGATTGTTTCAGAAGCGCTTGAAAAATTAATGCAAGGAAGGACCACCTTCATTATTGCCCATCGTCTCTCTACTGTTCGTAAAGCGGATACGATTCTGGTATTCCAGAAAGGGAGAGTTGTTGAAACCGGCAGACACGAAGAGTTGATTAAAAAAGAAGACGGAGTCTATCGCCATCTCTACGAATATCAGGTTGGGTTGCATTAAAATTTATCAAAAGTCTGACTGTCAAAGTGCCAACATTGAGGAATAATTTTCTGTCTTGACGTGGGGATGTTTTGTACTGTATTATGGTTGAGCTGTTCGGTAACAGCATCTGTTTGCTGGAGCTTATCAGTAAAACCAGATAAGAATATACAATATACAATATGCAAAATATTTCAACATTGCCTCTTATAGAGATAGAGAATTCGAAGATCTTGGCTATTACTACAAATGGTCTTTTCGCTTCTCTAGTCGACAAGGGTTTGAATCGACTCACTGATGCAGAGATAGAGCACATCATGTGCACGTCCTCTCTCGCGGCGTTCAATTAATTTATGTTGAGAGGTATTACTATCAAAACTGCTTCTGAAGAGATTGCGGTGGAGGTAGACGACTCTCTTACCTTGGAAGAGGTCTTACGGACAAAACGTATTCCGCCAAATCTTTTTCAGGGGTATACAAAGGCGGGGAAAGAAGAAGCACACGCGATTCCGATTAACACATTTATTTTTGCTATTCCTTTAGACGAAAAAATAATACTTCATTGTATCAGAAATACTGACTTGCGGGATGTGCTACCGCAAAAAACGACCTATAATAAAGCGCAAAATCCTGTAGTTTCCATTCCTGAATTTAATTTTGGGGATGACGGATGTAGCCAAATTATCCATGAGTTAAACCCTGATTCTGCAAAAGAATTGGTGAAGGGAAAAATTACTGATTTCGTTAAGAAAAATAGCAGTGCCGACACTACAATTGTAGGAATTTCAGGAGGCGGAGATAGTAATACTCTCGCGCAGGGACTTAAAGCATTAACACTAGGGAATCCTAATAAACGCTTTGTATTCTTCACCATTATTTTTGAACCTATCTGGGCTACATCTGCCGCAGAGCGAGCTTCTGAACTTTGTCTTGCTCATGGTCTTACTCACCATATCTATAGGAACAAGGAAATTGAGGATCTTTTAGGAATGAAAGAATCTCTCGACAACTTTTACAAAGAATATTGTGAGAAGTTTGGTAATAATACAAGCCATTTCTTTGGTACGTATCTCATTTCCATCGTTGCGCGGAAACTCTGCAAGGAATATCATACTAGTGAGTACATTCTCGGTTTTAATCGCGAGGATCTATTGTCGGACTTGCTGTTCTCGTTAATGAATGGGCAGAAACCTCTTGCATTCCCTGTACGCAAATTTGGTTCTACAAGGCTACTGATGCCTTTATGGAATATTTCAAAAATTATTTTGGATGCTTGTTATCCAAAATACAGCCTTTCAAATTATCAAGAGCGCGAGGATAACCAGAGCACTTATCAACGCAATATCATTTACTATTTAGCGCATAGTGTTGAAGATATATATCCGAATCTGGGCCTCTCTTTGATGGAAGGAGTACGAAAGATATTTGCTGACCAGTGGCCTGAACTTTGTTCCGAAGATAGCTTAGATATATTTCCAAGTGAATACGCCGACTCCACAAAAGTTGAAGAAATCAAAAACTTTCTCAAAAAATATCTTTAACATGAAAGAAACGGCTCTTAAAAAAGCAAAGTTAGAAATTCCAAAAGAAAATCCAGATTTGCCTATGCAACTTAAGTTTGAAGTATCTTCTCCTGAAACAGTCAGCAAACTTCTATCTGTTAAAGATCTAACTTTAGAAACTGAAAATGACCAAGAAAGAAATATAATTGGTAAAGTCTATGATCAAGTCATTAATAAATTACATGAACATAATTTTCTGGATATACATGTGGTAAGGGGTGATGCTGTTGTTGAGGCAAAAGATAATTTCGATAGTCTTTTATTTTCTCCCGGAAATCCAGGAAGGTCTTCTACATATACCAGGTATACAG
>JAHIVN010000007.1 GCA_018816645.1 Patescibacteria group bacterium | reverse complement strand
GTATTTCCTGATATTCAACTCAGGAGATGATTCCTCAGAAGGAACACAGACAAGTACTACCACAACAACGACATCTTCATCTGCTACAACTACGACAACTTCACAAGACGTTATGCCCGCTTCGATTGATAAAACACTTCAGGAAGCCATAACAGCAAGTTGTGTTAAAGTGTCTTATGGTGGTACAGGATATGGCTATTACATCAAAGAAAATAACTTTCCCTTTACGATAGATGCCTCAAAGATGACTGTTTTAGATGATTCGCTCGAAAAAGCATACCAAGGTGTGTGTGTGGTTGTTGAAGAGAACCCTGGGACCGCTGATATTACATTTAGTTATAAACTTGACGGGAATACTGAAAACCGAGCATACGTATTTGATGAGGATACTGTAGAATTGGGTCATGGTGGACCTCCTTTTTTTGGAGATTTTGGTGAATTAGTTTCTAAAGGAGACGATTATCGCATCACAACATATATTGTGCTTCCGGATGTTAGTGCAAATACTCCAGGGGAATACTCACTCTACTTGAGGGTAAAGAAGATCTTGGGATATAAGGATGGTTACAAGATTTATCTTAACACTTGGTTTTTGGTCGATGATGAGAATCTCGAGGCTTACCTGACAGAGCATTCTGATATGGTAAACGGCATGCCAAGTGTGGACTATGAGGAAGCAACGGCAGGACTGGTCGATGAATTCTTCAACAAACATGTTGATCTAATGGAGGCTGAGCAAGAAGCTTACGATAAGGCGATGGAGTTTGTGAATGCGATTGATTATAAGTAGTCTTTGTTTAGATTCTAACTATTAAATTTATAAAAATGGATAACACTTTAAAAGGAGCATTTGCTCAAGATGCAGAAGAAAAGAGCAAAGTGATACAACAACAACTACTACTACAGAAACAGATCCTTATGAGGGGTGGAAAACTTATTACAATCAATATAGTAATTATTCACTGAAATACCCTTCAACCTGGGAGTTGACTGAATCTAAGGCGGTTGAGTGTCCAGCTGGGGAGGAAGATGGTGGATGTTACCCAAGACCAAAAGGATTTACGATTACTATAAAACAGTCCGGGAGCGAGAATAGTTTGACAATAGGTGAATCAACTGTTTATGTTACCTATGCATTCGATAGTATTAAGAATTATTCGGAGGAGAATTTTACCTTCTGGGATGAATCATACAAAAAAGGCTCAGTAAAATGTCAGCTTTCTCCGTTCGACTGTATAAACTCTGAGTATGCTAACATTGCGGTGACTGTTTATCATGATGGTTTAATTTCCAAGGCAAGCGACAAATGCAGCACCTGCTATTATCCTGAGGGGAACTTGGAGAATACTTGTGAGAATGACAAGTTCGATATGGTTGGGAGGTTTTATGGGGGCTACACTGTAGAAGAAGATAGCACATTTGATTTGATAATAGGATCGATGACTAAGCCTGTTTGTGGAGAGTAAGTAAAATTCGACTGAAACTCATTTCCTCATAAAGTTGAGCCTGCCTGCTTTGGTCTGATATAATAAAGGACTGCCGCTTAATCTACCAAACTTTACTTTAAAATTGTTCAACATCATTATGCCAGATTGGGAAGCTGTTGTCAGATGTACACATCCAGGCTGTGATCGTGAGATGACTGTGACTGTTGTAAATCAAGCCACTAACGAGCTTGATGAAGTAGAAAGGAATGCTTAAGCAATTTTCTGTGCAAGGACATATACCTGCTCTACTTGTAGAGGTGGTTATAGAACTTCAAATCCTGAGGTGGTAAGTGTAAAACAGTTGACAGATGAACCTTAATTAGCTATTTTTTATCAAAATGAGTGATCAAATACAAAATTCAAATTTTCAGCAATCTATAAACTCGGTTCCGCCTGTCGAAGAAACAACGGGAAACCAGAATAGTATTATTAGTGAATCTGAAAGCAAAGATAAAAGTACCGTAAGAACTATTATTATTATCATTGGGATTTTGGTGCTGATTTCCATCTGCTCCTTTGCCGCTCGCCTGGTATTAGCCCAGTATTTTCTGAATCGTATTTCTGAAGATACGAATGAAGTGAAAGAAAATATGAGTAAAGCATTGGAATATGAAAGATGTTATGCAGCTTGCGAGGGGAAGTGTATGAATAGTGATACAGGTCTGCTGAACTTTGCTTGTGTTGTAGAATGCGAGAACGATGAATGCGGAGAATATAAAACTCCTTGATGTAGAATTAGTTCCTCGGCAACCTAGTAAATAAGTTTCAGGGCTCTTTCTTTCTCAGAATAAAAAACGGCACAAACTCTCTGACAAACTTTTCTATCTCACTACTCTCCTTTATGGACACCTCTAATCCTTGAACATGCTCATCTCTGAAACCTGGAATTGGTGTGAGGGTTGGTGCAATAAAGCCTGCTTTCCCCTTTAAATTTTTCGGCAGCTCGTCCAATACCAGGCTCAGAATCAGCCAAACCTTGCCCTTGTTTTCGTTTGCCTCAAAAGCTTCCAAATCTTCGAAACTGATTGTGATCAAATCATAGGGTGATTTCATAAATATGAACTAATATTTAAATTTGATCAATTTTATAGGATAATCAGGGGCAAGTAAGATACATAGTAGTGACAAGCTGGTGACATAGAAGAAAGCTTGCTTATTTTCTTGAACTCTTTGTTGACATGGATGTTTTAATACTAATAATTTCAACAGTTCTCTTTTTCCTGTGCCTTTCAATTTGTACCTTCTTGCTGATAAGGAATCTTCGGGACAAAACAAGCATATATCTGGCTGGGCTTCTATTTTTTGGAGCTTTTTACATTGTGTTTTGGGTGCTGGGAGAGCTGTCTGTGAGCGAGAGTAATTTTATTTTGTTTAGAAGATCTCTTTATATACCTGCAGAGCTAGGAACTCTCTTTTGGTTTTTGGCTAGCTTCAGCATTCGAGAAATATATGATATCATTTCAAATGGTCTTAAAATTATAAAGCAAGTGATAACCGGACTAAATCTCGTTTTAGTTGTGTTGATTGTTTTTACTAATCTTCTAGTGAGATATAACGCTGTGTACTCAGTGAGTGGAAATGGTGGAGTGGAATGGTACGACCCTGTAACTAGCTTATACATCTTTCGATTAGTTGTTAATTTGGTTAAACTATTTTTCCCAATTCTCAACTTTTATTTTCTAGCAAAGGTTGATCCGGAAAGAATAAGTGAAGTAGATAAGGGCTTCTTTAGAAAGTTTGCCGAAGTTTCAGTTTTGCTATTTACAGGTGGAATGATTGGAATGGTATGGCACTATGTTGGAGAAGGTTTATGGGAAATACATGGTAAAGTGCTGCTATTATCAGTCGGCCTGATGTTAGTTGGAACAGTTTACGGCTGTTGGGCGTTACTCTACTACAATACTCTACTTGAGCAAAAAGAAGCTATTCATAAGGAGGTTCTTGTGAATTTGTTACGGAATCTTATTTCGTCTGTAGCTCTTGTAGGAGTGATATTTTTAGTCTACAAAGTCGTGGAAATACAAATGTTTTTCTTCTTTCTAGTTTTCATTGTAATAACATTTGTTGTTTTAAACAATGGTTTAGGAGAAACACTTAAGCAGATGGCACTTGATTCGATTCGCAACAGAAAGTTTTCTATTCCAGTTCTTAATTTGAGCGATCTAAATATTCTTATGAAAATATTTGTCGAGCCTCAGGCGGTGAATGAAAGCAAAGCGTTGATGGCTCCTGCTGTGATGAAGTACGCTAGAACCAAGAAAATCACTAATCAGGAAGCTCTAAGCGAAATACTGAGGCAATCTATAGAATTCTTTCGTCCAATAGAGGAAGGAGAAAAAAGAACATAGAGTAGACTGCGGTATGAGATCTTGAAACAATTGATATTTGAAGGAGCAACTGAGTCTCAAATGATGTGGGATTTGGGCTTTGATGTGTATACCAGAAGTATAGAAGAGAAAGTCCGGAGCAACTCTGATCCAAGATTTAAGTTGAAAAATGCAGGGGAATATTCTGCTACTAGCATGAGGTCATTTAAACGATTGAAGAAAGAAACGCTCGAAATGTTTAGGTGGAGGTTAGAAACGATCCTAAAAGAAGGCAGGGGAAAGTAAAGTGTTTGCATCCAGAGACTGTCAACCTCAAAGACTGTCACCCAAATACTTGACAAACTGAAATATATTTGTTAAATTAGATACGGTAGATACTTATTGAAAGATTAAAGTGTGAGGATGTAAGCTTTAGCTCGGAATTTTTTCAGTAATGATTTTTTTCGGATCCTCAATTGTAAATAAGTGTCTACCATTTTTTCAACTCTTCCACCCGCTCGATTCAAATAACACCTTATTTAACGGTGTTTCTCTGTGTTTCAGATTGACAATTCTTTGCGCAGCAAGTATAATTGGTTAACGAAATTTTTGAGATTTGAATATTTGTTTGATGATCAATTTACAAGATTTTTCCGGTTTGCCCCTGCTTTTGAATAATCAAGATAATTCTCTGCACCCTGCTGGAGAGATTTCATTCGAGAAGATCGAACGGGTAAAACTTGACAGCATGAGGCCTGTGTTGCTCAATAAAACCTTGAAGTACCCACTGAACGTGTATACTGAATATTCGGATATATATCTGAATAAAGACAAACAAGTGTTTAGTAAGAACAAGCTTCACTATAGCATAATTATACTACCTCCGGGTTTACTTGGAATTGAATACAACAAAACCCACATTTTCTCACCCGACAAGGACCAGAACGATATCACGGCAATTATTGATATCCTATATGGATGGGGCACAATTCTGGTTCAGAAAGTTAAAGAAAAGGGGGAACTGGATTTTGAAACCGATGTCAGCTATGTTGCCACTTTCAAGGTGAAGAAAGGAGACCGTATCCCTATTCCCCAGAAGTATATGTATACTTTTATAAATCCCGCTAACTCACCTCTGATAATTGGCCGGTTGTTTGAGGATGACGGAAAAATTGATTATAGATCTATGAAGAAAGAGCATGGCATGAGCTACTATTTCATCAGGAAAAATGCCAGGCAGGAAGTAGTGAGAAATCCTCACTATAAAGAAGTTCCTAGGCTTAAAAGAATTAAGCCGGATGATTACTCCAAAAAGTACAGATTGACAGCTTCTCAGCCTATTTATACTCAATTTATCTATAACCCAGAGAGATTTAAGAAGCTTCTTGTTTAGGAATACCCACTAATATTTTTGTGCAAAGTAAACTCACAGTTCTCAAAGCTTGCTTCCGCATTCACCTTCCACAAACTTTATGCTATAATCAAAGCCAATTCAATATGAAAAGGCGTTTGATCCCAGCAATCACTGGAAGAGCCTCTTGAAGAATTCTTGGATAGTTGACCACTTTCAAGATAGTAGAACAAGACGGGTAAGCCCGTTAAAGCTGAAACCCTACTGAATTATCAGAGGGGATGAGGGTATAGTTGTAAGATTATACTGAAATTAGGTGGTATCACCGCTCTGCCAGAGGCAGAGAATGAACAATGATCAAATCCCAATGTCCAGCTTGGGCATTGATAATTGAAAATTGGTCATTTAAAAACGGTCCTTGTTTTAATACCTTGTACTGGTATTAAGACGAGGATCTTTTTTTTATATCTATGCCAAAACAAATAAGACTGGCTACTGATTCAGTAGTTATCAAGAACAATAAAATACTCTTGATCAAACGAAGGTATGATCCTTTTAAAGATCACTGGGCGTTGCCCGGAGGGCTTGTAGATTATGGTGAGACTGTAGAGAATTCTTGTCTAAGGGAGCTGAAAGAAGAGACAAATCTTGAGGGAAATATAAAAAGTCTGGTAGGTGTGTACTCTGATCCAAAACGCGACCCCAGAGGCCAAGTTATTTCGATTGCTTTTTTGGTTGAGCAAGTAAGTGGAGTATTACAAGCGAGGGATGAAACAACGGATGCAATGTGGTTTGATCTGGGAAGTTTGCCAAATTTAGCTTTTGATCATTCAAAAATTATAAATGATGCTTTATCAAACGAGAAATAAAAAACTTAACATTCAAATAAAAAAGTATGATAAGGGCAAGAAAGTTGTCTTTATCTCACAGGCAGCTGTAAATATGTGCTGGGCAAGACTGATCTGCAGGTTTGTTATCAACAAAGGCTTTGCTCCGGTAAATTACTTTACTGCATTTGGTCACTTTGTACATGAACTAGCTGATCAGCAGACGATGATCGATTCAATAAACTCTCTTATTGTAAGATGCGATGAGCTGTGGGCGTTTGGAGAAATAAGCGAAGGGATGTGGTATGAGATCAAGATGTGTAAAGAACTTGGTATTCCAGTGAAGTATTTTGATATAGAATGCCTGCCTAAAAATATCAAGCAAATAAACGATAAGCAGGTGAAATACCTAAGGCGGTTTGAAGAAAAGATTCGAAAATTCAAGAAATATGTCCCGATTATTAAGCTAAAAACTCTACATTCTTAATTCTAAATTTTAGATTTAAAAACATGTTTAACATAAATTCATACAAATCAATTTCCGAGCGAGAGGATAAACTCACCAAGTGGTGGAAAGAAGAAAAGATGTTTGAAAAATCTCAGGACCAGAGGTCTGACGAGAATAGCTTTTCTTTTCTTGATGGACCTCCATTTGTAACTGGGATTCCCCATTATGCTTCTCTTCTCCCAAGAATGGCAAAAGATATCATTCCAAGATACAAGACTATGAAGGGATTCAAGGTTCGTCATGTCTGGGGTTGGGATTGTCATGGTCTGCCAATAGAAGAAAGAGTCGAGAAAAAAATAGGGTTAAAAAACAAAAGAGACATAGAGAAATATGGGATAAATAAGTTTCTTGGTGCTTGTAAAGACTACATCAATGAAGTAACAAGCGAATGGGATTGGTATGTAGATAAAATTGCAGAATGGGTAGACTTTGAAGGTGCATACAAAACAATGGACACCGGCTATATGGAATCTCTCATCTGGGTATTTAAAGTGCTCTATGATAAAGGACTAATATATGAAGGAGTAAAAACGCTACTCTACTGTACAAGGTGTGGGACACCTGTATCAAAGTTCGAGATAGCTATGGATGACAGTTATACTATCATGAAAGACTCTGCGGTAACGGTAGAATTCCCTATTACTTCAAAGGGCAAGTTCGAAGGAGCAAGAGTTATGGCCTGGACAACTACTCCCTGGACTCTGCCATCAAACAGAGCCCTTGTGGTAGATCCAAAAGAGACTTATGTAGAATTTAGCGGTAATGAAAAGGGAAAAACTTATATAGCTGCGGACAAGAGAATGGACAGCTTAATGGGAGAAGATACGTATAAGGTGGTCAGAAGCTTCAAAGGAAAAGAGCTTCTGGGTCTCGAGTATGAGTCGCCATACTGCTATTACGAACCCGGCAAGAACGACTTCAAAATATACGAGTATAAGGGAATGGTCAATATGGATGAAGGAACTGGAATTGTTCATAATGCAACCGGTTTTGGAGAAATAGATATGGATATGGCAAAAGAGTATGATCTGACGATTCTTTTTTCAGTAGATGATGAGGGTAAATTTGTTGATAAAGTTACTGACTTCAAGGGGGTATATGTCAAAGATGCAGACAAGCTTGTTATTGAGGATCTAGAGCGGAGAGACCTCTTGTTTAAAGTGGAAAAGATCTTTCACAGGTATCCGTTCTGCTATAGGTGTCAGACACCCTTGATCTATAAGGCGCAAAAAGGATGGTTCATAAATATTCAGGATAATAAGAAGAGTTTGCTCAAACAGTATGAAAAGATCAACTGGGTCCCAGACAAGTTAAGAAAAAGATTTGTTCATACCATCAAGACAGCCCCAGATTGGAACATCTCCCGAACAAGATACTGGGCAACTGCCATGCCTGTTTGGAAATGCAATAAATGTGATTCTATTGAAATTTTCGGCTCAATGAAAGAAATTGAAGATCGGTCTGGTGAAGAAGTAACAGATCTCCATCGTGATGGGGTTGATCACATTAAATTTGGCTGTAAGAAATGCAAGGGAACGATGACGAGAATCCCGGAGGTCTTTGATGTGTGGATGGAGTCAGGTTCTATGCCTTATGGACAGCTTCATTATCCATTTGAAAATAATGATCTTTTTACAAAAACATTTCCAGCTGATTACATCACAGAATATACTGGACAGCTTCGAGCTTGGTTCTACTACATGCATGTAGTCTCAAATCTAATGCAAGAAGAAAACAGTTTTTTAAATGTTGCAGTAACTGGAGTACTTGCTGGAACAGATGGGAGAAAGATGAGTAAGAGTTTCGGAAATTATCCTGATCCAAAAGCAACTCTTGAACAATATGGAGGAGATGCTTTAAGACTGTATTTCCTCGGAGGAGCTATAATCAGAGGTGTAGATATGAGCTTTAATGAAGATGACCTTCGCGACCAAGTCAAAACAGTAATATTTCCACTTTGGAATAGCACTAAATACTTCTCTACATATGCTAACTTAGTGAACTGGAAGCCGGGTGATTCAGACAAAGAACCTGCCACAAAAAACGAGGTAGATCTATGGATTTTAGCAAGGCTGAAAGAATTTAATAATGAGCTCGAAGAGAACTTAGAGAAATACGAAATTTCTCCAGCAGTAAGATCTATAGCACCTTTCGCTGACGATCTCTCAACTTGGTACATAAGAAGATCAAGACAAAGATTTGTGGGTGGCGACAAAGATGCACTAGCTACATTGTATTATGTACTTGTTCAGACTGCGAAAACAATAGCGCCAGTGACACCTTTTCTTGCAGAGTCAATTTATGGAGTACTTGTTAAAGATCAAGTAAAGGGTGCTATTGAATCAGTCCACCTTTGCGATTGGAACTCACTGATAAAATTAACTAATAGCGAAAAAGAATTACTTGATCAAATGCAAATACTACGAACCGTAGCTTCTCTTGGACAAGCAGCGAGAGTAGAAGCAGGGATAAAGGTTCGGCAACCTCTTGCTATGTTAAATGTCCTCGCCAAAGGCGAGTTCGCCTCTGGCGAAAAACCTCAAATGTCAAAGCTGGATACCTGGATGAAGGAATTGCTCAGCGAAGAATTGAACGTGAAAGAGGTTGCGAGCGTTAAGACTATAAAGAAATCAAAGGGCTGGAATGTGCAAAAAGGCAAGGAACTTGAAGTAGCCTTGAATACTGAATTGACTGATGAACTCCGGGGAGAGGGGCTTCTGAGAGAGCTTGCGAGAATGATCCAGGACACTCGAAAGAAATCCGGCTTCAAGCAGGAAGACGTCGTCGGGGTGATTCTTGAAACAGAAGACAAGGGTTTGCAGGAAGTCATAAAGAAAAATTCTTCGGAGCTTGCAAAGCAGACAAATAGCAGGAAAGTGTTGCTAGGAAAAGGGGAAAAAGAGGTAAAAGTCAATGATTATAAATTAAATATTACTATCAAAAAATGAGTGATAAAGTAAAAAACACTATCCTCGGGCTGCGTATTTACAACGGCTGTATGTCAGTTCTCTTCGCTATAGTACTGGTCAGCTTTTGCGCACTTCCATTCATATTTGCAGATCAAAGCAACGAGATAGAAGCTCCGGCAGTATTACTGATTGGCGGACTAGTATTTGTGTTCCTCTTCATACTGCTTTTCTTTGTAGCGCATTTGATAGGAGCACTCAAAGCACAGGTACAAAAAAGATGGGTCTGGATACTTCAAATCATACTCATGGGTATGGGTTTAGGATCCGTGTTTTCACTTATACCCTGTATCATTCTTATGATTAATCTGCTTTCGGATGAGGTTCAGGAGCATTACAAAGGTCCTGAAACAAGCGGATCCTGATGCTTGTAGTTTTTGACAGATAAAGATAAAATTTAGCTATATATTACTTGTTTATCATACAATTAAATGGAGGAAACAGGAATACCAATAACACCAATAACATATGCTCAGTGGTTAGAGAAACATGCTGAATTAGATGATCCAGGTCAGGAAGCCGAGACATTAATTGATAAAGCAACCACTGAAATAGCTGAGGGTCTAAGCCCCAGGATAGAAACTCTTCTCAACTCTACTACAACACAAATTCAAGATGCTTGCATGAAAGATGGAATCATTTTAGAAAGAACGGATGCACTAACTAGGGCAGCAATAATGGTAACAGAGTATCTTATGAGAGTCTATCCAAATGCAACTTAGACATCTGTAATGCAGCCATTCTTGCTATGTCCCCATCGTACATTTGACAAGAGGCTTCTAGTTTTGATATAAAGCGAGTACAATTAAATATAATTACGAAGATTAGTAAGTTTCTCAAGAATTTTTAGCAAACCTAAGTAGCTGAAAGTTAGGTAAGTTCCGCTGAGCGGGATAAATTTAGAGAAACCGAACGCGCTTCAACTCGTCCCGCCAAGCGGGAAGTGTCATTCCGAAGAAAGTTCTGAAAATAACCTCAGGGCAATTAGGAATCCGGGTTTGAAAAGGAATTTCATCTGAGTTCCGTTAGAATCCGTAGGCGCTTGATTTTTCAAGTGCACAAGAATCAGGTAGTGATATCTGATTGAATTTGAGTGGTACCGTGAGAAAAGCTCTCACCTCATAATCTTTATTAGCCTTTGGCTGAGGGGTTATTAGGTGAGAGCTTTTTTGCGTTTATGCGCTGCTAGCTCAATTGGATAGAGCAACAGCCTTCTAAGCTGTAGGTTACAGGTTCGATTCCTGTGCAGCGCACCATAAGGAATCTTAGTTTTAAAATTCTATATTTGAGTTTTTTGTTAAATAAGCGCTCGTAGCTCAACTGGATAGAGCTACCGTCTTCGGAACGGAGGGTTGCAGGTTCGACTCCTGCCGAGCGCAGAAGCAAAGATAGTAAAAAAGCATAAAGAGAATACAAAGTCTGACGGACTTTATTCCTAGATCTATATAAAGGGATCTGGGGAGTGCTTCTTTATGCTAAGAGAATTACAGCTAATTTATTGGTAATTTAGAAATGGAACAAGATACAAATGAACAACTACATGCAGTGGCAGCTTATTATGATTCTTTTGCTGCCCCAGGAAAAGAAGGGTCAGTGACAGAATACGAAGAAATGTACAGCACACCGCTATGTAAGGCTGAAGATCAAGCTGTTGTTGCTACCCTGACGAAAGCCTTATCCAAATTGCAGCAGCAGTTTCCGGGACAAAAACTCTTAGCTGCCGACATTGGATGTGGGGAAGGGCTAGGATTAGAGCTTTTGCAGAGTGCTTTGAACCAAACGCCATCTTTAGTCCCAGTTCAATATATTGGTGAGGATATATCATCTGCTATGGTAGCTCAAGCCTCAGCCGGATTTAAAGGAAAACCCGGGGTCTTATTCACTGTTGCCGACATGCATCATATACCAGTTCTAGATAGCAGTATACACCTAGTGATGAGTATATTCGGACCATTTTCATATTCACTATCGCCCGAAGAGCTAGTCAAAGAAATTCATAGAGTACTTATGCCTGGAGGAATTGCAGTCATCATGCCCTACACAATGAGACTTAAGATAGGCTTTCTTACAGGAGCAACAACAGCACAAGACACAGATTTCTCACATACCTCTAAAGCATACTCAAAAACTGGACTTGAGAAGTTATTTGACGCTTGGTTTGAGCAAGTCTCGATTGAGGGAATGAATTTTCTTGGGAATATGATCGAAAAGATGGCAGATCTTGGTTTATTAGGGTCTGGGCCCGAAATATATTCTCAGATCCTTGCACTTGATAACCACCTAAATACATTTCTGCCGCCAGAGTGCGCGAGACATATGTTTGTAATTGTTACCAAATCTCAAAATGAATAGCAAAAGAACCAGATCTTGGCTAGCAAAACAAAAAGAAAAAATAAATAACTCTTTAAGAAATGTATTAGATAAATGGCATCTAAATCAGAAGCCTAAATATATGGACCAGTTAAGCAGGCAAAAAGCTAGCTTTGTTATAGAAGCAGCATTTACAGCTTACGGGCTAAAAATACCAAAGAAGTTTTATCTAGAACTCATCAATCAATTCTATCCAGGAATAGAAGGCAAGCTAAAACAGGGTTTGACAGATAATCACAGTTCTCTGGCTGGAAAAGTAGACGGACTCGAAATATACACTCCAATAAAATATTCACCAGTATTACTTGATACAGCATTAGAGATTGGCCAGGTATCACCATCAGTTATCTGCAAAAAGAACGAAGAATATATTCTAAATTTTATGAAGTTACCCGAGTGGCAATTCAACTTCAAGTTTTTACACCCAAATTCTTCATCCAAAGCCGTATTCAATCACAATAACAATAAATTCTTAGGTAAAAAATATGTTGATGCCTGTATCGCTACTGACAAAAATGGCGTAGTTGTGATCAGTTCGGGCTATGGATGTGAGCAAAACTGCAGCTTTTGTACATACACACAAGAAAAGATAATCTGTAATGACAGTAAGACTCTTGAACTTGCCTTAGTCCTTGAGAAATTGATACAAGCAAGTGGTCAGATAAATGCATGTGTATCTTCCGGATCAAAGCAATGTGACGACAGAGGAATAGTTGAGATTTTCACACCAATGCTCAAACTTATTGAAGATCTTTATAATAAATATCCAGAAACAAATATTTCCCTAGAACTAGAGCTTATGCCCTGGCAGGTTTCGGCTGATTCTAGTGTAATGAATCTTTTGCATAAGTACTACAAAATGGGATTTATAAAGGCAATCAATATGAATCCTGAATTACCACTTGGTATTGATAGAACGAAATTTATGTCAAACTCCAACTTCGGGAAGGCAAGAATTCCTGTAATAGGAATGAAAGATGATAACAGAGGATACCTAGATACGTTCAAACTTCTCAAAAAGGCTATGCCTGCAATTAGACTTGCAGGTTTGTTAGTCTACGGTGTAAAGCCGATAGAAATGTCTTGGAAAAGATACAGTAAACTTTGTCTGGAGACAATTTCAATTTTTGCAGAGAAAGGCTTCAAACTGCTACTACAGCCAGTGAAAATAGCTTCTTGCACACCACTAGCAGATATTCCACTTGTTGATCCATTCTGGCTTATTGGTTCAGTTCTGAAAGCTGGGGAAATTCATTTAAAGCAGGGATTTCACAAGCAGCCTAAAATAGGTTGTGTAAGCGGATGCTGTGCTTGCGATTCGTCGAGAAGCAGTTGGAGTCTATTGAAAATTTTCAAACAACAGAGTGAAAAAAAGTATAAAGAATTATTATTGCCTTGGAAAATGTTGGGAGGTACTCCATGAAGAAACCTTTGAGACTTTATTGGGGTGAAAATTACACTCCAAAGAGCATCAAAATACAAAAGATTATTGATAAGGCAAGTCAACAAGCTTGCGAGAGTATTCACCTCTATCCTGGGGAGTTACAACTAGAACTGAAAAAAGAGATAGCTAAAAAGTACAAAGTAAATATTGAACAGATTTTCCTTGGAAACGGCATTGAGAACCTGATACATTTAAGTGTAAGAGCACTGACAAAACAAGGTGACAAAGTTGCTTTTCTATCACCTACTTTTCCTGTATTTGAGACCGCCGCGGATACTTATGAGATGAGAAAAATCGAAATACCAATCAAGATCGGAAAGAAACTTCAAGCGATAAATTTATTAAAAAGTCTAGTAGGAACAAAACTTTTTTATCTTGCGTATCCCAACAACCCTACAGGTCAGTATGTCCTTAGCCTTAAAGAGTTAAAAGTATTCGCAAGTAAATACAGTGGGAAAATCATCCTTGATGAATGCTACTGGGGAATTGGTAAGAAGACCGGCATAAACCTTATAAGTAAATCTCCCAATATAATTGTTATGAGAAGTCTCTCCAAAAGTTCTGGATTAGCAGGATTAAGATTTGGATTTTCCATTTCAAACAAGACTATAAGTCAAAGTCTTCACAAATATTCGACAAAAATTGAAGCGGATTCTCTGAATTCTTTCACTTGTTGTATAGCAAAGAAGATTCTTCCTCTTACAGAAGAGCTAAGTGATCAATACGTTAAATTTAAAGCTGCCTTTATAAATAATCTCAAAAAGAAAACTGGACTTGAAACTATAAGAAATGAGACCAGCTTCATCCTTGCTGTTATACCTGAAAAAATCAACGTTTCTGTGCTCATGAAAGAATTAAAACAGACTGGATATGAAACAAAGGACTGCAGCAAGTATGACTACTTCCCAATGAACATTCTTATGTTTGCCGTTCCGCCAGAAGACAAATGGCCAGACTTTTTCTCCGACATAAATAACTCTTTATTTAAATATAAGAAAGGAGGGTAAAAATATGGAAGGACAAAATCAAGGTATATCAGAAGAAAGATCATCTGAAATAACAATAGCTCAAAGATTGAAGGAGCTTAAATCGACTTTAGCTCAAACTGCTATGAACTTGGATCAGAAGATCTATAAACTTATAGAGCAAATGCCAAAGGTTGGTCCGCCAAGAAGATAGTTTATTATTCTTCGTTAATGACTTAAACTAAACAATTCGCTATAATACCTTAACTTTTAATACTCAAAATGAAATTTAAAATCAACCCAAAACTCTTCGAAAGGTACCCTTCCCTACTGGAAGCAGTGGTAATTCTCAAAAACATAGATAATACAGTTGACGGCTCAGAAATTCTCAAGCTTTTAAGGGCGGAGGAGAAGAAAAAGGCCAAGGAATTCTCAACCATGAAACTATCTGACCATAAAACCATATCAGCATGGAGAAATGCTTTCAGAGATTTTGGTTCCAAGCCAAACAAATTCTCCTCATCAGTTGAAGCACTGCTCAAAAGAGTTGCCGCTGGAAATGAACTTCCAGATACAAACCCGCTTGTCAATCTGTACAACTACTGCTCTATCAAACACATCCTGCCGTTTGGAGGGGAAGATTTCGCCGGAGTGTACGGTGATATGGAGTTGAAGTATTGTGAGGGCACAGAAGAATATATCCCAATAATGGGCAAAGAGAATGAACCGCCGGACAAGGGAGAGATTGCTTGGGTTGATGCTTCGGGGATAACCTGCAGGAAGTGGAACTGGAGACAGTGTGACAGGACAAAGATTACAGAGAATTCCAAGGAAGGCTACTTTATAATAGATGGACTTCCAGTAACGACAAGAGAGCAGGTGAAGGAAGCCGCTGAAGATTTCATCGCATTGGCTGAGAAATACCTTGGAGCAAAAGGAGAGATTTGTTGGCTGGATAAGGAGAATCCGGAGGCGGAGATTGACATTGAAACAAAAGCGTATCGCGGACAGCTAACAGCTAAACAGAAGACAGAGAAACAGAAAATGAGAGGGAATCAACAGGTCAAGCTTTCGCCGGAACAGCTGAAAGATGCCCAAAGATTGAAGAAGACTTCTTCGGCACCCAAACTAGACGAAGTCAACTTTTCACTTATCAAAAATCAAATACAAAAGATCGTTTACGAGGCAGTACAGAAAGCCGGATATAAAAATATAAAAGAAGATGATGTCAGAATTGAACATCCTGCAGATGAAAATTTCGGCGACTATTCTACAAATGTTGCGATGATCCTCGCCGGGAAACTGAAAGAAGACCTCCAAAAAATCGCAGACGAAATAGTTAAATGCATTCTGTGTGGGGACTTGATTCATCAAACCCAAATCAAGGGAGGGTTTATAAATATTGACCTTAGTCAAAAGTTACTAGTCGAAACGTTAGATAGAATCCTGGAAGAGGGCGATGCTTACGGCAAACTCAGTCAGGAAAAGCCTGTAAAGTTAATAGTCGAATTCGGCCAGCCCAACACTCACAAGATGCCTCATATCGGCCATCTATTCTCCTTTATCATCGGTGAGAGTAT
>JAHIVN010000080.1 GCA_018816645.1 Patescibacteria group bacterium | reverse complement strand
TATTCTATTATCTGACATTTCTTTAGTAATCATACTGCTTCCTTGTTACACTAATAATCTAACAGCAATTTTAAAAAAAGTCAACTTTAACGTGTAAATATGGACAGTTATGTCCATTATTATGCGAATATTTGATAATTGTGGACATTTTTGTCCAGTTTTATACTTAGATATACCCTATTCTGCTGAAGCCACGACTTTCATATAATATTGAAACCGATTGAACTAAGATACTCTTTCGGCCCGTTATAAATAAATAATCCCGGGAAACTATCGCTGTCGCTCGGCCTGCGGCCTCACTCCTTTAATATTTTCCCCGCCCTGAGGCTTTTCCGTAAGACCCGACCCGACAAGCTCGACCATATTACGGCCTTCGCACTGTCTGCTTACCCGGAATTCCCACCCTTGACCGCCTTTGCCACGTTGCAGGCTTCGGCGATTTGTAAACGGAAAACAAAAATGCCCCTACCGCGGAAAATAGAAATGCCCCTCTTTAAAGGAAATAAGTCATTTTCTATGGTATATGTAGAAATAAATACCGTATTGAAAGGACTTATGACATGGTTAAAAAGAATATGTATCAGCGAATACAGCATTTTAGGAAAAGAGGGCTTACAAAGGCCGATATTGTAAGAGAAACCGGTTTACACAAGCGAACAGTACGAAAATATTATCATATGTCGGAGAAACAGTATCTCCGGTATATAGATGACATTAGAAATAGGACTAAGATATTTGAACCGTTCAAACCCCATGTTCTAGACGTATACAAGGAAAACGGCTTCCAGAGGCTGGAAAAATCGTCAGTATACGACTATCTGGAAGAAAAATGCGGCAAAGTACCAGGCACAGAACGGAGTTTCCGTAACTACGTCAACTATCTGATAGATACCGGGCAGCTGAAATTCAACGAGAATACCCGAAAATACTATCCGGTGGAAGAATTGCCCTATGGGCAGCAGATGCAGATAGATTTTGGTGAATATCGTACCAGAAGCGGCCTTAAGCTGTATATATTCGCAGCAGTATTATCAGCCAGTAGATATAAATACAGCGCATTCCAAACAGAGCCCTTCACTACGCTGGATTTAATAAATCACCTACTGGATTGTTTTGAGTATCTGGGAGGTATGCCGCGTGAGCTTGTAATAGATCAGGATTCTGTGATGGTATTGAAAGAAAACAACGGAGATATAATATATACGAAGGATTTCCGTCATTTCAGAGAAGAAATGGGTCTGAAGATGTATGTCTGCCGCAAGAGCGATCCTGAGAGTAAAGGCAAGATAGAGAATGTAATCAAGTTTGTTAAAAGAAATTTTCTGCGAATAAGGGATTTCGACGACATAGAAGAAGCCCGTAACCGTCTTTTAAAGTGGTTAAGTCGGCGGGCTAACGGAAAGATCTCTCTGGCTACCCGCCGTATTCCCCGAGAGATGTTCATAGAAGAAAGAAAATATCTAACTCCTCTTAGGAATTCGATATACCGCAATAGCGCCAATATCGGAAGAGAAAAACGTAAAACCGACAGTTTAGGGAATATTTCTGTGAATTCCTGCAAATATCCTGTACCAGAAGAATACCGGTCACATGAAGTAGAAATATATAAGACAAATGAAACGCTGTTTATCTACGATATACGTACAGGAGAAAAGATCCAGGAATACGATATTTGCCCTATTCCAGGAACGAAGGTGGTAAACCAAAGCCGGTACTACCATAAAGAACAGAATTTGCAGGAGTTAAAAAGCAAATTAAAAGAACTGTTTCAAATGGAATCATGGAATATCTTCATAGATAATAATTGTCGCGCATTTCCAAGATATTTTCGGGATCAGTATACAGAAGCAGTAAAAAAGTTCTCGAAAGGAATAAATCAGGACTATCTTCAGGCAGCGATAGAACTCTGTCTGGAAAACCGTACTTACAGCATGGCTAATCTATGGGATACTTATCAGTATTACAAGCAGGAGGCTGAATTTAACCAGCCGGAGTGTAAACTGAAAAATATTCCAGAATTAAGAGATATATCACGCAAAAACCAGGATTTCCATGTAGAAAAACACCAGATAAGTGTTTACCACAGCCTGGTAACGGAGGTTCAGCCATGAAAAAATGTCAGCAAACAGTCAATTTACTGGAGAATTTAAAGCTTAAGGGTATAGCTCACAACCTTGAAAGTGAGATAGCGCAGGCAGAAGAGAAGAAAGTATCATATTTAAGCTTTTTAGACAATATCTTGAATTCCGAGATAAACTATAGAACAGAAAGAAGACTCAGAAGGAATCTTGTAGGGGCTCATTTTCCTGTAGAAAAGCAGTTTGAGGACTTCGGGTTTTCACGTCTGAAAGGCATAACCAAGTCGGATATATCGCATCTTATGGACTTTATCTGGCTGGATAATCATGAGAACATACTCTTCTTCGGGCCTCCCGGGCTGGGAAAGACACATTTATCCATAGCTATAGGTATGAAAGCTGTTCAGTCGGGATATACTGTATGTTTTGAGAGAGTGACCAATCTGATCAAACTGTTAAAACTGGCGGAAGTCCAGAGAAGCGCCGGTTTCAGGATAAACCGGATATTGAGGTCGGATCTGATCATTATTGACGAGATAGGCTACACACCTATTGAGAGAAAGGAGGCTAATTTATTCTTTAATCTTGTAAGTGAGCTTTATGAAAAAGCATCGGTAATTATTACATCAAACAAAAAATTTGATGATTGGGCTGAGATGATGGGTGATGAAGTGATGACTGTAGCTATGCTTGATCGTCTATTACATCACTCTAAGGTCTTTAATTTAAGTGGTAAATCTTATAGAATTCAAGGAAAGGAGGATTAAACCATTAATCCTTTAGGAGGGGCACTTTTGTTTTCCGCACAAGGGGCATTTCTACTTTCCGTTTACAACAGTGTAACAATAAGTACCGGTTTGAGTCCGGACTTAAAGATCCGGAAACCAGGACCGGTCCGAATCCGGATGCAAAATAGGGGTTTGCTCCGTTATTGCTCCGCTTTTATTCCGTTTGGAAATATCTTTGAAAAGTCCTGAATAGATCAATTTTCACTCCTACACAAAAAGCTAAATATTTGTATTTTGGTTGGAAATTTGCTATATTTGTTCAAAATTATCGTGAGTTCATAAATAATGAACAAGGGCATAAAATGAACAATTATAGTTAAATATGTCGATAAATTAGTTTTACACTTAACAT
>JAHIVN010000079.1 GCA_018816645.1 Patescibacteria group bacterium | reverse complement strand
GGGTAAATGTGATCAAAGAAGAGGGTCTTGTATACGGACATGATTTCAAGATAGACAATCAAGCCGGATACTTTGTCAGAAGCAGAAATCTGGTTTACTGGACACCGTGAGGAAGAAGAAGTTATTAGTTATTGATCGTCGGTTGTAGTCGATATAAATCGTAAAGTTTCATCGTTTGTATCAACAATCGGCTATAAAGCTAAGTAGAATTCTAGACTTGAGATTTCTAAAACCTTACTCTATACTGATTAGAGATGTTTCGAAATAAGCGGGTGAGTTGCCCCAGAGGCCTCCTTATGAAGAAGAACTTACCTTAAGTTAAAGTTATATAATCCAGCAATTGTATTATTGATGTAATTGTCTATTGGAAGGCGGTATCTAACCCTGTCTGAGAATATCTTAAACACCTTTAAGCTTCCAATAACATGTTCTACTCTCACTCTGAGTGACGAAATTGTCTTGTTTTGTTCTTTTTGATAGCTATTCAACTCACATTTAGGTGCTTTCTTGTATGGCTGCACCGTCTTCAGTGATGAAGATATATCTAATCCCTCATATCCCAGATCGGAAAGACACCGTGTATTGGGTGGTGCATGTATCCAGTACATATCTTCATCTGCCAACTTCTTGTCATGCTTTTTCCCCTCAACTGTTCTTGATATCGATATTATTTTCTTATCAGGAGTTATGACTATTTGTTTCTTTTTTGTATGCATCTTCTTTTTACCAGAATAATATCTCTTCTGATCGAATTTGGGTCTGTTAATCGGTTGTTCTGTAGCATCTATGATATGTTCCTTAAGGGATGGTACTCTCTTGAAGAGTTCCTTCAAGTCTCTCACTTTCTCGGTTCTTGCTGGGATAGGTATCTCTGCTCTTACGGTTAGTTCCAGCGCTTTAATACCCAGATGAAACCAGTAGTGAAGGTTTGAACATTCCAGGTGGAAAAGGATCTCTGCAAATCTAAATGTGGGATATATTCTTAGGTAGAATAGTACATAGAAAAGAAGCCTGGGAGGTGAATCGAATCTTTTTGGCTTGGCTCCTCCTCCGGGTAATCTAAGTCTTTTCTTTCCGAAGGCTGTTTGTTGTCTTATCCTGTGGTAGTTTCTAGTAAAAAGAGGTAACAGCTTTAGAAACTTCTTCCTTGAATAGCCTGTGCACTGTTTAAATCTACTTTCTTTTTTCCAGATAAATTGATATTCTATCATTGGGCAGTTCTGATAAGTTATGTCAACTATATCTTACCTGCCCGCTTATTTCAGAACAAGTCTATTATAGAAATACTTGTCTTAATGGTTTGTACTTTAAATATTTACATTTCTATTAAATGAAAAAACATAGCCATAAAACGAATGCCGTCACTCAAAAAAAAGACCTTTCATCTTTGCTTCAAAAAAAGAAGTTTATTTTTACAGTTTCAGGTCTTTTCATACTCATTCTTTTATCTGTGATCATACTTTTCAGAAGTAAGCTGCAGCCTTTGGATGTAAATATTACTTCTCACAGCTCCGGGACATTTACTGTGAACTGGAGAACAAGTATGAAATCAGGCGGGACGGTTTACGTATCCGAAAAGAACTCCTTCCTGCCAATTATCGGGAAATTTGGAAAGGAAAAGTTTATAGATGAAAGAGACACGTTAAATGGCAAATCTAAGGCTTACTATAATCACTCGATTGTTGTGACAGGATTAGATCCTGAGAAGGAATACTATTTTAGGGTTGGGAGTACAGCGTTCTTATATTCTTCCGATAATAAGAATACTGATTTCAAAACCAGCACACCCAAGGTTAGTGAAAATTTCCAGACACCTGTCCCACTTTGGGGATCTGTGCTCGACAGCCAAAACAACCCAATTTCTGACTCTATCGTTACACTGCAACTGACAAATACAGATGGACAAAAATCAAACGAGATTTCAACAGTGACTTCTTTTGAGGGAACTTGGACTTTAGACTCCACCGGATTTTACACGAAGGACCTGAACGAAGAGTTCGATCTCAAAAAAAGTCCTGACGTAAAAATGGTTATATCAACCATGGATGGTGCTGACTACCAGGTTGACAGAATTATAGATCAACTCGCACCATCCGGCCCAATGATACTAGGCGAAGATCTGATCAGGGTTTCTTATAAGAATGATCTCAAGCAGTTAATCGATGGTGTATTTGCAAAATCAGGCACTATCAATGGAGCGCCATGTGATGCTGTATCCTGTAGAACTCAAGGCACAAATCAAGATACAAGCTGCTGCGATGTGATAGCCTGCGCCAAAACCGATTGTGTTGACAATATTCAAGGCGCATCCGCAAGTATTGTCAGCGGACACTGGGAAGCAAATTTCAACGATGCAGTCTGGCAGTGTTGGGGAGGCATATATAATAAACCAGATATTCAAAATTGTATTAATACTTGGGGACAGGGTGGTGAACCTGCTCAGCCGCAACCACCTGCAGGAGGTTGTGAAAGAAAGGAAATACCAGTAAAAGTTGAGGCCTGGGATAATACTTACAGCAACAAAGTTAACTTCAATTCTCAGATACAAGTGTTCTTTGGTATTAATAGCCCTGTTTATGATGGAGTTAATAAGCAGTACATCATAACGAAAATTAAACACAGCGATAATCCAGGCGATCCAAACAATCCCGGCATCAACTGGGAAGGAGTAAGACAGAAAGGTGGCTGGCTTGGAGTCTCAGCGATAGCGCAAAGCGGGAACTTTGCAACAGATAATGACAAAGGTAATGTAATGATAAATATATGCGACGTTGGAGCCGATGGGGTAGTGCTAAAACTTAAACAAAAGAGTGCCACTTCACCACAGCCTCCGACTACGCCTTCTACGCCGGCACCTGAGCCACCAGTAGAAGTACCTGCAGCACCTGAGGAATGTAAAAGTGAAATCGGCTTTGGTTATCAAGATTATAATTATCCAGGCGGAAGCGGAGCACTATCTAAGTGCACCGAACAGGGAGGCACTTGCATGACCCCATTTCAGTTTGATCAAGAAGGACTGACTTCAAAAGGCTGGACTTCCGAAAACGGCTGGTGTCCAGGCAAGGAACCTACCGCTGAAGGGCAAACTTGTGAGTGGCGCTGCCGTATACCCGCTAAAGTAGAATATGGCATTTCCGACAGCTCAGGAAACACAATAGATATAGTTAGCTGGGACGAAAATGATTTCAACCCTGATAAGATCAAAGTCACTCTTGATAATGGTATGATATCTTCCTACAAGTGTAATTTCCTTGATGGATCTTATGTAGAGCACACTACATCTACTACAGTTGATGTTGATTTATCCAAGTTCCCGGATACCTGGTTACCATGGGCTGATGATAAGGATGGAACCAACCTTTCCCAAGAAGGTCCTGCTAAGAACAAAACAAAGTTCTTGAACATTGGAGACTGTTATTATCCTTCAGGTTATGGCGAAAACGTGGGACATACGCTTCTTTTCCTCAAAGTCAAAAATACCGGTACAGGCGGAGGGTCCGTAGGGGAAAGAAGTATTGAGTTGGTTGATATAGAAGTGTCGGATGATGGGGGAACAACTTGGGAATCTGAGAGAAACGACAATACTGTTATATACGTTGATTCTAATAACAAAACTATGTTCGATACCTCGTTCAGATTCACCATAAATTACAAAAAACAAAACGATGACGACATAATGGGCTGTTACATTAACTATGACCCTACTGATCCAAACAATACTACCATTTATACAACAAGTGAAAGTTCTACATTCCCAGACATCATCAAATTAGATAAAGGAACTAAGGCAAATGGTTTTTTTGGGTCGTGTGTAATTTGTGACTATGATGGTGCAATAGATACTTATGTCGAATCAGAAAGAATAGGGGTAACTCAAGAAGTTTATACTCCGTCCTCATCAGGAGGGCCTAAGATTGAGCTCGTTAACTTAGTCGCTAGTAGTAATTACTCATTCTCAGGGGGTTTGACCGAGATAGATAAGAAACTTGGAGAGGGCAAGATTCTTCTAGGTAAAATAG
>JAHIVN010000078.1 GCA_018816645.1 Patescibacteria group bacterium | reverse complement strand
GTTTATCGGACTTATATTCATATTCCAATATCTAGGAACAATTATCTCAAGCAGACACTATTCTCATTATCTACTCCAAGCAGTTACTGGCTTTGCATTACTCACCTGTCTGTTTGCAAGAAGAATCAGAAGATCTTCTCTGACCACTAAGAAAATAAACTTTATATTTGTGTATTTGCTGATAATCATTTCCGGACTATGCTACTTCACAAAAGGAGGTGGCATAGGAGTAAATTATGGAGTTGCCAAGCTCGATGGCAGAAATCTAGGCTATAAACTGTATGCTTACTACGAGACTTTTGTCAATTACAAAATCCTAAATAAGATATCAATCAATGACTACAACTACTTTTTCAATGATGAGGAGACCCATATGTTGACCCTTAAAAGAACCCTCAATAATGAGTTCACTGAGATTTCGAAGGATAGTATTTACATTTATACTGACCGCGGCTGGACTTATCCATACCTAGATATTCGAATACCAACCTTCTACAGCACAGCCTACCACACGAACTTGGCTTCAGACGGTAGTGAGAGACTGATAAGGGAATTGAAGGAATTTGACCCCAAGCTCATAGTCATGGAGCAAGGAATTCCCTCTTTTGAAGAATTGGATACTTTACTCAGCCAGAGGTATCAATATGTATACGAGGATAATAAGTACGAGTATTATGAAATGAGATAAAAGTTAAAATATCAAATAATAACTCAATAACTTACTCATACAGATTCTTGAAATACGCTACCTGATAGTAGGAATCACCTTGAAGAGTGAGATGACAGGTAACACTTACTACATAGCCGTCCTTATAATCATAATATGACACAAGCCCCTGGTAAATCCCCGGATTGTTTGCTGTTCCTATTTTTTCGAAATCTATCCCCGCATAAGGAAGAACATTCTTCACTTCATCAAGTACTGACTCATCAAGGACACAACCGGTAAGACTCTTTACTGCAATGCTTGCGTAGTCAACAATCCCGCTTTTCTTGCCGTCAACTAAAAGAATAAAAAGAGAATTCTCATACTCATAGCTTTTCCACACCTCGCCAGAAGTTGTTTTTGAGTTGATCACCCTGCCCTCAGGATATACTCCCTCAACTTCATCCAAAGTTTTACCGATCAAGTCCTCAAGCTTTGGATATAGCACATAAAGATCTACTTTCTCTTCTTCCTGTACATTTTGTACAGATGATTCAGATTCGGAAGTCTCATCAGATCCACCAGAATATTTGACATAGAAGATACCAGCACACGCAATAAAGATAACTGTCAAAAGACCAAAGACTGCGATTACTATGACGGAAGTAGATATCTTTAAATGTTTGTTCATCACTTAGATAATAATATTTCCTTAAGTCAGGTGTCAAGATCGAACAATTAATCCTCCGAAGGTCCCAGCTGCATTACTTCCTGACAGGCTTTCTCTTTATCAGAAGTAGTTTCTCGATGTCCTCAATATCTTTTTTATTCTTTACCTGAATGAAGAGCCTCTTTCCATCGTGATACTACTTAGCACCCTTATAAACTATTGAAATATTTGCTCCAAATTTTTCGTTATTTGCCTTTTCCACTTCCTTTTTCCCTAAAACGATCATTATCTCAAAACCATTATTCAATGGAGTAAACGTCAGCAATGCCCTTCCTCCCTTTTTGTACCGGATCACCCATCCATTATTTTTACCATAATACTTGAATTCCCCCTCAACTGTATAACTTCTTTCAATAAACTGCTTCAAGTCTGTCCATAGTTCTTTGGATCTTCCCAAAGCCTTATTGATATCATGTGTGCCTGGTTGTTTTTCTTTGTCGAGGAAATAGCTTGCAGCCATATTTTGAAGACGAGAGTTTAAAGTGTTGCTTTAAGGTACCAGGACAAATCTGTCAACAGGAAGAGAAGTTTTTAAGAAGAAAGAAGAGCGGAACCGACCTGTCTTCCTGAAGGCAGGCGAGTATTATTCAAAAAAATAGCTTCCATGGTCTATATGATTTAGTAGCAAATGAGTATCCTGCGTTATGTTGTTTGATTCTAAAGGGGAGATTTGATGTAGAACCGATATGGTATTTATCTAGTTTTTCACTTTTAAGAATATAGACTTGAAACATTTCAGCTAACAGAAAGAAAAGCGGGACCGATGGGTCTCGAACCCACAACCTCTCGCGTGACAGGCGAGTGCTCTAACCAGTTGAGCTACGATCCCGCTTTTCTTTCTAAAAGAGCTCCAATAGTATATCAAAGTCGCAATGTAAATATCAATTTTCAGCTTGCTCTTAGTATACTTTAATGATCTATTTTCTCTAAGTGCTGAGGAGAGGACTTGAACCTCCACACCCTTTCGGGCACAGCCACCTCAAGGCTGCGTGTCTACCAAATTCCACCACCTCAGCAAGCAATCGATTTCAAAGAGCACCAGATTATAGTTGGACCATTATATCAAAGTCAAACCACAGGCGTCTAATGTATCAGCTTAAACATTGAATCCTTATGAAGTAAAAGTTCTTATTTACACATGATCTTCTTCATCCGCCATCGCCTCTTCCTTTGTTTTGTGAATTTTCTTGTCAGGATGATTTGGCGGTGAGTAAATCGTATAAAGCTTCAGTGTAGTTTCTGATGAAATATTGATCAAATTGTGCTCGGTCCCGGCAGGAACAATAATTGCGTCTCCATCACGTAATTCTTTTTCTTCCCCATCCATGATAATCTTTCCTTCTCCGGACTCTACCCTGAAGAATTGATCAACTGTATCATGAACTTCAAGGCCAATCTCCTCACTTGACTTCAAACTCATAAGAACCAACTGGCAGTAAGTTCCAGTAAATAGAACCTGCCTGAAGTATTCATTTTCCTGAGTCAACTTTTCAATATTGTCGACATATCCCTTCATATATGTTTTTACTAATAAATAAGATAGGCAGAACCAATATACTATGATCGGAAATCTTTGGCAACGAAAGAGACAATCCTACCTTCATTGTCCCTTATCAATCATCGTTTGAGGTTAAGATTTTGGTTGGGGGTAAGATGCCCGTTTAGGTCAAGGTAAGGCTATGATTACATTATTCAATAGCAATACTTAACCCTGACCAAACTCCCAAACGGGCTTCCTAACCGTAACCGCATTTATATCTAAAAGCCTCTTTACTTTAGAAACTTCTTTCTGTAAAGTATATTCTATAAAGTACTTTGTTTGATCGAAAATGAGTCCCGTTACATACTTTCTCATCTATTTAACTAGTGGAATTGCACTTCATCTGCTTATACCCTACAAGCTGTTTACTGATCCGCAAATTGCTTTTATCGGATTCGTCTTGCTGATCATCGGTAGTTGGCTGACAATGTGGACAGACAGTACACTCAAAAGATACAAAACTCCGGTAAGTATTTTCAAAGAGCCGACAAGCTTAGTCCTGGATGGACCATTTGCCTTCAGCCGGAATCCTATGTACTTTGGAATGCTGATTTTGCTTTTTGGATTCTCTGTTCTTCTCGGTTCTATTGCAGCCTTTAGTGCGCCTGTTCTATTCTTCATTACTGCGAATACAGATTTTATCCCGAGGGAGGAAAAAAGACTTGCCAAAAAGTTTGAAGAAAGATATGCAAATTATTCAAAGAATGTTGGGAGATGGTTCTGAGTCAGTAGTCAGTCAGCAGTTATCCGTAAACCGTAGACTTTATTCTGCAATTTTTTAAATCATCTAAATCATTTCGATCATATCGATCAATCCTAATCATTCTAATCACTTAACGCATCTGCCCCAAAGGTACCCTTCTGTTTATCAGTTTTCTGCCTGCCGGACGAAGCTTTAGCGAAGTCTGGTTTGCTATCTGCTATACGCTTTTCGTCTTTCTTCTAAATATTTCCACAAACGCATTTACAGCCAAATACACATTTGGTATCAAGATCAATGTCAAAATCAAGGACGAACTCAATCCTCCGATGAACACTATAGCAAGACCTCTCCTGAATTCTGAACCCGGGACATTCCCCAGCACCAGTGGTAGTGAGGCTATGATAATCGCCAGGGTCGTCATAAGTATCGGTCGAAGCCGCCTTTTCCCAGACTTGATAACAGCTTCTTTTACCTCCATTCCTTCTTTTATGGCATTTTCTGTGAAATCAACCAAGAGAATTCCATTCTTTGCTACAAGTCCCATAAGCGCGATAAATCCAACCATCGCCGTCAGGTCCATCGGTGCATCAAAGAGGAATAACATCGAGAGTGAACCCGCTACAGCTGTCGGAACTGTGAATAGAATCACAAATGGTGTGATCAGCGACTCGTAAAGTGCAACCATCACCATAAACATCAGTACAATAGAAAGCCCTAACGCTCCAAATAACTCTGCAAAACTCTCTTCCATCATACTGGATGTTGATTCAGGTCTGACTGCATAACCTTCTTCAAGAGCCAGTTCTTCTATGATATTTTCGATCTCCCGAGTTGCAGTTCCAGAATCAGTCTCCCCTTTGAGATTTGCACCAAATGCGATAGACCTCTGCTTATTTGACCTATCAATCGATTTATAAGCGCTTACTTTCTCCAGGTCAGTAGCGCTTCCTATTGTCGTCATCGGCCCAAGCGGCAAAGCAGCCAGTTGATCTTCCTTTTCTATCCTGCTCGAATCATACACTAGGATAGCATACTCCTTGCCATCCTTTACCATCTTCCCTGACTCCGAGGCCTTTAATTTCCCGTCCAATGCCATCATGATCTGAAGTGAGTTTACACCCATTGCACTTGATTTACCGCCGACACGAATAACCAAACTATCAATTTTTTCGCCTAGTGAAAATTGGATATCCTTTAAAATATCTTTCTCTTTGACTTTTGATTCAAATGCCGAACTTACTTCGACAAGCTTTTCGAAATCAGGCCCAGTCAGAACATACTGGACATCAGTAGTCCCACTGCCTTGGCTCTGAACATTTACATTTACTACAGCGTCTTCGGGAAGAATCTCTTCTATCTTCTTCTGCAAAGCATTTGTGATATCCTTCGATGATTTTTCCCTTTCTTCCTTTGGACCATAATCAAGATTTATAGTAGCACTGTTACTGCTTCCGAGTCCTCCGACATAAATATAGTAATCCAGTACATCCCCTCGCTCGGCAATCATTTGTTCGACTTTTCCAAGCTCGTTGTTTGTGTTCTCAACACTAGTTCCCTCAGGCAGCTGAACTTCCAGAACACCTGTCCCGTCATCACCCATCACAAGAAACTCCTGTTTCAGATTAGGAGCAAAAATCCCGACAGAACTCAATAGTACTGCAAAGACAATAAAAATTGTCAGCGCTACAGTCCACCATTTGGCAGTCAGTATTCTAAGCAGTTTCTCGTATGCATTTTTTAGAGTTTCAATAAACCGGCTGAACCATTGCAGCCATTTATATCCTTTCTCGACTTTTTCATTCAACAGTCTTGAAGACAGCATCGGAGTCAAAGTAAACGCCACGACCAAAGAAGAAAGCGTTGCTACAACTACAGTCACTGCAAATTCCTTGAAGAATTGCCCCACTAGCCCCGAAAGCATAGCTAGAGGAACATAGACAACAACGTCGACAAGCGTGATAGCAACCGCTGCTGAAGCAATTTCTGCACGACCTTTTATGGCCGCTTTCATTGGATCTTTCTCGTCACGAAGTTTTGCAAAAATATTCTCAATCACTACTATTGAGTCGTCAACGAGAATACCTATTGATAATGCTATCCCCAGAAGCGAAAGAATATTTAATGTAAATCCAAATGCCTGCATCCCGATGAAAGTAACAATAATGGATGTCGGAATCGCTAAAAGGACTATTAATGTAGAGCGGATATTCTTTAAGAATAATAGTAAAAGCAACCCAGTCAATAGAACTCCTTCAGTTACACTTTCCAAAACTCCATCTACAGATTCTTTCACAAAGATTGAGTTATCCATGGTTACTTTTGCCTCAATTCCTTTATCTGCATATTGAATCTCTGGAGCATAATTCTCCTTTTCAGACTGAACTCCTACAACTTCAAGCAGCATCTTTGAAAGTGGCAAAGGCTTTTCTCCTCCCAGCTGTTCCTTTATCTTCTCTGCTACTTCGATTTCAGACGCATCTGACTGCTTCACAATAGATACACCAACAGCACTCTTCCCGTTAGCACGGTAATAGCTATTTGATTCTTTGTTTGAAATCTTCACTGTCGCTACATCTTTGACCTGCACCGGCTGCAAATTAGGAATAGCTGTAGCAAGCGGTGAAGAAGAAATGTCAATATATATATTCTTTATTTCTTCAATAGAAGTCAGTTGAGAATTAATAACGACAGATTCCTCAGTACCCCCATTTTGAATCGTTCCAAGAGGAATTTGAGCCGGAAGAGAAACGCCATAGGCCTTGTTTGCAAGAGCATCGCTCACCATCGAGACTGTTACACCCTTCATCATCGCATCCGGCTTGAGTGTAACTTCAACTTGTTTCTCACTCAACCCATAAACATCAATTCTTCCGACACCTTCTATTCTTTCCAGCTGAGGCTTAATAGTTTCCTGTACATAAGAGGAGAGCCTCTCCGTATCATCTGAATACAAAGCATACTCGATCACAGGCATTGCATTATTATCTATCTTTTCAACGGAAGGATCAGTAGCATCGGTAGGAAAATCAGCCTTTAACTGATTGATTCTTTTATTCACGTCAATGACGGCTTGATCGGGATCAGTTTCCAGGCTAAATTCGAGAGCTATTACAGATACGTTATCCATAGAGTAGGACTGCACTCTCTTTATACCTTGAACAGAGTACAGATCGTCTTCCAAAGGCATAGTTACTTGGGACTCGACAACATCAGCGCTTGCCCCAGGATAAATCGTCTGCACTATGACGTAAGGTATGTTTGTCTCAGGCATCAAACTCGTATTGAGTGATTTGTATGCCCTGACTCCAAAAATAACAGTTGCCAGAACGGCCATCAATAGTGCTAAAGGACGATTAATGGAAAACTTTGTGATACTACCCATGATGAATGAATATGAAGTAAATTATTAGAGGATACTTTCTATCATTGTGTTTATAACAAAAAAGAGGGGATTATTCAATAGAATAGGATATTTATCTGTAAAGTCAGCTGGCTGTATAGCTCAATAATTACCAAGTTACTCAATTACCTAGTTACATAAATCCTCACTTATTCAATCTACCAGGATTGAACAGCATCTTTACCCTACGCTCCTCAAGACCTTTGCCACCCTTTTTCTCCAGGCTTCTTTCATATCCTTTATTCTCTTCGTCAGCACTTTTTTAAAATAGTTTCTATTACCTTTATTCACAGCTACAGAAATACTTTCAGCATACTGAGGAACACTTTTCAATCTGCATCTTTCTAGAAATCTGATAAGGTATGGAAACAATTCTTGAGAATATTTCTTATCTCTTGCAGAAACTTTTGCCAAAACCTTGATACCATTGTCAATTGTAATAACCGATCCGGACTCGATTGCCTTGACTACTTCATTCTTTCTTTTATAAATCTCACCAGCTTTTACGTCTGCTATAGCCGAAAGAGCGATCATAGCTCCCCAAACCAATCTGTTGTTTTTGGAGCTAATGGAGTCTAATAGTTCATTCACGTATTTTGAGATCAAATCAGGTTTCTCCAGCCCGATGTATTCCACCATGCCGGCACAGTCA
Organism: Patescibacteria group bacterium; assembly: GCA_018816645.1. GTDB lineage: Bacteria > Patescibacteriota > Dojkabacteria > JAHIVN01 > JAHIVN01 > JAHIVN01. Next base: position 13,001 of record JAHIVN010000078.1, on the reverse strand, counting down.
CTTTGGATATTTTTGTCAGAATTATTCAAATTCTCGATAATCTCTTCTACTGCCGTACGATTGTTTTCTCCGCAGATTTTTTCCGCCAGCTCTTTATTCGGCTCCTGAGATTTTGTTCCTTTTGCAGACGATAATTGCTTTAAAACTTTCATTATTTCTTTTTTTAATAAGTTAACTACTTTATTGAGTAACTAAGTAATCAAGTAACTAGATAACTATCCAGCTATCCAACCGCACAACCCTATAACACTATACATTTGACATAAATCTTTTCTCTTGGTAGAATTATAACTGAGTATCACTCAGTAAGTCAAGAAGAGAACAGCATAAAAAATACACTTAGTAAACAATCAATGTCTAGAAACTAACTATTAATTAACACAATCAACAACAAATCGACTAATTCCATATGACCACCACTCTTCGAAAACGCGACAAAGAAAAAACGCAAGCAGAAATTATCGAAGCAGCTATCAACGAATTCATGGCTAAAGGCTTCATCGAGGCCTCAACGCTTGAAATAGCAAAAAAAGCAAGTGTTGCGCATAGTACTATTTTCTTTTATTTCCCTACAAAGGCTGATCTCATAGTCAGCAGCATTTATACGAAGTTAAAAAGCCTTGCCAGCAAACTTGATGAACAGTCTAGAGGCAGAGTAAACATAAAATTGCTCTGCAGAGTTTTCATCCGGGAGACCCAAAGAAACGAGTTATTCTACTCACGATTAGTAAGAGAATTGCCGCTTCTGCCTATTGAAATTCAGAGAATGGTTTTTGGCTCACTCAGCGGTTTTTCTGTACACTTCGTCGAGGCTATTTCAAGAGCACAGAAGGCTGGAAGGGTCAGAAAGTTTCTACCGAGGATCTCTATGTTTTACTGGTTTGGAATGATGCACTATCTTTATTCTTACTCAAAGGTACTCGGGACAAAGGAACTTCTCAAGCAAAGAGAAGATGAGATAATTCGGTTCTTTATGAGTGCATTAAGGAAATGATCAAATGGGTAGTATACGCTAATTTAATTATTAATTAACTAACCAAAATGTCAAAAGTTGACTTCAAGAAGAAATACAAAAAGTTATATTCTCCTCCAAAAGGTAAGTTTATAATAATTGATGTACCTAAACTCAAGTTTCTCATGATTGACGGCCAGGGAGATCCGAACACATCAGTTGAATATCAGAGTGCCGTTGAGGCTCTCTATAAGATTTCATACTCTATCAAAATGAGTCCAAAAAAGAATCTCAAGATAAAGGGCTTTTATGACTACACTGTACCTCCGCTTGAGGGCCTCTGGTATGTTGATGATATTTCAAAGTTCAAAGACACTCCAAAAGACAAGTGGAAATGGACAATGATGATCATGCAGCCAGAATTTGTAAGCAGACAGGTACTTGGCGAGATACTTGGACAACTTGCAAATGACAAGAAAATTAACAATCCAAAGATAAATAAAGTTAGATTGGAAGAATACAAAGAAGGCAGATCAGTCCAGACCTTGTATCTTGGTGCTTACAAGGACGAAGGCCTGACAATTGGAAAGATGCATAAATTTATCATCGACCAAGGCTACAAACTTAGTGGAAAACATCATGAAATTTACCTCTCGGATCCGAGAAAGGTCGTTCCGGATAAGCTGAAAACAATTATTAGACAGCCAATTGAAAAATAATCTGACAATTCAACAATCAATCTATATGACCAAATAACAATTTAATAATGATCCAATTATCTATTTATCTAATTATCTAACTTATTATTCAAATCATATGTCACATCATGACAACAAACCACCAAAGGTCTGCATAGTATGCGGGATGCCTCTAAAGGATAAAAATGATTACCCCGGAGGTGATACATCACTTGACTGGTGCAAGTACTGCGGAACAAAAGATGGCATACACCCTTATAAAAAACTTCTTGAAGGAATGGCAAAGTTTCTTCAGCAGACGCAAGGAATGAGTGAAGAAGAATCAAAGAAAGCTGCAAAGCAAATGGTAGATAGCTCACCAGCAGTAAAGATGGGGAAAGTGAAAGTCGCGGAGTAAAATAAGCTTGATCTGGACTTGAGGTTTCACACTCAGCATGACTAATCAAGTCCAGACTTGATTCAGTTGTTATACTCCAAATTCTCTGGTACCATTCGGATATGAAACTCATCTCCTGGAACGTAAACGGTCTGCGTTCAACTGAAAAACAATTTCTTGAATTTATGAACGTGATACAGCCGGATATAATGATGCTGCAGGAAGTTCGCGCCCACCCGGACCAGCTGAATTTCTTCTTACAGCACATTCCTGGATACAAAGTACTTTTCAATCCAGCCGAGCAGCCCGGATACAGCGGGACCGCAATATACCATAAGAAATCGCTAGGGATAAATAATGTAACAAACCAGCTAAGTTCGAAAATCCTTAGCTCTGAGGGTAGAACTATTGAATGTACTTGTGAAAATACTAAAATTCTCAATTTCTATACTCCAAACGGAACTGGAAAGGAAGAAAGATTAAGCTTTAAGTTGAAATTCTACAGCGAAATTCTGAAGTATATAACAGCTCTGCAAAAATCAAAGTACTCGATCATTCTTGGAGGGGACTTGAACGTAGCTCATACTAAACTGGATCTCTATGCTCCCAAGGAAAATGAGAATCGATCCGGTTTCCTAAAAGAGGAAAGAAAGTGGTTTGAGAATTTTTTGAAAATGGGCTTTGTAGATACGTTCCGGTTATTTCAGAAAAAGGGTGGATACTACACCTGGTGGCATATGCGGGATCCGAAAAGGGAAAGTAATCGCGGATGGAGATTTGATTACTTCTTGGTATCCAAAGACTTAAAAGGAAAAGTGAAAAGTTCGAAAATTCTAAAAGACGTGTTCGGCTCGGACCACTGCCCTATTGAATTGGTTTCAAACCTCTAGTCCCAGCACTTCACCTTCGGTTTACTTTTTTGTGATAAAATATGTCTGGTGATAATTTCTTGTTTCTACTGAATGAAAATTCTAATTGTAGAAGACGAAAACGACATAGCTGTTCCCCTGAAAAATTCTCTTGAGAAAAAAGGGTTTGCTGTCGACGTAGCGCCAGAAGGGAAAAGCGCCTTAGAGTCAATACGTAAGAACAACTACGACTGTATACTGCTCGACTTAAATCTCCCTGAGGTAGATGGCCTCAGAGTTTCTCAAATTATCCGAAAGGAGAAAAACACAACCCCAGTAATAATGCTCACCGCCAGAAGCCAGATATACGATAAGCTAGAAGGGTTTGATTCTGGAGCCGACGATTATGTGACAAAACCATTTGATCTGCCTGAACTGATAGCGAGAATAAATGCTGTCATAAAACGAAACAGCTTAAACAAACTTTTGAGCCTGAGATTTGATAATTTTGAATTATTCCCAGATCGAAATCTTGTGAAGAAATACAAAGGAGGAAAAGTAATTGCAGAAATAGAACTTAGCAATAAAGAAACGGGGATTTTAGAATACCTTCTTCGCAACAGTAAAAAAATCATCTCGACAGAGGAGCTTCTGGAACATGTTTGGGACAGCGAAATCGATCTTTTCACTGACACGCTAAAGACACACATCAAGACACTCCGCAAAAAGATTGATCCTAACAAGAATATTATTCTGACTATCAGAGGGAAGGGATATAGAATCAGTAGTCATTAATCCGTAGACCTTAAGCTTTAGTCGTAAACTCTAATAACCCAATGGATAGTTTTCTTTAGCTGATAGCCTACTGCCTACGGATTACACTTCATCACTTTCACTTCACCGATCATATGATACATTCCTTTAGTCTGATATTGACCATCATCTTAAATCATAAAAAAATAAACATATGCCACTAAGCGAGAAAGAGCCTTTGGCTCTTTTTCACTTTGAATTCACCTTAGTTGTTATAAACTTGCTTCGGTTAATATCAGAAGTATTTAAATTATTATTTAGTTAAGAGTGAAAAAAAATAAAACGATTGCAATTTTAGTTGTTTCCGGATCTCTTGTAGGAGTACTTGGAATAGCGGGGGTCTTTGGAATCGGCCGAGTACTGGCTGAAGATTCGTTAGATGGCTATCCAAAGATAATTCAAAACCTTGCCGAGAAATTTGGTCTAAATCCAGACGAGGTTGCGCAGGTATTTGAAGACACAAGGGACGAAAGAATCGATGAGCATCTAGATCAATTAGTAGAGAACGGTGAGATTACTTCGGAGCAAAAAGATCTTATCATTACCAAAATGGAAGAAGTACAGGCAAAGATAGAGGAGATCCGCGGTCAGGAAATGACTGCTGATGAGAGAAGAGATGCTATGCAGGAAGTCTGGCAAGAGCTGAGAGATTGGGCAAATGAAAATGATATCCCTATGTATGCATTAAGAATTGGTCCAAGAGCAGGGTTGAGAATGAAGATGATGGATAGTGAATGCGACTTTGGACACAGATAGGATATGGGAGAATTCTTCGGACCCGAAAAATAAAGTTGTCTGTGGAAATTGACGATAGAGCCCTCCCCGCCCGGAGGGCTTTCTTTCGATAATACTGACATAAACCCTGATAATCTTATATAATCTAATACTGGACAAATTAAAGAGTGATTAATTTGAGGGTTTCATACACATGAAGGCATTCAAGACAATCCGATTCCGGCTTACATTTTGGTACTCGCTACTGCTTATACTTTCCTGTGTTTTTTTCATAGGAGTATTAAATATTGTCGTTACAAACCTATACCGAAGTAACACATTTGTACCATCAGGACCTCCTAGGATGATGATAAAGAACCCCTCTCTTTACGAAAAAATGCTGAGTCTAGACGAAGAAAAAAGAGAAATTTTTGAGGAGTACAGAGGAAATGATTTGAGAAATTTCCGCAAAACAACATTATTTTCTCTAATTCCTCTTTCCCTGATTTCTTTTGCCGGCGGATACCTGATAGCTGGACAGATGCTTAGTCCTTTGAAAGAGCTAAATAAAAAGATAAAGAATATTAATATAAAAAACTTAAAGAGCAAGCTCAGCTATGAAAAGACCGGCGATGAGATAAGCGAGCTTATCGAGAACTTCAATGAAATGATAGCTAGGCTGAACTTATCATTTGAAGCCCAGAAGGAATTTATAGAAAACGCCTCTCATGAACTCAAGACGCCTCTTGCTATCATTCAAACAAACCTAGATTCGATACTGCTCGATAACAAGATTACTAAAAAAGAAATATCCTCCCTGATTGAGTCTTCCAGGAAGTCAACAAAATTCATGAACAAGCTGATTGAGGATTTGCTTCTGCTTGCACTACTCGAGAATCAAGTTAAAAAACGGAAACTGAGCCTGGAAAATGTCGTGACTGAATCTACAAATAATCTCAGGAAGATAGCATCCGAAAATAGAATAAAGTTACAGCTTGATATCACTGGAAAACATTTTTCTATGTCCGGAAACTTCGAGCTTCTTCAGAGGGCAATCATGAATCTAATCGAAAATGCGATAAAATACTCCCCGAAAAAATCCGCTGTAGAAGTTACACTCGCAGACAATAAAGACACTCTAACAGTTGATATTATCGACCACGGGAGAGGTATTACTGAACCTGAACAAAAGAAAATCTTCGAACGTTTTTACAGAACAGATAAATCCCGGTCTAGGAAAACTGGAGGTGCCGGCTTAGGGCTCGCTATAGCTAAAAAAATAGTATGGCTGCACAAGGGGAAGATTACAGTGGCGTCAAAGAAAGGCGTTGGAAGCCGTTTCAAAGTCGAGTTTCCGAGAAACAATATTTAAGATATCTATCCGGTTGTTCAACTATCTTTTTTTTTCTTTAATTCCGCCATTTTCAGTTCCCTACCTACCATCATCTTGTTTATCTTTTCCAGTTCTTCGTTTTTTGCTTCTAATTGAAGTTCTGTTTTTTTCCTCTCACTTATATCAGTAAATACACCCTGCATTCCTATCACTTTCTCATCCTCAATAATCGGAGCTGCATTCATTGATACAAAGAACTCTTCTCCACTCTTTTTTCTCATCTTCATCTCAACATTCTTGATACTTTCTCTTGCCCCAAGCTTTGCCATAACTTCTTTTATGACAGCATCCTCTGTATTTGGGAAGAATTCAGTATAAGAATGACCTATAACATCCTCTTGGGAAAAACCGGTTATTTCTTTGATGACAGGTGATATGTAAGTCAGAATACCATCCATACCTGCAGTAAATACTACGTCAAAGCCGCTTTCTACAAGAGTCCTAAATCTTCTCTCATTTTCCTTTAAATCTTCTTCCAGTTTCCTCTTCATAGTAACCTCTCGAATCAATATCTGAATCACCTTTTCCCCGCCATAAATAAACAAGCTGGCGGAAATCTCCCCAGTAAAACTTTCTCCGGACTTGCTTATAAACTCAGTATCTAGAGTCACTATCCTGTCGTCTTTTAGCTTATCCTTCATCTCGGTAAGCTTTGATTGTGCGTGTTTTGGATACAAATTCTGAATCCTAAGTGTCCGCATTTCCTCTCTACTATATCCGAAAAGTTCCATCGCTTTTGGATTTGCATCGTGGAAGTTGTCCTCGAAATCATATATCAGAATCGCATCGTTCGCTGCTTCAAATAAATTCCGGTATTTCTCTTCGCTGTGTATAATATCTTCAAACGCATTTTTCTTCTGTGTAACATCACTTCCAGAACTTATGGTGCCAAGCATCTTTCCATCTTCATCTTCTAATACATAGTTATCCCAGGAGATAAACTTTTCTTCGCCGCGTTTGGTAACAACGGGGTTTTCATAATACCCTACTGACTTTATATCTCCGGCCATGATCTTTTCAAACACACTTTCAACTGACTTTCTGAGCCGCTGAGGTATAAAATTTTCGAACCAGTTCTTCCCTTGAATACTCTTCAGATCACACCCCAGTATCTCACAACCTTTTTTATTCATATATACTATCCTTTTTTGGGCACTAATAACCACGATCATGACACCAGCAAGATCAAGAAATTTCAAAGGATCTTCCTTCAAATCTTTTAGTAATTTCGAATAAGCTGGTTTGGTAATCTCAGAATCTGAGGAAGTTACAGTTTTCATATGAGGTAGACTGTGATTTAAGTAATTTCATTTTAAACTAAAAACGACAAAACTTCCAATGATTTCCTATTTGTAATGTACCCAAGATATCCCCATAGTAGTCAAACAGTTTTTGCAAGTAGCAGCTACTCGTCTTAGGAGGTGTCAACACATAATGCTCCCAATGATTGCTGGTGCGTATTTGAAAACAAAGTTTATGATCTAACGGATTATCTGAACCAGCATGACGTGTACCTCGATATTAGAGAATGGTGCGGTAATGACATGGCTGAGGACTTCAAAGATAAAGCTGGTGTAGGAAGAGATCATAAGACCAGCTCGTATTATCTTCTCGAAAATTACTATATCGGGGAACTTGATTCTACAGCAAGCACAGAGGAAAAAACTAGTACAGAACCTGCTGCAGTAACAGACCAACAGGATACCGATAATCACAAAGAGCTCTACTCAGTTGAAATTTCTGGACAAGAGTTAAAAACACTGACAATAGATGAGATTGCTGATTTATGGGTAATAGATTCAGACGAATTACTTCGGCGTACAATTATAGAGTTTGATCTCCAGAGTAATTATTCGATAAAGGATACTCTTGAGGAGCTTCGGTCTGAATATAAATTCTCTCCATCACAAATCAAGGATATAGCTGAAGAGATTAAGACGGGTAAAGAAACCCCTATCACTGAAGATACTATTGAATCCAGGATCCAGCCCAAGAATCCTTACAACTTTGCTTTGCCATTTTTCACTTCGTTGTTCACTTACGGATTAAGCTGGTATCTCTCGAAATCATCACTAGGAAAGAAATCAAAACTTCTTGCACCCGTGACCTTCAATTTGTTCTGGAATACAGTTCTTTTTATTTCTCTCTTCCCCTCTGCGATCTTTGGTTTTTATATGATCATTAGGTTTTCGGTTCCAGAGTTATACAATGTGAACTTCAACTTTCTTTACTGGCATGTGGAGGGGCCTATAGTCTTCGGAACTATTTCAATTCCACACTTCATTACTAGGCTGAAACTTTACCTGGTTCCTCTAAATCTTTTCCGTAGAAACCAAGGTACTGAGAAGGTGGAAAAATAAAACTCCTAAGATAAGATTTCGAACAAGAAGGATACCTATCACAAGCGAATTCTCTCCGACCAAATACCACCACAAGAATGGGAAGATCAAAGAAGCCAGAAAAGCACTAATCAAGATTAGTAATATAATGATAAATCTTTTCGAAGAATCATAAGCTATAAATATGGCTAAAATCAGCCAGGGAAAAAGCCATATGTAGTACTGAGTCGAAAAGACTTTGCTTGTGATGATAAACAAAAGTACGGTAAGAGTGACAATTTTGACTAAGAGTTGAAATGGTTTGTCTTTCCATTTCAGCAGTAATGCTTTAACCACAAGTAGTATATAGCTAAGTATCAATATAATAAAACTTTCACTCGCCAGAAAGGATGCAGCCGGGCCTGAAACACCAAAGCTTCCATGTGAATACATCACAGTTACATTCTCCATTATGCCAAGTTTTTTTAGTATCAGTAGTGCTGATGCATACGTACTTTCTATTTCAAGTCCTCGTTCACTATGATAGTTCAGCAATTCTGCAAGTCCACTATTCCCTATCAACAGAAAGATGATAAACGGAAGACACAGAAACAGAGCAACCAAAACACTCTTCAGAACCATTTTATATCCATGAAGCTTGTACTCAGAAAGAAATAGCAGCGGAACAATCAAAAACGGATACAATTTGGAGAATCCGGCAAGTATTATAAGAAAATAACCTATATATTTAAGTCTCGACTTTTCCTGAACTCCTTTAAGATAGGCGTAAAAGCCGCCAAATGTTACAAGAGCTACAATCACATCAAATCTGGTAAGCAAAATCGGAGATATCAGTATGAGTCCCGCAAGCTGGAAAATCATCACACTCCTATAGTTCATCCCCGTTTTCTTGGCGTACAATCCTGATAAACTTAACAGACCTGCCCCTGCCAGGAAATTGAAAAATTGAAATATCTGTCTATAGACATCAATATCTCTTGAAAGTAGCCTTGGAATTGCAAAAATCAGGATACTGGCAGGCGGATACTCAAAAGTAAAGTCAACATAGGGTACGCCTCCTGAAAAAAGCTTTCCGGCAAGTTCATGATAAAGGGCGATATCCCACCAAGGCAGAAAGTGAAATCTTGCATCGCATAAAAGAATAGCAACATAAAATAACACCCAGATAGCAAGAACTATATACAAAGTTTTTCGAAATCTTTTTCCCATTTTTCTCTAAATATCGCTAAATCATACCTCTTTGAATGATTTAACTCAATTCCCAAATATGGTAAACTTCACAGGGTTTCAAGTTAGGCTCACTTCGCTAGCACATTGCCAAGAATTGCTTAACTTAACGCAGTCCCGCTGAGCGGGACGCAGTGGTGAAGGAATTTGAATAATAATCTTTACTTCTTTAAAATGGTACTTAGCCAATTTATTCAAATTCCTGTACCATAAATTAACCTTTAAGCTTGATTCGATGAAGAGACTTGCAATAGCCATACCAACTTATAACGAGAAAGATAACTTAGACGGTATTATAAGAGATAATAGAGAAGCACTCTCGGAAATTCAAATCGATACGACAATAATTATCATAGATGACAATTCTCCAGATGGAACTGGAGATATCGCCGATAAGTTAGCTAAAGAATTTACTACATCTCCTTTTCAAGTAACAGTCATACACCGAGAAGGCAAGCTTGGTCTTGCCAGTGCATACATTACAGCTTTCAAGCAGGCAATTGAAAAAAGCTATGATTACATTCTTACTATGGATGCCGATTTCTCACATAAACCAGAGTATATTCCTGCGTTCCTAGAAAAAATTGCAGCAAATGACGTGGTCATTGGCTCAAGAAACATAAAAGGCGGCAGTGTCGAAAACTGGAGTTTGATCCGGAAATTTATCAGCAAGGGAGGTAGTTTCTATTCGCGTACAATTCTTGGAGTCAATATCAAGGATTTTACTGCAGGTTTTGTAATGTATAAAAGGCAAGTGCTTGAGAAAATTGGTCTGGACGACATAAAGTCCGAAGGATACTCCTTCGCAATCGAAATGAAATATCGCGTCGCTAAGATGGGTTTCTCGTATGTAGAGATTCCGATTGTCTTTCCGGATCGTATAAAGGGAAAGGCAAAGATGAGCAGGAAAATTTTTCTTGAGGCCTTCCTGCGAGTCTGGCAGCTCAAATTCAATAAAATCCTGAAATGAAAAAGAAATTAAACAAAGAGATAATTTTCCTAGGCATTATTATCTTATTGCTGATACTTCTCCGAACACCGGCTCTTTTCGAACCCCACTGGGATCCAAGTGAGGGAAATTTTTCGGCATTAGCTTACCAACTTCAGCTCGGTAAAGATCTTTATAAAGATCTTTGGACTAGTCTGCCACCAGGAATATTCAGTATTTACTTTGTAGCAAATATGATCAGCAGCTACAGTATTTTCGCGTTAAAGGGAATAAATCTCATTTTCAGTATTCTGAGCGTTGTCTTGATTTTCAAAATCTCATCAAAGCTGCTGGGACCCAAGACTGGTTTGATCTCTGCCCTTTTTTCAACACTTCTTCTTGGACTCCCGGTAATCGGTGCAAACATTGCCAGCCCAGAAACTTTCTCAACATTTTTTGTCCTGCTGGGCTTGTACGAGCTTTGTATCGGAAAACCACTAAACTATCTTATCGCTGGAGTTTCATTTGGAACTGCCACAGTCTTCAATCTTTTTGTGATCCCAGAAATCATTCTCCTCTTGGCTTTTTTCATAGTTGTTCTTCGTAGAGGTAAAAATCAACTTCTTGCTTTGTCTCTTGGGTTTCTCGTTCCGATACTACTGGGAATCTTTTACTTGATCAAAAATGATATCTTTGATTATTTCTTGCACAACGCTTTGGTTCATAATTTATCAAGCATGCTGACTTCTCCACAAGGAGGTCTGGGATTTGTATTCTTTCCTAGTACATTCTTTCTCAGAAGTCTTGTCGTTATTATCTCAATAATGTTTTTTATCTCACAATATAAGTCTAAAAAGATCAGCCAAAATAATCTTCTGATAACTTTTTGGGCATTTATCGCCTGTTACTCCGCCCTTCTTCACAACACCTCGGAATCTCACTTGCTTATTCAAATCGTTCCCGTTTTTTCTATACTAACGACAAGATTACTTTTAAATCTCGTTAATGCGAAAAATTCTAAGGAGTACATACCTAAACTTTTTCTGTTCATTTCTACGATACTTGTTTTTTTGAATCTTTTTACTTCCGGCAAGAGAATATATTCGCCGATAAGCATGAGCGGATATTATTCAAACTTTATTAAATACCTGACCGGGACAATTGATACAACTTCCTATGTAAAATTCTTTGGAGAAGATGTTTATCAAACCTACAGATTCAACACCTACCTTTCTCAGAATTACTCCGACATTCGCAATATCTATGTTTGGGCAGACAACCCTTGGATATATAGACTCTACACAATCAATGCACCATCCAGATACTTGACCAGTCAGGATGCTTGTCACCAATTTGGAGAAGTAAAATCAGACCTAACCAAAAATTCCCCAGATCTTGTCGTAATTGACAGGTATTCTCAAGACTCTAGTGAACTTGAGAAATTTTTAGAGGAAAACAATTTCGAAGAAAGCACCGTATTTGAAAATTATCAAATATACGAACCCATTGCAGATTAGTGTTTTTCAGTCAGCCTATACTCCATATATTTACCAAATAGGAGTCTCGTTTGAGCATCAAGCCCTGGGATAGCACCAAAAATAAGTCCTGTCACCGGAAAGGCTATCCACTGAAACTGCTCGATAACAGCTTTAAATATGCTCACCTTCTTTTCCCTCCTTGGCTTCAAAAAGAAATCGAGAACAATTGTCAGTATAAAAGCTGCTGATGTTGCCGTCATCATAAAAGATGAAACCTTTGGCAGCTTCTGCCCAAAAACAGTCATCGAAAACCTTTTATTTACAAGCGTTGGAATATTTGCACCAAACATAAGAATAAACGAGATAATTGACCATGTTAGGTGATCCCAAATGGTATGAAAAGTACGGTAAAACATATACAAGCTCTTTTTCTTGGACTTGAGTAACTGGCGGAGCATCCAACCATCATCACTGACCCCCCAGGCCCATCTCTTCACCTGCTCATACTGGTTTTTTATGGTTCCCCGATGATCCAGAGATTCTGCAGCATCAGAAAGGTTCTTGAGATGAATAGGAACCGTCATTACTTTATCTCCATATTTATACAAAGCCTTGAAAAACATGTGAAAATCCTCAGGGATGATGTCTACAGACCAGAAGTCGATACCTTCAAGCATTCTCCAGGAGAAGGAGTAGGAAGATATCTGAATAAATTTATCAATGCGCGCCGAACTTGCAATATTATTTATAGTGAATGTAGTATTTGCAACTCTAGAATAGAGAGGAACTTTCCAAAAGTTAGCATAAAATACCATCGGAGCAGCATAGAAATGAAAGTTTCTATCAGGATCCGTGACAAATAGATATGTCAGGTAGGCAAGATATCTTTCATGAAATTGGGTATCACAGTCACAGCTGGTAATCGTAATCTTATCCTTATCCCACCCAAGTTTTTCGATCTTTCGCTGAGTCAATCTTCCGCAACTAGCCATATTTGACGCTTTGCCTACGATCTCATCTCCGGTCAGTCTATGATTGTTGATCCAAAAATGCTCAAACTTATCTTTGTACTCATCTCTGAGCTGTTTAGCTATCTCAAATGCCGGCAGATGCCTTTCTTCTGCACCTAAAACCACTGTAATATTTGATCCCGGAAAAGTCTGGGCCGCGAGCCTATCCAGGCTTCTCTTCAAGACATCGATAGGTTCCTTCCAAAAGGGAATAATGATAATATG
>JAHIVN010000077.1 GCA_018816645.1 Patescibacteria group bacterium | reverse complement strand
TAGAAGAAAATAAAGCATGGAGCGTAAAGATTACTGCATATGGGGTTGATTTTCTATCTTATGTTAAGGGGCAATACCCATCATCGTATAGATATAGGGTATTTTGATAAAAACGTCAAAGCGGGAGAGATGCTGGCGGAAAGATAAGGTGATGATAAATATGGAGAATAGAATAAAACATTTAGAAATGATACAGGGTATTATAAACAGAATGGCAAGTAATTCTTTTCTGTTAAAAGGATGGAGCGTAGTTTTGGTATCAGCTTTATTTGTTTTATCTGCAAAAGAAACAAATGTATCTTTCATATATTTGGCATTCTTTCCGGCACTGTCCTTTTGGGAATTAGATGGATATTTTTTGTGGCAGGAAAGACTTTACCGCAAACTATATGATAAAGTAAGAAAGATGAACGAATCAGAGATAGATTTTTCCATGGATACGTCAACGGTCAATAAAGAAGTGAAACCGTGGGTGTGCGTTACTTTTTCTAAAACCCTTCGTATTTTCCATGGGACAATTGTAGGGGCTATAGTAATTGTGATGTTAATAAGAATTTTACAAAGGGGGTAAGAATGGCAAGATAGGAAGGTGGATAGAGCAAGCAGCGAAAGAAGCAAAAAAGTAAGGCGTCTTAAATTGACACAGTCAAAGGAGGGTGAAATGGAAAAAGCAAAAGTGTTCATTAGTTTTGATTTTGATAACGATAAGTTCTTAAAGGAAGCTTTAGTGGGTCAAGCGAAAAAGGAAGATTCCCCGTTTGAAATTTTGGATGGGTCACTAAAAGAAGCTGCGCCAGAAAGAGATTGGAAAGCAAAAGCTGAAGAAAAGATAAAAAAAGTTGATATCTTATGTGTAATAGCAGGAGAAAAAACACATAAGGCAAGCGGGGTATTGAAGGAAATAGGAATTACGGATAATCTTAACGGGGAAGGTTATGATATAAAAAAATTTCAACTTATAGGTTATAGTGATAAAGAATGTCCGCATGTTGAAGGAGCTGGAAGAAGAATAGCATGGACTTGGGATAATCTAAAGAGTTATCTTAAAAAGTAAAAGAAGAAAACGGCGAACGTCGTAAAAGTGTTAGTTTTGCGACGTTGAGATATTATGTTGGTGTGTTATCCTGAGGGTTTAAAGAAAGCCGCAGAGATGCTGGCAGAAAGATAAGAGGAGGTGCAAAGTGCAGAAAGGTAAAAAAAAGAAGTGGAGACTTTTTCTGTTTGCTGCAACAATGATAAGTGTAGCGATGTTACTAACAGCTAATAGTGATACGGCTTTAGCTAATGATAGTTTTGACGGAGCTGTGATTGATGTGGAGAAGTGGGAAGTAGCATTTAAAGATGGTTCTATCGTTACCCAGAATGATGCTTTGTTTATGTTTCATAATGGCGAAGCTTCGGCTAAATGGGATTATGCGATAGGATTAGAAAGCTTTGCTCCGGCAGCAGGGGTGGTATCAAAGTGGAGGCTGTCAGGTGATTTTGATATACAGGTGGATTTCAGCCAATTTTCAGCAGCGGCAGTAAACCACGGACAGGCTTTTTTCAATATATTTCAGGATGTTGATAACGCTTTGCATATTAAAAGGATGCGCTATGCATCTGGAGATGGGGTGCAAACTGGATATATCCATGGAAGCCAGGTAAGGCATATGTCTGCGGTTACATCTTTTTCGGGTACTTCCGGCATATTTAGAATTGTTCGTACGGGAAGCACAGTAACCACATTTTTTAATTCTTCACAGCATTTTTCCGCATCAGGGATATTCACTGGAGATGTTACGGTTGCTTTAACTGTTGCCGGACCACCTAATGAGATAACCGCAGTAGCTTTTGATAATTTTGTTATTAACTCGGGAACAGTAGTTCCTTCTTTAGGATATCCGCAAGATATAGTCGCCTACTGGAAATTTAACGAAGGAAGTGGAGTAGTAGCTTATGATTCAGTTGATGGCAATCATGGAACTATTCAAGATGCGACATGGACGACAGGTCAAGTTGGCGGTGCTTTAAGTTTTGATGGTATTAATGATGGCGTGACGATTCCTCATGGTTCTAACTTAGATCCAACAACTCAGCTTACCGTTGATTTTTGGATGAAAGCGCCTCCAGATCAACCCGGTGGAGGAGGAAGCCTTCCGTCTCAACCTGGCCCAGTAGTTCTCGTTATTGACAAATCGCATGGTTGGATAGACAGCACAGGTTGGGCATTCCAAATTAACATAGATGAAGGATATATATTCTTTGTTGTTGGGAGAGGAGGGTATGGTGCTGGGGACTTTCCAACTGTGGTGGCACAAGAATATATTTTGGATAATCAATGGCATCATGTAGCGGGCACTTTTGATGTAGATGGAATAAGGTCGAAAATATGTATTTACATCGATGGAGTATTATCTTCTGAGCTAACAGAACTACCTTTTCAGATAGCCCAAAATACGAGAGCGATTAACATGGCTTTCAGTTGGGGCAAAGGGACGCCTACGAGATTTTATAAGGGCTCTATCGATGAAGTTGGGATGTATAATCGAGCCCTTACTTTAGAAGAAATCCAACAACATTATCAAAACGGTTTGCATGGTTTAGGTTATGAAATAGACGTTAACCCTAGTGCTGTTGCTGAACCGGGCTTAGATGAAAGCAACCAACTTATTCTTGACGGCAGCTGTTCTTATGATCCAAATGGGACAATCGTTTCTTGGGACTGGTGTTTGAATAACCGTGACCCCGAAGGTATGGACTATATATTTGCCGGCGAGACTGTTTCAATGGACAGTGTAGACATTGGCGTTTATGATGCTGCATTAACCGTTACCGACAATGATGGGTTTGCAAATGTAGGCACAATCGTACTTTCTGTCCCGGCAGGTTTAGGCGGATGTCCAGAACTTCGAACATTAATAGACAATCTCATCAACCTACTTGGTGTAGCTGGTGAAGACGAGATTATTTATGCGGTTATTAGCTTGCAGAGTGAAATAAATAACTTATCTGAGCAAATTGTTCAGCTTCAAGCGCAGTTAGCGGTTGCCAATGAAACCATTGCAGGGTTAGAGGGTGAATTAGCATTGCGGCAAGCTGAGTTAAATGAAGCCGAAGCAAGAATAGCAGAGCTGGAAACTACTTTGAGTAGCAGCTTTGCTGGGATAGAGGCGGATTTTCAGACAGTTTTTAGTGATCCTGATTTTGTAATTCCCGGGGATACTCTGTCAGAAAAACTCGAATCATTAGTTAATGCTATGCTGGGTATAAACAAGGGCAGAAAAAAAGGAATTTACGAAAATCTTGGTGGTAAATTAGGCAAGGGTAAGTAAACTACAAGAAATTACTCTGTGTAGACATCAGATTAAATTTTAGGATGGGAGATGATTAACCAATTTGCTGAGCATAAGGAGATAGAAAGGGCTTTTTCCAATGTCGCAAAAGTAATAGTTTTGCGACATTGGGGTAGGGAAACAAGCGTAAAACAAGGGGAAATTAAGGCAGATATTTGAACTTTTGCGACATTCAAAAGGAATTATAAGCAAAACGCGATGAAAAAAACAGAGAAGATAAGATTTGAAATTGATCCACACAACAGGCTTGTCTATGAAAAAACCGGCAGGAAGTCGGACGTTCCCGGGTTCAGGACCGTGGTTGACGGAAAACTTGAAATAGACAAAGATAACCAGATC